>JBJHDB010000061.1:0-9664 GCA_050486325.1 Nitriliruptoraceae bacterium | reverse complement strand
CGGGCTGGCCACCTGCCGCGCCATCGCGGAACGACATGGCGGGGCGATCTGGGCTGAGCCCGTCGACGACGGAGCCCGGTTCGTTGTCGAGCTGCCCCAGCCGCCGGCCACCTCGGATCCATCCCAGGGGTGAGCGCACGTCGGCCGGGCGAGTGTCGCCGCTCGGTGCGCGGGCACCTCCCCTGACGCGGCCGTCATCGGCGAGTACCGTTCCTGTGGCCAGGCCGCTTGTGCGCCTGCACGGATGTTCTGGCCCGGGAGAAGCTGCGACGGCAACACCAGAATTCGGTGACGAAGTGCGCGCGGCGATCGCCGCTGCGTCGTCACCTCGTGATGCCGCGGATGCGCTGGTGGGCGCGCTCCACCGGCGCGACATCACTCACCCGAGCCTCTATCTGATCCAAGGCGACCGCCTGCGATGCCAGGCCCAGCGGGGCTACTGGCAGGTGCTCGACGGTATCCCGGTGAGCGCCGGGGTGATCGGGCGTACGGTGCGCTCCGGGACGACCGTTGTCGTCGAGGATGCTGCTGCGGACCCGGAGTTCCTCGCTGCGGCACCCAATCTCGTCCACGAGGTTTGCGTGCCGATCCGCCGCGACGGCGTGGTCGTCGGTGCGCTGAACGTGGAATCGACCCGGAGTCCAGCCGACGATCTGGTCGGGCGTGTCGAGGAGGCGGCGGCGATCTTCGCCGAGCGCCTGCGGGAACTCGGAGGCGTGCCCGAAGAGACGGTCGGCCAGCGGGTGGCCCGTCTGGTGGTCCGCATTGCCCAGCTCGAGACCGAGACCGACATCGTGGTCGACGGCGCGGCGGCAGCCTCACAGCTCACCGCGATACCGACTGCCGCAATCGCACTCGCCGACAACGGTGCGGTGGCGATCACCCATGCCCGAGGCCCGCTCGCCGACGCGCTCACCCGGATGTCGTCAGACGACCTGGCCACCCTCACCGACTGGGTGTCCGCCGGGTCGTCGCTGTACTCGACCGGCACCGCCAACAGCGAACTCGGCGTCCACAGACGCTTGCACACCGCCGGGATCGCCTCCCTGCTGATCGTTCCGCTGAACGCACTCGGTGGACGGCTCGGCATCCTGTTGCTCGCCTCGGATGAATCCACCGGGATTGACACACGCTTCGTTTCCGGCATGGAGATCCTTGGCACCCAGATCGCTGCGGGCCTGCGCACGGCACGCGCGGTCACTGAACTTCGCGACCGGAGCATGCGCGACCCGCTGACGGGCCTGGGTCACCACACCACGTTCCACGACGCGTTGGAGGACGAGCTCGAAAGCGACGACGGGCGCCACGTCGCCGTGCTGATCATCGACGTCGACGAGTTCAAGCAGGTCAACGACCACCACGGCCACCTGCACGGTGACGAGCTGCTGCGCCGATTGAGCGCGGTACTGGCCGATGCGCTGCGCACCGACGACCTCCTCTACCGCATCGGCGGCGACGAGTTCGCGACCGCAATCCGAGTTGCCAGCCACGACGAAGCAGCAGCGATCGCCCGACGGCTGATCTCTGCGGCGCACCACGACGAGCTGTCGACGGTGTCGGTCGGCGTCGCACTAGCCGAGCCCGGCATGTCGGCCGAGACGCTGCTCAAACGCGCGGACGAAGCGATGTACCGCGCCAAGGAGTCGGGCGGCGACGACTTCCGCACGGCCGACTGACTGGACCGACTGGCCGTCTGTCACGCTGCCGCCACGACGCCGATTGCGCTAGCGTCACGCAGGCACCGCGATGGCACATGACCACACTCGAGGAAACTCATGATCGCTGGACACGTCCCTCGTTGACCTGCCGCCGGGCACGGTCGCGTACATCAGCGTGGCCCGCCCCGCACTCCTTCGCACCGATCGCAGCCATCGATCGTCACATTCGCGGAGGAGATCATGTATCACTTTCTCGCGCGGGCACTCGGCCTGCGCAACCTCGCTCGTCGGGATGAGTTCGACGAGCGTGCCGCCGTACTCACCCTGTTCGGACGGTTCGCCGATGAGGTCGCTGCCGGCCTCGTCATCGTGCTCATGCCGACGCTGCGTGCCCGGCTCGGCTTGAGCGTCACGCAGGTGGGCTGGTGCTTCCAGGCGCTCTACTCGGTCGGTGCGGTGACTGATCCGATCATCGGGACGGCCCTGGACCTGACCCGCCGGCGGCCATGGCTCGTGTGGGGCGCGGCCGGCTGGGGCGGTGCACTGCTCATCGCCGCCGGCGCGCCGTCGTTCGGCTGGCTCGTCGCAGCGTTCGCCCTGGCGGGAGCGACCTCGGGGGCGCTGGCCAACACGGCCGACGTCGTGCTGATCGACGGACACCCGACCGACGCCGAGCGGGTCCAGGGGCGGTCGACCTCACTCGACACGATCGGCGCACTGCTGGCACCCACAAGCGTGGCCATCGCCGGCACAGCCGGTGTCGACCAAATGCTGCCGATGGTCGTGGCCGGCGGCGGGTGCCTGATCTATGCGGTCCTACTTGCCCGTGCCGCCGTGCCCGGACCGACGCTCACCGCCGAACGAACCGTGTCCGTGCTGGGAAAGGTCACCGGCAACGTCCGTCGAGTGCTCGCCAACCGGGATGCGCGTATCTGGCTCGTCGCACTGCTGATCCACGAGTTGTTCGACATCCCGGAGCTGTTCGAACCGGTGTGGCTTCGCAGCGCCACAAGCGCCTCACAGACACTCGTCGCCTGGCATGCCGCACTCGGGTTCCTCGCGACACTCGCTGGGCTTGCCATCATGGACCGCTGGGTCCGGCGGCACGACCCTGTTCGGCTGCTGATCGGTTCGTGCCTGGCGACCCTCGTCACCTACCCGGCGTGGCTGCTCACACCTGGGCTGGTGGCACGTTTCGTGCTTGTCGTGCCGCGCAACCTCGTGATGGCACCGGTGTGGCCGATCCTGCGTGCCCGTGCGCTGCGCGCGACACCGGATGCTGCGGGGACGGTCACCGCACTCGGTGCGCTCATGGGACTTGTGCCCCTGGCCACCCTGTTCGGCTGGCTCGCCGACCGGTTCGGCCTGACGCGCCTCATGCTCGCAACCGTGATCATCGCAACGGTGCTGCTGCTGACGGTGCTCACCCGAATGCCCGGTCCGCGTACCAGCGTCAGTCGGGGAAACTGAACCCGCCTTGCCTTTTCCAATACGAGACAGTATCGTTTCGTAACAGCTGCTGCCGTGGGTGCACGGCCATGAATACGAAGGATCGCACGATGACCGCAACCTCGGTCGGTGGCCCCACCCGGCCAGCCGACCCGACCTCGCTCGACACGCCGGGCATGGCGCGCGATGCATCCCCAATCGCACCGTTCGCGCCGGGCGTGCTGCTCCGCCTCGAAGGACTGGCACTGCTCGCGGCGTCTGTCGTCGGCTACGCCTACCTGGACGCCAGCTGGCTCCTGTTCGCTGCGCTGTTCCTCCTCCCCGACCTGGGGATGCTCGGCTACCTGGTGTCGATGCGATTCGGTGCCCACGTCTACAACGCCACCCACTGGCTCCTCGTTCCGGTGGCTCTCGCCGGCATTGGCGTGACGCAGGCACCGGTGCTGCTCCCCTATGCACTGATCTGGACCGCCCACATCGGCTTCGACCGCGCGTTGGGATACGGGCTGAAGTACCCCACGTCGTTCAAGGACACGCATCTGCAGCGGATTGCCTGACGGATGGCCACCGACGAATCGACGGCGCCTGCCTCGGGTAGACCCGGCCGGCCACGTGACGCCAGCGCCGACCGGTCGATCCTCGACGCGACCGTGCGCCTGCTTGCCCTCGAAGGCGATGCCGGGGTGACCACCGACCGGATCGCCGCAGAGGCCGGGGTGTCGAAGGCGACGATCTACCGTCGGTGGCGCACCAAGGACGACATCGTCGTCGCCGCGGTGGAAGCCATGGCCGACCAGGTTCCCACACCGGACACCGGCACCCTGCGCGGTGACCTCACCGCGCTGGCCCACGCCCTGGTCGACGTGTTCGCCGCACCACTGGCGCGTGGACTGATCGCGGCACTGGTGGGCCGGATCGCCCACGACCCGGCACTCGCCTCCGCCCTGCGCGACGGATTCCTCGCCGCGCGTCGGACGGTCGCGCTGCGCGTACTCGAACGTGCCCGTGACCGCGGCGAGTTGCGTGCCGGGGTCGACCTGGGGGTTGCCGTCGACCTGCTTGCCGCGCCGTTCTACTACCGAATCCTCGTCACCGGAGGAGCCATCGACCGGGCATGGGCCGACCACGTCGTCGATGCGGTGGTGGCCTGGGTTCACGCAGACCGGGTGAACTGAGGCGCCTCCGGCGAGCTAGTGCTCGGCAGGTTCCGGCGGCAGAAACCTCTCGGCGACGCGCTGCCATCGACGGCTCCGGATCGCGATCCGTTCGGTCGGATCCTGCTCGATCACCTCCCGCAGCAACGTCACCGCCGTGGCTGCAACACGCGCTGCGAACGCCGGGCCTTCCTCACCCGGCTCCGGGCGATCGGGGACGACCACATCGACGATGCCGTGGCGCCGCAGATCCGTGGACGCGATGGCTTGGGACTTGCTGAGCTCCTTGGCACGATCTGTGGACCGGTACAGGATCTCCGACGCGCCCTCCGGCGCGATCGGCGACAACCACGCGTGCTCGCACGCGACGACTCGATCAGCTGGCAGGAGCGCGATGGCGCCACCCCCTGTGCCCTCACCGAACAGGAGCGACAACGTCGGCACGCGAAGGGCCGCGAGCTCAGCGAGACATCGGGCCACCTCGGCGGCAAGCCCCTCCTCCTCGCTGCGCACCGAAATCTCGGCACCGGCGGTGTCGATCACGGTCACGAAGGGCAAGCCGAGTTCATCGGCGAGCACCATTGCCCGACGAACCGTCCGGTATCCGGCGGCACTCAGCGATGCGCCACGTTCACCCGGCAGACGATCGGCCGCCACGATCACCGCCGGGATTCCCTGCACCCGTGCGATCACGGCAAGACAGCCGTCGTCACGCCCACCGACACCGTCACCCGACAGTCGCGTGATCTCCGAGACGCAGGCGGCGAACAGTTCCCGGACACCCGGACGATCGGTGCGCCGGGACCGTGCCACCGCCTCCCAGGCATCGACCTCACGGTCCTCGTCCAGGTGCAGAATGTCGGCATGTGGTGGAACCGGAACGGGGGGAGCCAGCACGGCCAGGGCCGTCGCCAACCGGTGCCGGAGCTCGGAGCGCGGGACGACGTCATCGATGATCCCGGTCGAGTGGAGATGCTCGGCCGTCTGGACGCCTTCGGGAAACGGCTCGCCGGTCATCGCTTCGATCACACGCGGGCCGGTCAAACCGATAAGCGCGCCGGGCTCGCCGAACGTCAGGTGGCCCAGCGACCCCCAAGTGGCTAGCACGCCACCCGTCGTCGGGTTCTGCAGATAGACCAGATAAGGCAGGCGGGCGTCACGCAACCGACGTACTGCGGCTGCCACCGCCGCCATCTGGACAAACGCCGGGGTGCCTTCCTGCATCCGTGTTCCCCCCGAACGCGGCATCCCGATCACCGGAAGCCGCAACTCCACGGCCAGGTCGAACGCCCGACAAATTCGGATGCCGGCTGCGATCCCCATCGAGCCAGCGAGGAAATCGAAGTCACTGGCGACGATCAGGCACCCGATCCCTCCGATCGTGGCACGCCCCGTCCACACCGCCTCGTCACCGTCAGCGTGGGCACGGGCTTCCGCCAGCCGCTGCGGGTAGGGCTTGCGGTCGGTGAACCCCATCGGGTCTTCGATGCCGAGCGGCTCGTCCACGCAGTGCAGGCTGCCTTCGTCAGCCACGTCGACCACGATGCGGGGTGGTCGGGCCGCAGTCAGGTGGTTCGAGCCCTGGCCCGTCCCGTGGCTCGTCGCAATTGGATCGGTCATTTCGACGCCGGAATCAGCCGCGGATCTCGAAGGTACGGTGTCCGGCTGGGGCAGGCTCGGTCACCTCGACACGGTCGACGCGAGCATCTGGCGGCCCGCCGCCGGCCATCCAGGCCTCGACGGCGGCGACGCCAGCCGGGTCTCCCTCGAGCCACGCCTCGACCGCGCCGTCGGCGCGGTTGGCGACCCAGCCCGAGATGCCGTTGCGCGTCGCCTGCTCGCGGACACCTGCACGGAAGAAGACGCCCTGCACCTGCCCGTGCACGACAACACGCCTGGCTACGAAGCTCACCATGATGCCGCTCGATCACGGCCCAGAAGCAACGTCAGGAGCAGCCGCTGGTCGTACCGCACGACTCGCACACGTGGCAGGCGCCCGCACGGATCATCTTGATCCCGCAGTCGAAGCACATCGGCGCATCGTGGTCGACCGGCGCGCTGGAGACCACCGCCTCTGCCGTCGAACCTGGCGCTGCCGTCGCCGACGGCTGCTGGCGTGACGCGGCGCGCTCGGAAGCGTCCTCGGTCAGGTCGTCGAGCAGATCCTCGTTGGCAACCTCCGCGGGTACCGCGAGCTCGGCGGGTTCACTGGCACCGTAGGTCTCGTCAAGCATCCGGTTGCGCTCGTCGAGCGTGTGGATGCCGAGTGCTGCACGTTGGTCGTAGGGCAGGTACTCGATCGCGAGCTTGCGGGCGACGTAGTCCACCAGCGACGTGGCGAAACGGATCTCCTCGTCGTCGGTCATGCCGGCAGGCTCGAAGCGCATGTTCATGAACTTCGCGATGTAGCTGTCCAGCGGCACGCCGTACTGCAACCCGATCGACACCGAGATCGCGAACGCATCCAGCAGTCCGGACAGGGTCGAGCCCTGCTTGCCGAGCTTGAGGAATATCTCGGCCAGCCCGTCGTTGGGGTACTCCCCCGCGGTCAGGTAGCCCTTGGCGTCACCGACCCGGAAGCTGATGGTCTGCGACGGCCGGGTCTTGGGCGGCTTGCGGCGCTGCGGGACGTATGTCACCTCGCCGACGGCCGGAACGCCGGCCACGTCCTTCTTGGTCACGCTCAAAGGCTGGGCGACCTTGCAGTTGTCCCGGTAGATCGCGATGGCCTTGATCCCGAGCTTCCACGCGTCGAGGTGCAACTGCTCGACGTCTTCGACCGTGGCTTCCTCGGGCAGGTTCACCGTCTTGGAGATCGCCCCGCTGATGAACGGCTGGGCGGCCGCCATCATCTTGACATGGCCCATGTAGTGGATCGCGTCGTCACCCATGGCGCACTGGAACACCTTGGTGTGCTCGGGCTTGAGGGCGGGCGCCCCGTGGATCGACTTGTTCTCGTCGATGTAGGCGACGACCGCCTCGACCTGCTCCTCGGTGTAGCCGAGCTGGCGCAGTGCCTGCGGCACCGTCTGGTTGACGATCGTCAGCGACCCGCCACCGACCAGCTTCTTGGTCTTGACCAGACCCAGGTCGGGCTCGATGCCAGTGGTGTCGCAGTCCATCATCAGGCCGATGGTGCCGGTGGGGGCCAGCACGCTCGCCTGCGAGTTGCGGAACCCATGTGCGGTGCCGAGTTCGAGCGCCTCGTCCCAGCTGCGCCGTGCGGCGTTCAGCAGGTCGGTGGGCACGGGCCGCGGGTCGATGCCCTCCACGGCGTCGCGGTGCTTGCCGATCACCCGCAGCATCGGTTGCGCGTTGCGTCGGTAGCCGTTGAACGGGCCGACGACCTTGGCGATCTCCGCCGAGGTCCGGTACGCGTGGCCGGTCATCAGAGCGGTCAGCGCACCGCACCACGCACGTCCCTCGTCGGAGTCGTAGGGCAGCCCGATCGACATGAGCAGCCCGCCGAGGTTGGCGTAACCCAGCCCCAGCTCGCGGTAGTCGATCGCGTTCTTGCCGATCTGCTCGGTCGGGTACGACGAGTAACCGACGATGATCTCCTGCGCGGTGAAGACGATCTCGACCGCACGCATGTAGGACTCGACGTCGAACCGGCCGGCGTCGTAGTCATAGAACTTCTTCAAGTTCAGGCTGGCGAGGTTGCACGCCGAGTTGTCGAGGTGCATGTACTCGCTGCACGGGTTGGAGCCGTTGATGCGGCCCGACTCCGGGCAGGTGTGCCAGTCGTTGATCGTCGTGTCGTACTGCACGCCGGGGTCGGCGCACTCCCAGGCGGCCTGCGAGATCTGGCGCATGACGTCGGCTGCGGACTTGGTCTCGATGACCTCGCCCGTGGTGATGGCACGGAGTTCGTAGTCGCGGTCCTCCTCGTAGGCACGCATGAACTCGTCGGTGACCCGCACAGAGTTGTTGGCGTTCTGGTACTGGATCGAGGCGTAGTCCTCGCCGTCGAGGTCCATATCGAAGCCGGCCTCACGCAGGACGCGGACCTTCTTCTCCTCGCGTGCCTTGGTCCAGATGAACTCCTCGACGTCGGGGTGGTCGACGTTGAGGATCACCATCTTGGCCGCACGGCGGGTCTTGCCACCGGACTTGATCGTGCCTGCAGACGCGTCGGCGCCGCGCATGAAGCTGACCGGCCCGGAGGCCTCGCCCCCGCCCTTGAGCTGTTCCTTCGACGAGCGGATACGCGACAGGTTGACCCCGGCTCCCGAGCCACCCTTGAAGATCGTGCCCTCCTCCACGTACCAGTTGAGGATGGACGACATCGTGTCCTCGACCGACAGGATGAAGCAGGCCGAGCACTGCGGGGTCTCCTCGACCCCGACGTTGAACCACACGGGCGAGTTGAACGCAGCCTTCTGGTTGACGAGCAGGTGCTTGAGCTCGGCGTTGAACGTCACCGCCGAGTCCTCGTCGACGAAGTACCCGCCGTCGCGTCCCCAGTCGGTGATGGTGTCGGCGACCCGGTCGATCATGTGCTTGACCGACCGTTCCCGCTCGGGCGTGCCGAGCGTGCCACGGAAGTACTTCTGCGCGACGATCTGGGTCGCCATCATCGACCAGGACGACGGGAACTCCACACCGCGCTGCTCGAACGAGACCGAGCCGTCCCGCCAGTTGGTCAGGACCGCGTCACGCAGCTCCCACTCGAGCTCGTCGTAGGGGTCGACGTCCGGTTCGGTGAACCAGCGCGCGAAGCGCAGGCCCGTCCGCCCGCCGTCCTCGACGACACGCAGTGCGTCGTCGGCGATGTCGTCGTCGGACCGTGTGACTCGCACGTCTGCCATGACTGCCGTCCTCGCTCACGCGCCACATCCGTGACGCCTACCGGTGGACACAACGGCGGAACTACATCGTTGTGCTGCAGGCGGAGTACAGCGACCTTCCACCGGTCACGTCAAGTATGCGTCGCTGCGACGGGTACGCGCTACGTACAACCAGTGGTGCCCAAGACCGGCACCTATGCACAACATATTGTGATTATAGGCCACCAGCGCCGTGTTGCCCACCGCTCATCCCCAGAATTCTCCTACCTTTTCCACAACCGATCCACATCTTGTGCGCAGCGAATCGATCGTCGGTGTGCGCGCGAGACGTCATGCGCAGTCCGGCCAACGCACGACCTTCGCGCCGCGGCCGCCGCCGAACACTGTCTGCTGGGCACGAGTTCTCACTAGCCTGCGCACAGCGGCACGCGCGGGCGTGTCCGACGGCGACGGCGAGGGGTAGTCGGCCCCCGGATCGGACGCAGATTTGAACGGCGAGGACGAGGAGTTCGCGCGCCAGCTGGAGCTTCGGGACACACCCGAGATCCGCCGGGTGCCGTCGTGGCTGTCGACCGCGGCCGCCTGGACCTGGCGGATCCTCATCGTGCTGATC
>JBJHDB010000060.1:0-9692 GCA_050486325.1 Nitriliruptoraceae bacterium | reverse complement strand
CTCAACGCCCGACTCGGCGGGATCGCTCCCGGCGAGGTGGAAGGCAAGGACGGTCTGCGGTGAACGGGACCACGGCGGAGGCACGAATCGACGAAAGGCGGGCTGTGTCCAGTTCCAGTACCGACACCGGTGGCCACGTCGTGGGATTCCACGAGGTGACGAAGCGATTCGACGCCGTCGAGGTCCTCACCCCGGTGACGTTCACGGTCGACAACGGCGAGTTCGTGTCGCTCGTCGGCCCGTCCGGCTGTGGCAAGTCCACCTTGCTGAGGCTTGCCTCGCGGCTCGAAAAGCCGACGACCGGTGACATCCATCGGGGCTCGGACAAGATCGCCTACGTGTTCCAGGAGCCGACCCTGATGCCCTGGCGCACCGTGCAACACAACGTGGAGCTGCTGCTCGAACTCGACGGGGTGGAGCGGTCGACACGTCGCGAACGCGTCGCCGAGGTGCTCGAGCTCGTCGGACTGCACGAGTTCGCCCAGCACCGGCCGCACCAGCTCTCCGGCGGCATGAAGATGCGTGCCAGCCTCGCGCGGTCCCTGGTGCTCGATCCCGACCTGTTCCTGCTCGACGAACCGTTCGCGGCTCTGGACTCGATCACCCGGTCGCGGCTCAACGTGGAGTTGTTGGCCCTGTTCAACCAACGCAACTTCGGGGCGGTGTTCGTCACGCACTCGGTCGACGAGGCCGTGTATCTGTCGACCCGGGTGATGGTCATGTCGGCGCGCCCGGGGCGCATCGTCGCCGAGTACGAGGTGCCGTTCCCCTACCCACGTGAGCCCGAACTGCGCTACGAGCCCGAGTTCGCCGCGCTCGCAGGGGAGGTCGCCCGTTCGCTCAAGGAGGTCACATGAGCGCCGCACCGCTGCCCGAGACGGTCGAGCAGTCGCTGCCACCGGGGTCCCGTGTGCGGGTGTTCGACCGGGCGCGTTCCCTCCCCGGCCTGGTGCTGCCGCCACTGGGTGTGTTCGCCCTGTCCATCGCGGTGTGGTACGGGATCACCTTCTGGGTGCTCGAGCCCAACCGTCGGTTCCTGCTGCCTCCGCCGCATGCGGTCCTGCTCGACGGGTTCGCCGACGGTCCGCGCCAGGAGATCATCCGCGGGCTGTTCCTCAGTGCACAGGTGGCCTTCATCGGCTTAGCGATCGCGTTCGCGATCGGCTCCACCATGGCGCTCGCGATGAGCCAGGCCAAATGGATCGAACGGTCGCTGTATCCCTACGCGGTGATCATGCAGACCGTGCCGATCCTGGCGCTGGTGCCGCTGCTCGGATTCTGGTTCGGCTTCGGGTTCATGGCCCGGGTGATCGTGTGCATCATCATCTCGCTGTTCCCGCTGGTGATCAACACGCTCACCGGGCTGCTGTCGGCCGATCGTGGACTGCATGACCTGCTGACGATCCACGACGCGGGGCGCTGGACGCGGCTGATGAAGCTGCAGATCCCGACCGCCCTGCCGCATGTGTTCACCGGACTGCGCACCGCAGCGGGCCTGTCGGTGATCGGTGCGATCGTCGGGGACTTCTTCTTCGGCCGAGGCAGCCCGGGTCTGGGTCTGCTGCTCAGCCGATATGCCTCGCGACTGCAGTCGGAGGCGCTGCTGGCCACCGTGATCGTCTCGTGCGGGCTGGGGATCGTGGTGTTCGCCGGATTCGGGTGGTTGGCAAAGCGGGTCGTCGGCAGCTGGGCCGAGACCCGCGCGCACTGAACGGAACACATCGAGGGAGAAACCGGGAGGAAGACACCCACACAACGACCGTCACCGACCCCGTTGCCCATCGCCGGCCCATCAGGTCGGCCCGAGGATCGAACAACGACGCACGAACCGGCGCCACATGGAACGGACGCCGGAACACGACAGGAGGCAACACGATGAAATCGATGACGAAGCGGTTGCGGCCGTACGTCGCGGTGCTCGCCGCCATGGCGATGGTCGCCGTGGCGTGTGGCGGCGACGACGCTCCGGCTGAAGCGCCCGAGCCAGCCGAGGAGCCGGCGGAGGAAGCGCCCGCGGACGAACCCGATGCGGAACCCGGCGAGGCCACCGACACGGTGGACCTGTCCGGCGTCTGCCCCGACAACATCGTCGTCCAGCTCGACTGGGAGCCCGAGTCCGAGCACGGCATGATCTACTCGTTGGTCGGTGCGCCCTACGAGATCGACGCCGACGCCAAGTCGGTGCGCGGCCCGTTGATGCACCACGGTGAGTCGACCGGTGTCGACATCGAGATTCGCATCGGTGGCGCCGCGGTCGGCTACCAGGACGCACAGTCACTGCTGTACCAGGACCCCGACATCATGTTCGGGTTCGGCCGTGTCGGCGAGATGATGACCACCCACGATCGGCTGCCGATCGTCGGGGTGCTCGCCACCTTCGAAAAGAGCCCGTACAGCGTGTACTGGGACCCGGAGACCTACCCGGACGTCCAGGACATGGCGGATCTGGGTGACGAGGGCGTCGAAATTCTGGTCGGACCGGGCACCAACGTCTGGGCGGACTGGTTCGTGTCCGAAGGCATCTGGGAGGAGAACCAGGTCTACCGCAGCGACTTCTCGAAGCCGGCCACGTTCATCGCCGCCGGCGGGCAGTCGGCCGAGGCCGGTTTCGCCACCGCGGAGCCGTTCCTGTACGAGGTCGAGGTCGCCGACGAATGGGGTCGGCCCGTCGAGATCGCGCTGATCCACGACGCTGGGTTCGAGGAGTACTTCCAGGTGCTCACCGTCCGGGCCGACGACGTCGAAGGTGAACGTGCCTGCCTCGAGCAGCTCGTCCCGGTGATGCAGGCCGGTGGTCCGGCGTACCTGGAGAACCCGGATCCCGTCCACGACCTGGTCCTGGAGCTCGTCGACGCCTACGACACCGGCTGGGTGTACACCAAGGCGACCGCCGAGTTCGCCGACGAGAAGATGATCGAGCTGGGCATCTTCGCCAACGGATCCGACGGCACCTACGGCAGCTTCGACATTCCGCGGCTCGAGAACCTGCGGGACATCGTCGCCACCGTCAGCGCGCCCGAGGTGGCCGATCTCGACGTCAACGAGCTCGTGACCAACGAGTTCCTCGACCCGAGCATCAGCCTGCCATGACCCGGCCAGATCGAATCCGGATCGCGGTGAGCCAGCCCAAGCTGGTCATGACACCGGATCCGGAGGAGAACGTCGCGCGGGCGGTCGACCTGACCGCCCGCGCGGCGGGCGCCGAGGCACGGCTGCTGCTGCTGCCCGAAGGCGCTCCGGGGCCCTACCGGGCCCCGGAGTCCTACGACCCGCCCGCGGTGTACGACGCCGCACCGGTGATGGCCGAGGCGGCCTCCCGGTACGGCATCGCCGTCTGCTGGAGCCGGATCGAGCGGTGGCCGGACGGCCACAATCGGCTCACCGTCTACGTGCACGACCGTGACGGCACCCAGGTCGCCCGGTATGGGCGGTCGCATCCGGCCACACTGCCCGCCGAACAGACCGGATCGTGGATCGCGCCAGGTGACGAGCTTTGTGACTTCGTCCTCGACGGCGTGCACTTCGGCATCGTGGTGTGCTCCGAGCTGTGGGTGCCAGAACCCTCACGTGTGCTCGCGATTCGTGGCGCCGAGGTGCTGCTCTCGCCGGCGGGTGGACACTTCACCGCCTTGAGCGACAACTGGCAGGCGATCGCCCGTGCTCGCGCGATCGAGAACCTGTGCCACGTCGCACTGACGAACAACATTCACCGCGCCGAGCTCGGCTCGGCCCGGATCATCGGTCCGGAATCGGTGCTCACCGCATCGGGGACCGAGGACCTCCTTGTCGCCACCTGCGATCTGGCGCGGGCCCGATGGTTGCGCGACAACGACGATTCACTCGAAGAGCCCAAGCCGTTCCGGTCGATCCCCGGACTGGTGCGTGCCCGCCGGCCCGAGCTGTATTCCGAGCTCGTCAGCGCCGAGCCCGGCGTGTACGACTACGTCACGCCCCAGGACGTCGCCTCGGCGGCGCGCGACGAACACTGAGACCAGGAGAGACGACGTGGCTGGCACGCTCATCCGGGGGCGCTACGTCCTGACCGCAGTCGACGAAACGCCGCTGGAGGACGCCGCGGTACGTGTCGTAGGCGAGACCATCGACGCGGTGGGTGGGTTCGCCGAACTCCGTGCCGCCCACCCGGACGATGTGGTCCTCGGCGGGGCCAACGACCTCGTCACGCCCGGGTTCGTCAACACCCACGGCCACTTCTCGGAGGGCCTGACCACCGGCATCGCCGAGGAGACCACCCTGTGGGAGTGGTTCGGTGCGGTGATCAACCCGGTGGCGCCCAATCTCGACGCCGAGAAGGCCTACCACGGGACGATGCTCGCCGCGGCGCAGATGCTGCGCTCGGGGATCACGATCGCCAACGACATGTTCGTCTGCGACCCGCGCCCCGACGGACCGACGACGCCCGGGGTGGTGCGCGCCCTCGACGAGATCGGGCTGCGCGGCGTGGTCTCCTACGGCTCCCGCAACGTCCAATCCGGACTGTCACCGGATCGCATCGTCGACGAGCACGAAGCGTTGCGCGAGGCCGCCGCCGCGAGCCGGCTGTCGAGCTTCCGTGTCGGTATCGCCGGGCTCGGCGCCCACACGCCGGAGCTGCTCGACCGCACGATCGCCTACGCCAACGACGGTGGACACGGCGTGCACATCCACCTCCAGGAGGTTCGCGAAGAGGTCACCGCGGTCCGGTCGGCTCATGGCGTCACCCCGATCGGGTTCTGCGCGCGCGAAGGGATGTTCGGCGCACCAACCGTCGCGGCCCACTGTGTCTGGGTCGACCATCACGACCGTGAACTGCTGGCCGAACACGGCGTCGCGGTCGCCCACAACCCGGTCGCGAACATGATCCTGGCTTCCGGGGTGTGCCCGGTTCCCGAACTGCGCCGCATGGGAATCCCGGTCGGCCTGGGCGTGGACGGTCCGGCGTCGAACGACAGCCAGGACTTCATGCAGGTCGTCAAGACGGCCGTGCTGCTGCAGCGCGTGCACCATCAACAGGCGACGGCGATGATGGCGCGCGACGCGTTCGCGATGGCCACTACCGGTGGAGCGCGGGCACTGGGCATGCAGGACCGGCTGGGGGCGCTGGCACCCGGCATGGCCGCCGACGTCGTCGTGTTCGACGGGGACAGCCCGGCGCTGGCCAACATCCACGACCCGTACCAGGCCATCGTCTACTGCGCCGGGCCGACCGAGATCCGCGATGTGTGGGTGGCTGGTACCCGATCGGTCGCCGACGGAGCGCTGGTACACGTCGACGCGGCCGAGGTTGCCGCCGCCTCCCGTCCGCATGCCGTCGCTCTCGCCCGTGCGGCCGAACTCGGCCCACTGTCACGATTGGACGCCTGATGTACACGCGCATGATCAACATCGGCACGCTGGTCACCGGCGACCTCGATGCGCCGATCGCCGACGCCGACTCGATCGACATCGTCGACGGGCGCATCAGCGCCATCGGCGTGGCAGCCGACGGCGAGCCAGACCGCATCATCGACGTCAACGGAGCGACGGTCGGGCCCGGACTTATCGACAGTCACTGCCACGTCGTGCTCGGCGACTTCACGCCACGCCAGAACACCGTCGGCTTCCTCGCGTCGTACGTGCACGGCGGCATCACGAGCGTGATCTCGCCGGGGGAGATCCACCTGCCTGGCCGTCCGCACGACGCCGCGGGCGTCAAGGCACTGGCTGTCATCGCCCAACGGTCCTGGCAGAACTACCGGCCAAACGGCATGAAGGTGAACGGCGGCGCGGTCGTGGTCGAGCCGACCTTGTCCGATGAGGACTTCCGCGAGATCGCCGCCGAAGGGGTGCGCCTGGCCAAGTTCGGCTTCGGCCGCTACGCCAACCCGTCCGACGGCGTACCCCAGGTCCGAGCCGCGCAGGCGGTCGGGATCATCGTGATGTGCCACTCCGGTGGCGCCTCGATTCCCGGGTCGGACGCGATCGGCACCGATCATCTGCTGACCCTGCGCCCGGACGTGTGTGGGCACATCAACGGTGGGCCGACCTCACTCGACTCAGCGGGGCTCGCCACGATCGTTCGCGAGACCGACATGGTGCTCCAGTTCGTGCAGGCGGGCAATCTCCGCAGCGCGATCGAGATCGTCGAAATGGTCCGTGAGGCCGGCCAGGAGCACCGGGTGATCCTCGGGTCCGACACGCCCACCGGCACCGGTGTCATGCCGCTCGGGGTGCTCAAGACCGTGGCGGAGCTCACCTCGCTGGCTGGCGTCGCGCCGGAGATGGCCTGGGCCTGGGCGACCGGAACAACGGCGAACGTGTACGACCTCGACGGTGGCGTGGTCGCCGTGGGACGCAGCGCCGATCTCGTCGTCGCCGACGCGCCGCGTGGCAGCCTTGCCGACGACGCGCTGGGCGCGCTCGCCCGCGGTGACCTGTTCGGGATCTCCGCGGTGCTGATCGACGGCGAGATCCGCGCGTTGACCAGTCGCAACACGCCGACGGCGACACGTCAGGTCGACGTCCAGCCGCCGGTGCCCACGCCCGCTGGTTCCGGCCACGTCTGAGCGAGGCCACCACGACCTGCACAGATCACGAGGAGTGAGACGCCATGACGAACTCGGAAGTACTGGTGCCCGCGCGCGAGGGCCGGGGGATCAAGGTCCCCGCTTCAGCCGTGCTCGACGTCATCGACGTCGAAGGCCAGCAGGTCGGCGACCTGGTCGCCTGGTCGGTCGATGACCCGACCGAGTACATGTCGCCGACGCACACGGTGTCCTGCAACGCGTCGATCAAGCTCGCCACCGGCGCGCAGCTGTTCAGCAATCGGCGCAACCCGGTGTTCACCATCGAACGGGACGACGTCGAGAAGCACGACATCGTGGTGCCGTGCTGCGACCGCGAACGGTACGAGCGGGACTACGACATCCCCGACCACGACAACTGCCTCGACAACCTGTTCCAAGGACTCGAGCTGCTCGGCGAGGAGTTCGACCTGCGCGGCGAGATGGCATGGAACGTGTTCATGCACAACCGGGTCACCGACGAGGGCGCGGTGGTCACCGACCCGGCCGCGCACGGCCCGGGCGCGACGATCTCCCTGCGTGCCCACATGGACCTCGTCGTCCTGCTGTCGGCCTGCCCGCAGGACCTCACACCGTGCAACAACTTCGACCCGACCTCGATGATGCTCAAGGTGCGAAAGGACGCGTGATGGCCACGCTCACCAGCGACCCGCGCCTCGACCGGGACGCGCGTCTCGACGGGTCCATGGCGAAGATCCGTGCGCCGTTTGCTCTCGACCCCGAGCTGAGGTTCTACTCGCCACAGGACAACCGCGACGCGTTCGCGATCCCGCGGGTCAAGGCCTGGCTCGAGTTCATCACGACCAGCTGGACGCCGACCCCGGTCGAGGGCGCGACGAGCCGCGTCGCACTGTTCGTGCCGTGCACGAAGTACAAGCCGTACGCCACCAGTCGTGAGCATCGCGCGATCAACACGGCGCTGTTGGACGCGGGCTGGGCGCCCGTTGGCCGCTCCGACGCCCCCGAGGAGCTGAAAGCGGTGCTCGACGCCGATGAGGACGCCGCACTTCTGCACGAAGGCCCGCTGCGCCGGGGAGACGTCGTGCTCGACCGGTTCGTGATCTCCGAGCCGATGGCACTCGTTCCCTACGACCACATCTACTGGTGGAACGGCGAGGCGAGCCTGGCGACCGCCTACGACGACCCGGGGCTGTTCGAGTCGCGTGGCACCTCGGTCTCGCCCGAACGTGCCGATTGCACCGCGACGCAGCGCAAGGACGGCGGATGGGCGTGGGGTCCCGGCGAGCGGGACGCCTACGTCGACGCGCACGAGGTGCTCGTCAACGCGATCGGTGACACGCTCGAGCGGATCGCCACGCACTATTCCGGGATGGTCGCCTGGGTCTCGCCGGGGCTGACCCATCGCAGCTTCTTCGCCGACCAGGCGCTGCGCAAGCTCGAGGGCCTGCCCGCCTCGAAGCAGGGGATGTCCGGCCGCCGTGCGCTCACCGGGGTACTCGATCGACTTCCCGGCCTGGTCGACGTGCTGCCGACCCGCGCCCAGATCGACGACGCGAAGGTCCAGTTGGCGAAACGCCTCGCCCGTGAAGGCCGCAGCGCGACCGACGGTGCGGTCAGGTCCGTGTTCGCCCGGGGCGACGGCAACGACACGCCGCTGGGTCTGCCGGAGCTGCTCGCCCACCTCGTCGGGCAGCTGGACACCGTCGCTGGAGGCACGCGTTGACCACCTTCTCGCGAGCGATCCGGGCTCTGTCCGACGACGAGCTGCTCGGCGACGTCGTCGAACTCGACGCATCAGCTGCCGCTGACCTCGTCGGGCGTGCACGCGCGGCACTGCCCGGCTGGCGTCGCAGCGCGCCGCATGAACGCGCCACGTTGCTGCGGGCCGCGGCGGATCGGATCCGGGCGGAGGCCGACACACTAGGTGTGCTGCATGCCGCCGAGTCGGGCAAGGTGCACGCCCAGGCACACAAGGAGGTGCTGGGCGCCGCAGGGCTGCTCGACGCCAACGCCGAGGTGGCACGCACCAGCGCCGGCTACCTGGCGCCGACCGGTGCACTGCCGGGCGGACAGGCCGACCTGACCTTCGTCGAGCGGGTGCCGCTCGGTGTGGTCGTGTGCGTCATCCCGTTCAACTTCCCGGTCGAGCTCACCATCGAGAAGGCCGGGGCGGCGATCGCCGCCGGCAACGTCGCGATCGTCAAGCCGCCGCCGCAGAACCCGCTGGCCACCATCCGCGTCCTCGAGCTCGTCCAGCAGGCCGGTCTGCCCGACGGGGTGCTCCAGATCGCGCCCGGCGGCACCGAGCTGTCCGCCGCGCTGTGCACCGCGGACGGTGTCGACGCGGTCTCGCTGACCGGCAGTGTGCGCGCCGGTGTTGCGGTCGCCCAAGCCACCGCCCACATGCTTCGCCCGCTTCACCTCGAGCTCGGCGGCAACGGCGCGTCGATCGTGCTGCCCGACGCCGATCTCGATCACGTCGTCGCCGAATGCCTGCGTGGCCGCCTGCTCATGAACGGCCAGGCGTGTGCAGCCACCAAACGCATCATCACCGTTGGCGGCATCGGTGACGAGCTGACCCAGCGGCTCGAGGCGCGGCTCGCCGAGGTCGTCATGGGCGATCCGCGTGACGACGCCAGTGAGCTCAGCCATCTGATCGACGTCGGTGCGGCCGAACGGGTGGCGAGCCAGGTCAGCCACGCCGTCGACCAGGGCGGGGTGCTGGTGCGTGGCGGTGACGCCGACGGACCGTGGTTCGCCCCGACGTTGCTCACCGACGTTCCCCCCGGCGCCGACGTCACCCGCGACGACGAGATCTTCGGCCCGGTGTTCACCGTCGTACCCGCCGCCGACGACGTCGAGGCGATCGCGGTCGCCAACGCGACCACACTGGGCCTGACCGGTGCGGTGTTCTCCGGCGACGTCACCCATGCGTTGGCGCTCGCCGAAGAGCTCGAGGTCGGTGGCGTCGTCGTCAACGGCACGAACAACTACCGGCCACCCATCGTGCCGTTCGGCGGGGTCGGTTTCGCCGGCACCGGGCGCGAAGGGATCGGCTACACCTTCGAGGAGCTCACCCGCACCCGGTTCGTCGCGGTCCGTGGCCTGCGCGGCGGCCGCCTGCACGGTGCGGGGGCGGAGTCCGCTGATGCCTGACGACCTGTCCGAGCT
>JBJHDB010000059.1:0-9744 GCA_050486325.1 Nitriliruptoraceae bacterium | reverse complement strand
AGGGCCGGGACGGCGAACGGCAGCAGGGTCCCGATCATCATCGCCATGGTGGCCACGACGGCGAACGCGATGCGTGAAGGGACAGGTCGAGCCGAAGGCTCGGTCATGGGAGTCCTCGAGGTGGATCCGGCCCGGGTGCGGCGGGTCCGGTCAGTGGGTGTGTCGCTCGGGCGAGCGTCACACGGCCGGGCCGCCGCCACAGCCACCGAACGATCCGGCGGCCGTGGGCGGCGGCCCGGGTTGCCCGTGGACTACTCGAAGTCCGTGCTGAAGAACTCGTTCACGTCGATCTGTTCACCCACGATCTCGGCTTCGAACAGCACCTGCTGGGTGCTGGACCAACCGGCCTCGTTCTGCGCGAGCGGGGTGTCGCCGACGACGGTCCACATCGACTCCAGCATCCGCTCCTGGACATCAGGTGCCTCAGCGGTGTCGGGAGCACCCTCGTAGAGCGCCTCGAGTGCTGCAGCCGGGTCGGCCTGAGCGGCCTCAAGACCCTGTCGGGCGCCGTCAAGGAAGCACGCAACGTGTTCGGGGTTATCGCTGATGTAGTCGTCAGACGACGCGATCGCCAGCCCGTACGACTCCACACCGAGGTCCGAGAACCACAACCAGTGCAGGTTCTCCTCCGGGTTCGGGTCGATGTTGACGACCTCGGTACCGAAGAACGTGATGAAGTCGACCTGGTCGGTCATGAGCTGAGCGATGCCAGGCGCCGGAACCGATACCTCACGGATCGAGTCCGTGTCGATGCCCTGCTGGTCGAAGATCCACTGCAGCAGCAGGTAGGGCGATCCACCCGGGACAGCGCCGAAGGTGCGGCCCTCGACGTCGGCGAGCTCGTTGATCCCGCTGTCGGCCTTGGTCACCAAGCTCGACGGGTTGTCCTGGTAGAGCACACCGACCGACTGGATCGGCAGGCCCTCGACCCGACCGGCGACGATCGAGACCGCGTCGGTCAGGCCGAACTCGCTCGCGCCGGTGCCAACCTGCTGGGCGGTGTCGCCCGAGCCGCTGCCGGCACGGATATCGACGTCCAGGCCGCACTCGGCCCAGAACCCCTCGCTCTGGGCGAGGAAGAACGGTGCGTGGTTGCCGGCGATCACCCAGTTCAGTCGAAACTGGACCTCGGTGAGCTCGTCGTCGCCCCCGCCGCAGCCGGCGATCACGAGCGCCATCGCCGCGACGAGTGCGGACAACCGCCAGCGCCTCGCGTGTCGTGGTGCGTTTGTCAGAGTCATCTCGGTTCACCCTCCCTGTTCGGCATTACCTCGTCCCCTCCGGACCGGTTGTCCGGGGAAGTCGTCACAGTCCGGTCGCTGTCGCCTTCGCGCCTTCTTGGGCCTTGGCGTCGTCCTGTTCCTTCCACGGCACGAACACCCGCTCCAACAGCTCGATCAGCAGGAACAGTGCGACGCCTATGACCACGAGCAGGATCAGTGCGGAGAACAGCAGCGTCGCGTCCAGCCGGGTGTTGGCGATGATCAGCAGATATCCCAGACCGGCGTCAGAGCCGACCCATTCGCCGACCACGGCCCCCACCACCGCCAGTGTGATGCCGATCTTCAGTCCCGAGAAGATCTGAGGCAGTGCGTGCGGCAGGCTCACCTTGACGAAGATGTGCGCAGGACCGGCGTGTACGGATCGCAGCAGGTCGAGCAGGCGCGGGTCGACTGATCGCAGACCTTCGACCATCGTGATCGTGACCGGGAAGAACACCATCAACGCGACCACCGCGACCTTCGGCCAGATCCCGAAGCCGAGCCACAGCACGAGCAACGGCGCGATGGCGATCTTCGGCACGGCCTGGGAGGCGATGATCGGCGGGTACAGCGTGTTCCGCACGATCGCCGAATAGGCCATCGCCAAGGCCAGCACGGCGCCGATGATGATGCCGATGACGTAGCCCAGGCTGATGGATGCCATCGTGGCGACCGTGTGCTCCCACAACAGCCCCCACGAGCTGATCAATCGGTCGATGATGCGGGAAGGCGGTGGGAGGATGTAGGCGGGAACGTTGGCGACCCGCGCGATGACCTCCCAGATGACGATGCTGAGGAAGGTGAACAACGTGGGCAGGACGACGTTGGGCTGCAGCATCGCCCAGCGCCGGTCCGTCAACCGGTGGCGTTCGACCAGCGCGTCGAATGCCTCGTCCCGGTCGTGGGAACTCCCGGACGGGGCGGTGGATGACTCGAGCTCGGACACCGGCTCACATCTCCTGTATCTGGTCGCGCAGCATTCGCTCGTACTCGCCGAACTCCGGGGTGTTTCGCACCGCCATGTCACGCGGTCGGGGCAGGTCGATCTCGACGTCGGCGTGGACGCGGCCGGGCCGCGCGGAGAGCACGACCACCCGGTCCGACAGCAGCACCGCTTCGGTGATCGAATGGGTGACGAACACGACGGTCTTGCGGCCTTCTTCCCAGATGCGCTGCAGCTCCATGCCCATCCGGTCGCGGGTGAGCGCGTCCAGTGCGGCGAAGGGCTCGTCCATCAGCAGTATTTCCGGGTCGAGCGCCAGTGCACGGGCCAACGCCACGCGCTGCTGCATCCCACCCGAAAGTTGCGCCGGATAGGCGTCCTCGAACCCCTTCAAGCCGACCATCTCGAGCAGGTTCTGGATGTGATCGGCGGATGCCTGCTGGTTGGTGACGTCGAGTAGCAGGGTGGTGTTCGCGGTTACCGTGCGCCAGGGCAGCAGTGTCGGCGCCTGGAACACGAATCCGAACTTGCGCTCCTCGAGTGCGTCCTTCACCGGGCGCCCGTCGATGCGGACCTGGCCCTGGGATGGCTGTGCCAGGCCCCCGATGATCCGCATGAGCGTGGTCTTGCCACACCCTGATGGCCCGAGCATGGACACGAACTGTCCGGCCGGGATCTCCAGGTCGACTTCGCGCAGTGCCACCACCGGATCGCGACTTCCCTGCGCGAACACCTTCGACAGGCCCTCGACCGCGATGCTCCCCTCGGTAGCACGGCCGGAGGCGCTTGCGGTCCCGTCCGTCGGGTGCGGTGTCGTCACGGGCGTCAGCCCTCCTCGGCAGCGTTCACGCCGGCGCACTGGCTGCATGCGCGTCACGTCAGCCCGTCGATGATGCGAAAACCGGGCGTTAGCGTGCAGCAAAGCGACCGGATCCATCGGGTCGCTTCCACACGACTCTAACAGCGTCCGGACGTCACCGAGCAACGCGCCCGGCTGCATCACGAGGGTCCATCGAACCAGTCTGCCGCGGCGACAGCAAGCGGTTTCTGAAGGTCAGCGAAGGATTCTCCTTGGAACGAACCGCTGCCCCGGATAGAACGGTTCGTCCGGGGGTCTTGCTTCGCAGCATGGGGATGGCGTAGGCTCCCCCACACGATTAGCAAGCGCTTACTAACGCATGCGTATCCGAAAAGGGTGTGGCGCAGCTGCGTAGTACAGTCGAACGGCATCCGCCGTCGCGAGGAGACGAGTCCCATGGCACCCCGAGTCCGCCTACCGTCCGCCGACGGAACGCTGCGCGTCCACGAGCTGGGCGAACCGGCGTCGTACACGCGACCGTCGGCGCCGATCACGAGCCGTCGTGCCTTCGCGGCAGCCCACGTCGTGGCCGATCCCTTTGCCGCCAACGGGCCGGGCGATCCGGCCAGCATCGACTGGGACACCACGATCGCGTTCCGTCGTCACCTTTGGTCCTGGGGCATGGCCGTTGCCGAGGCCATGGACACCGCCCAGCGCGGCATGGGGCTCGACTGGGACGCGACACGTGAGCTGATCACCCGGGCGCTGCGCGAAGCCGCGGCCGAAGGTGGCGACATCGCCTGTGGTGCGGGGACCGACCAGATGCCCGCCGAAGGCACCGCCTCCCTCGACGACATCCTTCACGCCTACGAGGAGCAGGTCGGCCTCATCGAGGGCGAGGGCGGCCAGGCTGTCGTGATGGCCAGCCGCAAGCTCGCCGCGTCGGCGACCGGCCCGGACGACTACCACCAGGTGTACAGCCGGCTGCTCGCGCAGGTGCGCCGGCCGGTCGTCGTCCACTGGCTCGGGGACATGTTCGACCCGGCGCTTGCCGGCTACTGGGGAGCCGCCGACCTCGATACGGCGACGGACAACTTCCTGGCGATCCTGAAGGACTGTGCCGACCACATCGACGGTGTGAAGATCTCGCTGCTCGACAAGGAGCGCGAGATCGACCTGCGGCGTCGCCTGCCTGACGGCATGAAGCTCTACACCGGCGACGACTTCGACTATCCGGAGACGATCCTCGGCGACGGCGAGCGCCACAGTCACGCGTTCCTCGGGGCGTTCGACCTGATCGCACCCGCAGCGTCCGCGGCACTGCAGGCGCTCGATGCCGGCGACGAACAGCGTTACAAGGAAGTGCTCGAGCCGACCGTTCACCTGTCCCGGCACGTGTTCGCCGCCCCGACGTTCTACTACAAGACCGGTGTGGTGTTCATGGCCTACCTCAACGGCCACCAGGATCACTTCAAGATGATCGGTGGCCTGGAGGTCGGTCGATCGGTCACCCATCTCACCGAGCAGTTCGTGCTCGCCGACGAAGTGGGGCTGCTCGAGGACCCTGAGCTCGCCGCGACACGCATGGCACGGGTGCTCGCCGTCGCTGGCGTCGAGCCCCTCTGAATCTGCCGTACCGCCTTCCTCGCTGACCCCGTTCCCGGGCGCTGCGACGACTTGTCGCGCCCTGGGCCAGGAGAAGACTGCCCAGATGGACACGCCCGACGACTCCGCGGTCGCCGCCGCGCTGGACGCCGCCCGCTTCGAGCTGGTGCCGCTCGCCGGCGTCGACGAGGCCATGGGGCACCTGCCGGCAGGGTGCACGGTCACCGTCACCGCGTCGCCGGCGAAGGGAATGGTGGCCACCGTCGCGCTGACCGAAGAGTTGCTTGCGCGCGGCCACCGTGCGGTTCCACACCTTTCGGCGCGCCTGTTCTCCTCCCGCGACGAGCTCACCGCGGTCGCGTCCCGACTGCACGAGCTCGGAGTGAGGGACGTGTTCGTCGTCGCCGGTGACCCCGACGAGCCCGCCGGTCCGTACGAGGGCGCGGCCGACGTCCTCGAGGAGCTTGCGGCGCTCGATCTGTCGTTCGCCGAGGTCGGCATCACCGGATATCCGGAAGGCCACCCGTTCCTCGACGACGAGGTGATCGCCGTTGCGCGCGCACGCAAGCAGGACCACGCGACCTACATGGTCACCCAGATCTGCTACGAGCCCGCGACGATTCGGACCTGGTTGTCCTCGCTGCGCGGCGAGGGCTTTGCCCTGCCGGTTCACCTGGGACTTCCCGGCGTGGTCGATCGGGCGCGGCTGCTGCGCATCTCGATGCGTATCGGGCTCGGTGACTCGATCCGCTACCTGCGCAAACAGCACAAGATGGCAAGTCACATGCTCGCGGGCTACCAGCCGGACGCGATCGTGAGTCAGCTCGCTGATCTGTTCGGCGATCCCGCAGGGGTCGCCGGCCTACACCTCAACACCTTCAACGAGGTGGCACGGACCGAACAGTGGCGGCAGCGGGTGCTCGCGTCGTCATCGACGCGGCCGGCCAGCGGCTGAGACCCGACGCGGCTGGCCCGTGACAGGGCACGATCCGATCGACCACGGGGACCGTCCACCCGAACCGACGAACGCACCGTGCGCCACCGCGCACACGCAAAGGAGACACCGTGGCCCCCCAGAGCCTCGAGGACCTGCTCAGGACCGGCATCGACCCGGTGCAGATGCTGCGCAACGCGCCGGTCGGCGCCTACACCTACCCGATCAGCTATCCGGTGGTGACCCACGAGTTCTCCAACTGGCGCGACGAACAGCGCGCGTGGCGGGAGTCCTGCGCGTTCTTCGACCTGTCCCACCACATGGTCGACCTGTTCATGCGCGGGCCCGACACGGGCGCGCTGGTCGAACTGGTCGGCATCAACTCGTTCGCGAAGTTCCCCGTCGACCGCGCCAAGCAGCTGGTCACCTGCAGCCCCGACGGTTACGTCCTCGGGGACGGGATCCTGTTCCACCTCGACGAGGGCAGCTACGAGTTCGTCGGCCGTGCCACGGTCATCAACTGGTTGAAGTTCCACGCGGCCGAGCAGGGCTTCGACGTCGAATTCGAGCAGGACGAACGTTCACCGGCACGCCCGCAGGGCCGCCCGGTGGTGCGCAAGCAGTACCGCTATCAGCTCCAAGGGCCGCACGCCGAGGCCCTGCTGGAGAAGCTCAACGGCGGCCCGTTGCCGCAGATCCGGTTCTTCAACATGGACTGGGTCAACATCGGTCCGCACCGCGTCCGTGCGCTTCGTCACGGCATGTCCGGCCAGCCAGGTCTGGAGATCTTCGGCCCCTACGACCAGGGCGAAGCGGTGCTCGAAACCATCTTCGCCGCCGGCGAAGAGTTCGGCATCCGTCACGTCGGGGCGCGCACATACGCCACCGACACGCTCGAGTCGGGCTGGATTCCCTCGCCGATGCCAGCGGTCTACACCGGCGAGTCGATGCGTCCGTTCCGGGAGACGATCCCCGCCGACGGTCCGGAAGGCACCCACGGATCGCTCGCGGGCAGCTTCGTGTCCGACAATATCGCCGACTTCTACCTCACCCCCTACGAACTGGGATACGGATCGTTCGTGCGCTTCGACCACGACTTCATCGGTCGGGACGCACTCGAGGCGATGGACACCAGCCAGCAGCGCCGCAAGGCGACCCTGGCCTGGAACGCCGAGGACGTCACCGCGATCCACGCGTCGCTGCTGCAGGACGAACAGCCGCCCTACAAGCACCTCGAGTTCCCGCTGGCCAACTATGCGGCGATGAACTACGACCGGATCGAACGAGACGGCGAGCTCGCCGGATTCTCGATGTACACCGGGTACAGCTTCAACGAACGTTCGGTGCTGTCGTTGGCTGTGATCGACGCCGACATCGACGTGGGCACCGAGGTCACCGTCGTGTGGGGTGAGCCCGACGGCGGGACGGACAAGCACACGGTCGAGAAGCCTCACCGGCAGCTGGCCGTTCGCGCCACCGTGGCACCCGTGCCATTCAGCAAGGACGCGCGCGAGCACTACGCCGAAGGTTGGCGGACCCAGCAGAACCGCTGAGACGACGAAGTTCGCCGAACAGCAGTGTGGCCACCCGCGGAGGGTGGCCACACTGCTGTTCGGGCGCAATCGCCCGAATGCCGTGGCCACAGGCAGCCAACTAATGCAGTCGCGGCATGTCACCAGTGCCGTGCCACCGAAGCCCGCGGGTCGACCAACTCGCGTTAGCTGTTGACAGTAGACGTGAAAGGTGGTGAACTACCGCATCGCTCGGGTCGTGGGTCGAATGCGCAAGCACCGATACGACCAGAGTAGTAGTCCGGTTCGGCTGATCCGGTGGCATGCCCGCGGGAGCGGTTCTTGCCACGGTGGGGTCGGCGGGGACCGGGCTGACCAACGACCCGAGACCTGGTTCGCGGGGGCAGGTCGAGCGACATGGAGAGGGAGACCACGTGGCCCGACGAGACGCGTCACTGTTCGAACGTGCTGCCGCCAAGCTGTCCGACGATCGCCTCACCGAACTTCTGACCGACGTCGTCAGCATCTGGAGCCCCACCGGCCACGAGCAGGAGATCGGGGAGTACTTCCTCGACCACTTCCGCGGTCTCGGCATGCGCGCACGTGGCCAGGAACTCGAAGAGGGCCGGCTCAACGCGGTCGGGACGCTCGAGGGGACCGGAGGCGGCGCCAGCCTCATGTTCAACGGTCACATGGACACCTCGCTGACCGGCATCGAAGAACTCGACATCTCCGTGCTCGGCGAGATGCACGACGGGTTTCGTCCCCATGCCTGGGTCGAGGACGGTTTCGTCCGTGGCCTGGGTGCTTTCAACATGAAAGGCGCCCTCGCCGCCTACCTCGGTGTCGTCGAAGCGCTCGTCGAAGCCGATGTTCGGCCACGCGGTGACGTGGTCATCGCCGGTGTGGCCGGGGAGATCGAGAAGACCCCGATCCAGACGCTCACCAAGAACTACGAGGGCAAGCTCTACCGCGGCGCGGGCTGCGGCACCCGCTACCTCGCGCAGCACGGTGTCTGGACGGACTACGCCGTCGTCGGCGAGCCGAGCGCGCTGCACATCAACCTGGCCCACCCGGGATACGCCTGGTTCAAGGTGACCACCCGCGGGCGGTTCACCCGGACCACCGCGATCGACCGGGGCATGAACGCCATCAAGCAGATGACCCGGGTCATCGACCGCCTGGCTGACTGGGGCAGCGGGTACACGCAACGCAAGATGGACGAGTGGACCGAACGGGTCGACGGCCACCCATACAGTGTGATCAAGCCGAACGTCAACATCGGCGCGATCGAAGGTGGCTGGCCGTACAAGCCGACCTGGTCCACCGCGATCTGCAACCTGTACATGGACGTGCGGACCCTGCCGGGCGACAGCCCGCTAGACGTCCAGTACGAGATCGAATCGGTGCTGGACGAGCTCCGCGCCGAGATTCCCGATCTCAACGTTTCGATCGAGATGTACATGTCCAACCCGGGCGGCGAGATCGTCGACCGAGACGCCTACGTCGTCCAGGCCGCCAAGCGCGCCGTCGAGCAGGTGCTCGGCGCGGTGCCCGAGCGGGTGCCGGTGGAGTTCGGCAGCTACTGGTGCGACATGAACATTCTCAACCGCTTCGGCATCGAGTCGCTCACCCTCGGTGGTGGCGACGAGCGTGTGGCCGAGTGGGACGGCAAGGGTGAGTACTACTCGATCGAGTACCTGCGCAACAGCGCGCTCGTGTACCTGGCGATGATCACCGACGTGTGTGAGCAGGACCGCGACGCCGTGCGCACCCGCACCTACCGATGATTCCGTCGTTGCGTCGGCCGGGTTCGCCCGGTGGACGTACGCGGCGGTGTGCCCGAGAACGACGACCCGATCCGCAAGTGCACGACCGATGAGGGAGACTGAAATGATCAGCACGTTGAGGGACAGTCGCGCCAGACGGCGCATGATGGGACCGTGGGCACTCGTTGCCGCGCTCGCGCTGGTGCTCGCCGCATGCGGCGGCGCCGAAGAGGCGCCCGCACCGGAACCGGAGGCCGCGGAGGAACCCGCCGAGGCTCCTGAGCCCGCCGAAGAGGTCGATGACGAGGACCTCGGCGAGGCGTTCGCGGACGGCGACTCGGTGACCATCATCGTTCCGACCGCCGCCGGCGGCGGCTTCGACACCGAGGCACGGCTCATTCAGCCGCACCTCGAAGAGGCCCTGCAGGAGGTCACCGGCACGAACGTGACCGTGCGGGTCGAAAACCACCCCGGTGGCGAGAACCGTGTCGGTGCGCAGATGGTGTATGTGTCCGACCCTGACGACAACTTCGTCTGGTACTACTTCACCAACATCCTGACTGCCGCCGAAGCGCGCGACGGCGCTGACGCCCCGTACAGCTCGGCCGAGTTCGTGCCGCTGGCGATGTGGGGAGATGGCCCGAGCGCGTTCGTCATCCGCACCGACCTCGATCTGCCGGAGCGCACGCTCGAGGGTCTGGCGGAGCGCTCGCAGGAGCAGCCGATCCTGCTCGGCGACGTCGGCCTGACCGTCGAGACCGAGATCATGGCCGGCATCATGGCTGACCTCGGTAACCCTCTCGACTTCGACTACGTCTCCACCGACGGCACCTCCGACGCGGTCGCGATGCTGCTGCGCGGTGACGTCGAAGCGGTCTACACCACCGGTGGTGGCATCCGTCCGTTCGTCGAGGACAACCC
>JBJHDB010000058.1:0-9780 GCA_050486325.1 Nitriliruptoraceae bacterium | reverse complement strand
GACGGGTTTGCCGCCGAGTGCGGCGCTCGCAGCAACGTCGGTCCACGCGGTAAGAAACGCCTGGAGCTCCCACGTTGATGCGGCGCTCTGTTCATGTAGGTCACTTGACCGCGAGACACTGCTCCTCAACAGTGATGGATGTGGCACCGCAGAATGTGGCCTCGACCCTAGTTTTCAGGGGTTGCAGCGGGCGCATTGGCCCGGGTCACCGGTCGTGGTGTGTGGAACGATGGGTCGCTCCTCGCGGTGCTCGCATGCTGGGCAGCTGTCGATCTCGGCGCGGACGAGGTCGATCTGCGTGGCGCACCAGCGGCAGGGCACACCGCGCACGACGTCCGTACGCCCCCACCCAGGTGATCCGCACACTGGACAGCGGGTGCGGAGACGGGCGGCGAGATCTTCGGCGGCAGCCCGGATGACCCGTTGACGAGAGGGACAGACGTGGGCGCGCAGGTCCGTCTGCACCTGCGCTGCCCCGTCGGGAGATGACGCCGAACACAACTTGACGGCCGTGGCGATCTCCGACGGCCGGCGAAGGCCCTTGCGAACCGGCTCGGGAGATCCGGCGTTGGGCGCAACGATCAGTGCGTGCGCGGGGATGTCGGCGTCTGCCAGGAGACGGGACAGGTCATCTCCAGGGTGCACCGTTCGGGCGACGGCCCTGAGCTCCCAGGATGCGGCGAATCCCGCCACGGTGATGCCCCGTTCGTCGTCGACCAGCACGACGATCTCTCGATCGACGGTCATCCACGGAGCCGCGGGATGGGCACCGATGCTCCCCTCCGACGCGAGGCCGATGGGGTTGCCTGTTGCGGACATGCCAAGCCTTGCTTTGGCCACCGCGGTCTCCAAAGGTGGCGCCGTCCGGGGCACGTCGCCGGTGAAGGTCCCAAGCAGGTCGGTGTCGACGGCGACCGTGTCGACGCCGAGCCCAGCCTGTTCGAGGGCTGGGGCGATGCACAGCAGCTTGCCGTGCTTGGTAGCCAACACCGCTCGCGCTCCCGAGTAGGGGCGGGCTGGTGCGCGGATGGTCAACGGAAGTAGTCCGGTCGGCTGACGTGTGTCTCGCTGACGAAGAAGACCCCGTGGCGGCCCTCGAGTAGGCGGCGGATGCCGGCGACCAGGGAGTTGACCGCTTCCTCGGGGACGACGGTGATGAGCATGGACAGGCCCGCGCGGTCGTTGAAGAGCAAACGACCTTCGTGGTGGCCGTGGTGGCCGAAGCCGGAGACACCCGAAACGCCGGTGTAGCCGGTGGCTCCGGCCTCTAGGAACAGCTCGCGCACAGCCGGGACCTGGTCGCCATCGACGATGACTTCGATCTTGGCCATCGGAGTGAGACCTTCCCAGCTCATGGGACCTCCAGGGATGCGTAGGCGTGGTCGACGCTATCGTCGGCCGGATACCACGTCGACCACGTTCCGCCGGGGGTGCGGACCGACCACGGTTCGTTTCCGTGGGAGCGTGCGGCGAGGGTGATCCACTTACCGCCGACGAGCTCCTGGAGCACCTGATTGCGCTGGATGATCGCGTCGATTCGTGCAAGCGGGGCTTGGACCACGCCCAGCAGCCTCAGCGGTTCGTGCATCCGCCGTCCGCCGACGGCAAGGGCCTGCGCTGGCAGCCCGATCTGGAGATCCCCGCCTTCGCCTAGGACGACGCCGATGCCACCCACCGGGTTGTGCAGCGTCTTGTCTCCGGCGCCGAACACGTCCGGGTCGACGGAGGAGAAGTAGTACTGCGCGGAGATCCACTGGGCGACGACGAGAGGCGCGGTGAGGATGGTTTCGAGGGCGAGCCCGTTGCGGTCCTCGTCCGCGTCGTAGGAGTGCAGGAAAACGCGGCAGGCGAGGTCGAGGTCCCTGGTGATCGACCGGGGGCCGATAACGAATGCTGCGTTGCCGGCCAGCCCCCACTCGGGGCGCACCTGCGCCCAGTCGTGACCTCGGAAGCGCACCTTCTTGGGGTCACCGGGAAGGCGTCCTGCGCGCTCGCGCGAGAGTCGCTCGCCGGCCGCTGCGACGTCACGCTCGAACTCCGCGACCAAGGCTTCGTGGGTATCTGGGACGGCGTGACGGTCGAGGACCGTCACGCGGTCCGACGCGGTGTCGTGTTCGGCAGCGGCGAACCACGTGTGATCGGGCACCGCGATTCCTCGATCGGCGAGTTGAGTGCGAACCGCTCGGTCGTTGAGGATGGCGGCGGCCGTTCGGGCGCTGGCTCCTCCGGGAGCGCCACCGCAGGCGCCGCAGTCGTACGACGATGCGTGGGGGTTGTTGACGTTGAAGCTGCGGTGCCCGCACAGCACGATCAGCGGCGCGAACCGCGTCAAACTCATCGTCTTGATGATGGCTTCGGCGAACAATGCTCGCTCCTCGAGCGCCATCCCGGATGCGCCGTCGCGCTCTGCATCGACTGCAGGACTCGTGGCGGGGGGGCGGTTCAGGCTCCGTGCCCATCGGGCCGCACGGTGGCTGAACGAAGGTGCGACCGTTCTCACTGCTGCCAGGGGTCCGAGGATCCAGCCCGATGCTTCGGCGAGGGCGAATGGAGACGCCAGACCGCCCTTGGCAGTGTGGAAGGCGCTGTGCCCCGATCGCGCGATGTGCTGACCCGCCAGGTAGGTGGTGGGAGTCTCGCCCGGAACCGGCTGCTCGGCGATCTCGTGGCGGGGCGTCACCAGCACCGGACAGCGCGGCTCGGCCGCGGTGGACCCCAGCGGCCGCCAGCGGACGGGAACACCGAAAAACCCTGCGAAGCCCAGCGTCTCGTAGGGCCCGCAGGCTTCCAGGTGGCGCCGCAGCCCTTCCGAGCGCACGTCGATGCAAAAGGCCGCCTGCACGTCGGCGTGGGCGGTCGCCTGGCCAGGGTCCAGGCGGCTCATCAGGCCGAGGAGTCGGTCGCGGAAGTTCCGTTCGTGCGCCTCAAGCCAGATGGACCTCCGCGTGGCGGGCGAGATCTGCCGTAGGACGCCGCTGACGGCGGAAGCGACGAGTGGATCGTTCGGTGTGCCGCCGAGCGCGGAGAACACGGCATCGACCCGCTCATCGAGCAGATCCGAGGAGGATTCCTCGCCGCGCATGGGCGGGGCAGCAGCATCCCGATCGCACGACACGGCGGCCGTCACCGCAGCGTGGACAGCAAGGAGTTCCACGAGGCGGAATGGCGGTGCGTGAGTGTCGGAGGGCGCCCATTCTTCGCGCCAGCGTGCGTAGCTGGCCCAACCGGGAAGCCGCCCGAGGTGGCTGCGGAGCCTGCCGACACGGTCGTCGTCGTGCGGCCCGAGTTCGGCCAGTGCGGCCTCGAGCGCGTCCACTGGACGCTCGGGAAGCTCGGCGAGCCACTTCGTGCCTTGTGGACCAGCGAGTCGCTGCAGGCGCCGGTCGTGGGACGCGAGCTGTCGCCATGCGCGGTAGAAACCCTGCCCCCGGCCGGGCATGGCCCACGCGACGCCAGCTTCGTCGACGTACGCAGCACACCACGTCGCCACGAGGCCGTCGACGGACTCGGCAAGGCCAGGATCCAGGCCAACGATGGCAGGGCCAGTCTCGGGTGGGTTGTCCGGTCCGATGGTCAGGTCCAGCCGGACGAGTTCGACACCGTCGACGCTGTGGTTGCCGATCTCGACCGAGAACTGGGTCGCCAACGTCCAGTCCACCTCGAGAATGGCGTGCCGCAGATCGGCATCGGTGATCTCGCCTCGCCTGTACGCGGCGCGGTACTCGGCGAGCGTCAGATGGGTCCTGGCCCCGAGCCACCGTCGAGCCGCCGCAGTGGCGTCGTCGAACGGGAGATGCTGCAGCCCACCGAGGGGGTTGACAGCGACGAAGCTCGTCAGCGGCCACATCGGCGCGATGATGCCCGCAGCTTGCGCGACGTCAGCCAGCAGTTCCGTCTTGCGCTCGGAACGGTGATCCATGCGGTCGCCTCGGTCGGTCATCGCGATCGCCGCGGTGGTCGCGCCGGCTCCCGGAGGATGGTCTCGCCGCGGTCAGCTGGGGCAAGTACCGCCCCGGCCGCGCTGGAGCCGCGCGGCGCTCGTTGGTCGTCGGGCTTCGGTACCGGGGCGGCGGTCGAGAGCAGGAACGCGTAGATGCGAACGCGCAGACGCTGTCCTCGCTTGCCCGGCGCGAGCGACACCGCGACAACCATGGAGGCGGTCGCGGCCAGGATCGTCCCGAGCACCGTTGGGCTCACGGCAGCGGGCACCTCGACCGGCAGCGCGGGGGTGACGAATCCTTCGAACAGCGCCAGTCCTGCGACGTAGCCGAACACCGCCACGACCGTCCCAGCCACGACCAGCACGACCGTGGGCATCGGCGTGAACGGGGCGGCCCGCAGCCATCCGTCCGCAGCTCGGGCTGCGGTCGCCCACGCGAAGACGACCACGAGCAGATCCCCCGCCGTCGGCAGGTGAGGGTCGACGACCTGGTACGCGGCGAACAAGGCCGCGGCGGGGACGAGCAGGGCTGTGGCAAGCCGAACGGGGCGCGGAGTGCGGGGTTGTGGCGCGGGCCGGTGACGGTGGCGCAGGTGGGCGGTCACGGCACCACCGGACCCCAGGAACAGGGCTGCCTTGTACATCCCGTGCCCGACGATGTGGAACAGCGCCGCCGAGAACGCTCCCACTGCCAACTGCACGGTCATGAATCCCATCTGTCCCGCCGTAGACCAAGCGAGGTTGCCCTTGACGTCGCTGCGGACGAGCATCACTGCGGTTGCGTACAACACGGTGATCACACCGGCCACCAGCGCCAGATGCGTCGCCGTGGGAGAGGCGCCGAACACCGGTGCGAGCCGTACCAGCAGTACCCCGGCTCCGTTGACCACGCCGGCGTGGAGCAGCGCAGACACCGGCGTCGGCGCGGCGAGTGTGGCCGGCAGCCATCGGTGCAGGGGGACCAACGCCGACCGGGACACGCCTGCGACGGCCAACAGCACGGCAATCACCGTGAGCGTGTCCGTGCCGAGAGCGGGGATTCTCTGTGATGCGAGCGCGTTGGCTGTGACGTCCAGTGACCGCAGATCGATCTCGCCCACCGAGACGAGCGTCACGACGGCTGCAGTGGCCAGGGCCGCGTCACCGACGAAGAAGCTCCGCCTCACTCGCCGGGCTGCTCGGACGGCCGGATCCCACTTGCCACGGTGGGCCACCAGCGCGGCCAGGGCGCTACCGGTCACGATCCATGAAACGGCGAGCAGGCCCAGCGTGGCCGACAGCGCAACCGACGTCGTCGCCCCGGTGAGCAGCGCCGTGAGCGCGAAGAACCGTCGTTCGCGGAGGTCTCCTCGGAGCGCTCGTGCGGCGAAGGACTGCACCACCAGCCCGACGCCGGACGTCAGCAGGGCCAGCACGACCCCCACCCTGTCGGCGTACAAGCCGATGGCTGCCGTCCCGTCCGCACCTGCGGCCACCATTGAGACCGGTCCCTCCGCCCACACGAAGACCGCAAGCCCGACGGCGGCCGCGCATGCGACGAAGGTCGCGCGAACCGCCCAGCGTGCTGGCGACGGCCCTCCGGGCCGTCCCAGTGCGATCGCCACTGCGGCCACGACGGGCACCATCGGGGCGGCGGTCAGGAGCAAAGCGGTCATGGAGATCCCAAGCCAGCGACGGCGCAGACTACAGAAACTGGTTGCCGGTCTTCACGTTCGTCCGTCTCGGTTGTGCTCACTCGCCCTGCCCGAGCGAATAGGTCGGCTCGCCGTCGAACATGTACAGGTGCTCGGTCTTGATGACGTCGAAGCGTTGGTGATGGAGTGCCGCGAGTAGCCCCAGCACCGCGTCGAATCCCGTTGCCGCGCCATCGCGCGGGACGAAGCGACAACGCCAGTGATCGGTCCGGAACGTCTCGGGTAGGCCCTCGGGGTAGACCTTGACGCCCCGGTTGGTGATCATCTTCAACGCCCAGTCTCTCGGCATGGCCTCCTCGAGCCCCGACCCGAGGACGTCCGGATTGCGGCCTTCCTCCGACCAGTCGAGGAAGACATCGACGCCGACGAACTCCTTCGTGTGGGTCGGGGTGGGCGACGGTTGGACCGAGATGCCACCGCCGCGGTACTCGACCGGCGCGAGCTGCTTCGGCCGTTCCCCGAGCCGGTCGATGACGGCTTGCGAGAACGCCTCGGTGCCGACCTCCCGGCCGCTGAGGTCCTCCCGGTAAATGTCGGCGGTGTGGATGCCGCTCTCGAGCGTCGCGAGCCAGGCGTTCTTGATCGTCTCGGCCACCTGCGCCTGCCCGATGTGCACCAGCATCTGCGTCGCAGCCCACAGCAGCCCAGATGGGTTGGCGACATCCTTCCCGGCGATATCCGGCGCCGAACCGTGCACCGCCTCGAACATCGAGACGTGCTCGCCGATGTTGGCCGATCCGGCCAGCCCGACGGAGCCGGCGACCTGTGACGCGATGTCGGACAGGATGTCGCCGTAGAGGTTGAGTGTGACGATGACGTCGAAGTGCTCGGGCTGCGCGGCGACGCGGGCGGCGCCGATGTCGATGATCTGGTGGTCGCTGTCGATGTCGTCGTACTCCCCGGCGACCTCTTCGAACACCCGGTGAAACAGGCCGTCGGTCAGCTTCATGATGTTGTCCTTGGTCATGCAGGTGACCTTGCGACGGCCGTAGGCACGGGCGTACTCGAACGCGTACCGGACGATCCGCTCGCAGCCGGGACGGGTCACCAGCTTGAGGACCTGGGTGACCTCGGCGGTCTGCTGATGTTCGATGCCGGCGTACAGGTCCTCCTCGTTCTCTCGGATGATCACCAGGTTCATCCCGGGGTGCGGGGAGGCGACGAACGGCGCGTAGGACTTCGACGGTCGGACGTTGGCGAAGAGGTTCAGGGACTTCCGAATCGTGACGTTGAGGCTTTTGTAGCCCCCACCCGACGGGGTAGTGATCGGGGCCTTGAGGAATGCCGGGTTGCGGCGGATCGTGTCCCAGGCCTCGGGCGAGATCCCAGAGCTGTGCCCCTGCTCGTACATCTGCTTGCCGATGGTCACGGTCTCGTACCGCAGCGGCGCCCCGGCGGCCTCGAGGATTGCGAGCGTCGCGTCCATGATCTCGGGGCCGATGCCGTCGCCCGGGGCGAGGGTGATCGTGGTGGCGTTCTCAGCGGCGGACATATCGGGTCCTTCCTGACGGCGGCGGCTCGAGACACGGAAAACAGGAAGTAGAATACCGGTGATAAGGTTCTACCGTAGCCGGTTCCCTAGCCAGTCTGAGCGGGCGTCGCTTTCGGCGGCCTCCTCGGACATCGACCAGCTGGCCTACGTCCGAGGAGAGCTTCAGTCGATCATCGGGCACCTCGACGGCATATCCGACGAGTGATCCCATGGCAGCCTGGGTGCGCGTATGACACGGCGAAGCACCGTCCTCCATGTCCGCGGTGGCCGCCACGTACTCGCGAAACCACATCGCGCCTGGTCTGGACGGCATGTGCCGACGATCGCGCCGTCAGGGAGCGCTCGATGAGAAGCTGTGCTCGATCGCCGCCAGCAGTTGTCCAACCTCGTGATGGGACTCCAGCGGATGCCGGAGAGGTCGGTCGCGGTTCAAGACGTAGTGGTTACGCCGGCCGACCTTCTTTCGAGTGATGTAACCCTGATCCTCCAGGTCGGCGACTATCCCCACCGCAGTGCGCTCGGTGATCCCCACGAGGCTCGCGACGTCACGCAGTCGCAGGTCCGGGTCGCGAGCGATGGCCAGTAGCACGTGGGCGTGGTTCGTCAGGAAGGTCCAGTCATCCGACATCTGGTTCTCTCTCTGCGCCGGTAGACCCGACAGTACTAGCGACGCCGGAAGTGAACCGCTGCGTTATCTCTTCCAGCGTCACCGTTCTCGCTCATCCGATGAGCCTTCGCTATGAACTGAGGTGAGTCAAGCCGGGGTGGTGACGCTGTAGGACCTGCTCCTGGTGGTGGTCGCGGCCGTGCGATGAGCGGGACCAGCTCACGGAAGGAACTGCGACGGCTCCTCCCACGGCCGCCGCGTGGTCACAGATTGGTCACAGAATCCTGAGTGCTGGCGAAACGGGCCGGCACGGCGAGAATGGAGGAACTCCGTTTGCGCTGGTCAGAGGCACTTTTCGGCACGGGCCGGCATCGGCGGAGATGCCGATCGTGCTCCTGGAATCCGTGTTGGGCTTCACCGCCCTCGGGGGTTCGAATCCCCCACCCTCCGCCACAGAAGTACCGGCTGTACCAGCCACGATGCCCCCGGACTCGAATTCGGGGGCATCGTCGTCTCGGCGTCAGGGGGCGATGGCGGTTGACACGCCGGAGCGACGTCCGGAGTCGTTGGGCACGGGCACCAGTCCGGCGGCTGCGGCGAGGTGCCCAGCGCTGGGAAAGGAGCGCAGGTCGCCGGCGCCGACCAGCAATGAGGCACCGAGAAACGGGCCGAAGCCGGGCATCGACTGGATGATGGCGGCCTGTGGGTGCTGGTCGAAGCGCTCAGCGATCTGGGCATCGAGCGTCTTGAGACGTTCGTCGAGGGAGAGGATGCTGGTGGCGAGCTCCGCGATGATGTTCTCGGCGAGGCCCTGACTCGGCAGCACGACCGTTTGAGCTCGGGCTGCCGTGACGGCTCGAGCGGCGACGTCGGCGGAGTTGCGGACCTTGCGTTGGCGCAACCAGGCGGTGAGCCGTGTCTGGCCGAGGCGGCGGATCCGCTGCGGGCTGGCGTAACCCGTCAGCAGCACCAGCGCACCCTTGCAGGATGCGTAGTCGAACTCCCGCTCCAAGCTGGGGAAGACGCTGGTCATCAGGTCCCGGAGCCGGTTGATCATCCGCACGCGGTCGGCGATCAGATCGGCGCGATGCCCGGTCAGCACGGCCAGGTCGCGGACGAGGTCGGAGTCCTGATCGATCACGGCCAGGTCGCGGCGAATGCGGGCGGTCTCAGCGATCACGTACGCGTCTTTGGCGTCGGTCTTGCCCTCGCCCGTGTAGGCGCTGCTCATCGCGGCAACCACCCGTCCGGAGGCATATTTCACCGGCTGGTCTGCCTGGGCCAGCAATGCCAAGATGAGCGCGGAGGGCGCTCCGATTATGTCGACCGCCCACACGGCCTGGTCGGCCAGCTCACGCACCGCGGTGATGAGCGCGAGGATCTCGGCCTCGTCGTTCATGATCTTGACCGACAGCACCGTCGTGCCGTCGTCATCGAGGGCGCACACCCAGTGGTGCGTCTTGCCGATATCGACCCCGACCCATGACCTGTTCAGCAGTGGCGTCACGTGCGCGTCCTCTCCTCGCTCCATCCGGTTGACAACGAACCCGTGGACACCCCGCTGACGCATCCGTAACCAGCGACCGAGCGCACATCTCAATCAGCAGCCAGGGCACCCGGAGGGACGGGCGGACATTCCCAGTTAGCGACCAAGCGCAAGGCGATCTCAGCCACACCCGGCCCTCCTGGGCCACCCACAGTCTTACGGAAGGCGATCTCATCGTGGGCAAGAATCAAGGGTCGGCCATCGGCACGATGGTGGAGCGCCAGACCCGCGTCGTGCGGTTGTTGCACCTGCCGCTTCGTGACAGTGATGCGCTCGCCGTCGCGATGGCTGCCCGGATGAGCGATCTGCCAACAGGCCTGCTGCGATCGATCACCTGGGACCAGGGCACCGAGATGGCACAACACATCGAGATCGCCGCCTCGCTGCGGACCAAGATCTACTTCTGCGACTCGCGATCACCCTGGCAGCGCCCCTCCAACGAGAACACCAACGGGCTGCTGCGCCAGTACTTCCCCAAAGGCACCGACCTCAGCGTTCACC
>JBJHDB010000057.1:0-9822 GCA_050486325.1 Nitriliruptoraceae bacterium | reverse complement strand
GTCCGTCCGTGTCGGGGGTGGACGTGCACCCCCACAGCATCGCGGCGGCGATGCTCAGGACGGCCAGGCGGCGTCGGGTCATGGCTGCCGACCGGATGGTCAGCTGGCGATGAAGATCGGGGCGAACACCAGGGCGACGATGGTCATCACCTTGATGAGGATGTTCATGGCCGGACCGGAGGTGTCCTTGAACGGGTCGCCGACGGTGTCGCCGGTGACGGCCGCGTGGTGGGCCTCCGAGCCCTTGCCACCGAAGTTGCCCGCCTCGATGTACTTCTTGGCGTTGTCCCAGGCGCCGCCGGCGTTGGCCATGAAGATGGCCAGCAGGAACCCGGTGGCGAGTGCGCCGGCGAGCAGCCCGCCGAGCGCTTCGGCGGAGAACAGCCCCACGACCAGCGGCAGCGCGACGGCGAGCGAACCGGGCAGGATCATCTCGCGCAGCGACGCCTTGGTGGAGATGTCGACGCACTTGGCGTACTCGGCGCGCACACCTTCCTTGCCTTCGCGCAGGCCCGGGATCTCGGCGAACTGGCGCCGGACCTCGACGATCATCTGCTGGGCGGCACGACCGACCGACTTCATGGTCAGCGCGGCGAACGCGAAGGTGACCATCGCGCCCAGGAACAGCCCGATGATGACCGACACGCGGGTGAGGTCGATCACGTCGATGCCGACCGCGGCGGTGAACGCGCGGAACAGCGCCAGCGCGGTCAGCGCGGCCGAACCGATCGCGAAGCCCTTGGCGACCGCGGCGGTGGTGTTGCCCAGCGAGTCGAGTGAGTCGGTGACCTCGCGGACCTCGGGCGGCATGTGTGCCATCTCGGCGATGCCGCCGGCGTTGTCCGATATCGGCCCGTAGGCATCGACGGCGACGACCGCACCGGTGGTGGCCAGCATGCCGATCGCGGCGAGTGCTGCGGCGTACAGGCCGGCGGATATCGGGTCCTCGATGCCGGGCATCGCCATGGTGCCGAACCAGAACGACCCGCCGATCGCACTGACGATCAACACGACCGAGGCGACCGTGGAGATCATGCCTTCGGCGACACCGGCGATGATGACGGTGGCGTGGCCGGTCTCCGCCTGCTTGGCCAGCTTCTTGACCGGCGCGTAATGGTCGGAGGTGTAGTACTCGGAGGCGAAGCCGATCAGGTAGCCGACGGCGAGTCCGAGCACGATCGGCATGCCGAGCCACAGCGGCTGGACGACCTCGTCGACGTCGCCGAACATCCAGAAGGCGCCGGCGACCGCGGCGATCGCGGTGAGCACCATGGCGACGTTCGTGCCGAAGTGCAGCTGCGACGACAGCGACTTGCCCTTGCGGCCCTTGACCAGGAACGCCCCGATGATCGAGGCGACCATGCCGAGCGCGCCGACGAGCAGCGGGTACAGGAAGGTGGTCTGCTGCAGGGCGGTGAAGCTGTCGGCGACCACCTTGGTGTCGAAGTTGACCCCGCCGAACAGCAGGGCGGCGAGCACCATCGGTGCGACGATCGAACCGGCGTACGACTCGAACAGGTCGGCGCCCATGCCGGCGACGTCACCGACGTTGTCGCCGACGTTGTCGGCGATCGTGGCGGGGTTGCGGGGGTCGTCCTCGGGGATGCCAGCCTCGACCTTGCCGACGAGGTCCGCGCCGACGTCGGCTGCCTTGGTGTAGATGCCGCCGCCGATACGGGCGAACAGCGCGATGGAGGAGCCACCGAGACCGAACGTGGCGACGACCTGGAAGGCGTCGTCGACCCGCAGAATCTGGACGAAGAGCAGGTAGGCGAGCGCGATGCCGAGCAGCCCGAGGCCCGCCACGGAGAAGCCCATCACCGCACCACCGCGGTAGGCGAGCGGCAGCGCCTTGCCGGCGCCTTCACGCGCGGCCTGCGCGGTGCGGACGTTGGCGGCGGTTGCGATGCGCATCCCGACGAAGCCGGCGATGGCGGAGAACACGGCGCCGAGGATCACGCCGATCGAGCCCCACGGCCGCAGTGTCGGCAGCGCGACGAAGATGACGACGGCGAGCGCGACGACGAAGATCGCGATTGCGCGGTACTCGCGGCGAAGGAACGCCATCGCGCCTTCACGGATCGCGGTGGCGATCTCCTTCATGACGTCGTCGCCGGGATCGGCGGCGTTGACCACCTTGGCGAAATAGGCGGCCAGCAGCAGGCCCGCAACGGCCGCGCCGATGGCGATGTAGGGGATGAGCTCGAACACGGTCGGTCCACCTTTCGGGGTCGCCCGCGAGAAGGCCTCGACGGGGCGGGGACGGCTGACGGTCACGGCGGGATGGTGCACACACGTTGCTGGTCCGCACGCGACTCGGCGAGTCGACCCCAGGGTGGCGTCCACCCCATGAATCGGCTCGCCTTTCGCGCGCGAATGCTAGCGGAGACCGCCCGCTAACGGCCAAAGGGACCACCGCCACCAAACACCGGAACCGGCTGTTCGCCGGCGTTCGGTTCCACGGTCGTCGACATGGTGGAGTTGACACCGGGAGTGGCTGGCCCCACCTTTCCGCCGCACGCCCCACGATGGGTGCGCGCCGCCGCGACCGCGGTGGATGCTCCGAAAGGCACGGTTCACAGTGGCCGAGAATCTCGTCATCGTCGAGTCGCCGGCCAAGGCGAAAACCATCGAGCGCTACCTCGGGGAGCGCTTCACGGTGCTGGCCTCCTACGGCCACATCCGGGATCTTCCGCGCTCCGACTTCGCCGTCCAGGTCGACGGGAAGGGCGGCTGCGGACTCGTGTACGAGGTGCCCGAGTCGTCGAAGAAGCATGTTGCGGCATTGCGCAAGGCCGCGCGTGACGCCTCGACCGTGTGGCTGGCGCCCGACCTCGACCGGGAGGGCGAGGCGATCGCCTGGCATATCGCCGAGGTGCTCGAACTCGACGACGAGGTGACTCGGCGGGTGACGTTCGACGAGATCACCGAGCCGGCGATCCGGGCGGCGTTCGAGCAACCGCGGCGGCTCAACACCGCGCTGGTCGATGCCCAGCAGGCACGCCGGGCCGTCGACCGGATCGTCGGTTACCGGCTGTCGCCGGTGCTGTGGCGCACGGTCGCGTCGGGAATCTCGGCCGGCCGGGTGCAGTCGGCGGCGCTCAGGATGATCGTCGACCGTGAGGACGAGATACGCGCGTTCGTCGCAGAGGAGTACTGGTCGTTCCCGGCCGTGTTCCTGCCGGGTACCGATGGGCACGGTGCGGCAGCGCACGCCGACGGTGATGCCGCCGACCCCGACCGGGTGCAGGCCAGCCTGTACGACGTCGACGGGCGCCGGCTGGCCACGCCCAAGGATCTCCTCGACGCATCCGACGCTCAGCGCGCCAAGCTTGTCGTCGTCCGGTCGCAGCCCGAAGCCGAGGCGCTCGCCGCACGGGCGAACACGCTCGAGTACACCGTCGCCGAGGTGCGCCGGACCGAAGCACGGCGCAACCCCAAGCCGCCGTTCAAGACCTCCACGTTGCAGGGGGAGGCGTCCAAGTACGGGTTCTCGGCCCGGCAGACCATGGCGATCGCCCAACAGCTGTACGAAGGGATCAACCTCGGCGGCGAACAGGTCGGCCTGATCACCTATATGAGGACCGACTCGCTCAACCTCTCCGAGCAGGTCCTCGGCGAGATCACCACCCACGTGCGTGAGCGGTTCGGGGCCCGGTACACGCTCGACGGACCGCGTCGGTTCGCCACCAAGTCGAAGGGTGCCCAGGAGGCGCATGAGGCGATCCGACCCACCTCGATCGCACGCACCCCGGAGAAGGTGCGCCGTCACCTGTCGGCCGAGCAGGCCCGTCTGTACGAACTGATCTGGAAGCGCACGGTGGCCACCCAGATGGCTCCGGCGGTGTTCGACCGGGTTTCGGCCGACCTCGTCGGTAGCGACGACCAGGGGGCGCTGACGTTCCGGGTCACCGGGCAGGTCGAGAAGTTCGACGGGTTCCTCGCCGCTTACCGCGCGGTGCGCGACGAGGACGAGGCGACCGAGGAGGTCGCCGACCGGCTGCCGCAGATCGACGAAGGGCAGCGCTTGCGCCTGGTGGAGCTCGACCCGCAGCGCCACGAGACCTCACCACCACCGCGCTACTCGGAACGCACGCTGGTCGAAGCGCTGGAGGAGGCCGGCATCGGCCGGCCCTCGACCTACGCATCGATCATCTCGACCCTGGAACAGCGCGAGTACGTCGCGAAGGAATCGCGCCGGTTCTTCGCGACACCGCTGGGCGAGGTGGTCGTGTCGTTCCTGAAAGCCCACTTCCACGAGGTCGTCGACCTCGGCTTCACCGCACGGATGGAGGAAACCCTCGACGAGATCGCCGCCGGCGACCAGCGCTGGTGCGCGACGGTGACGACCTTCCTCGACGAGGTCGACGAGTGGGTGCGCGAACGCAAGCCGGAGCGTCCACGCCTGCCGTTGCACGTCCCGGCCGACTGCCCGCGCTGCGGCAAGCCGATGGAACGGGTGTTCTCGGGCAAGTCCAAGCAGTGGTTCGCATCGTGCAGCACCTGGCCGGACTGCGACGGCACGCTGCCGTTGAACGACGACGGCTCGGTCGGCGAACCCGAACCCGAACCGGAACCGGACGAGAACGTGCGCTGCCAGGAGTGCGGCAAGCCGATGCTGCTGCGCTCGGGACGGTTCGGCCGGTTCTACGGTTGCGTCGACTATCCCAAGTGCAAAGGCATTCGCAACGTCCAGCAGCGGCTGATGTACCGCGATGACGACGGCGAGGTGCATCCGTTCCGTTCGCCGACCGATCCGAAGGGCAGCTACCTGGAGCGGCGCACCTCGCGGTACGGAAAGCCGTTCGTCGGCTCCACCGGCTACCCCGACGACGCGTTCGCCGTGTGGTCGCTGCCGATCGCCACCCCGTGCCCGAAGTGCGGCGCCCCACTGCGCCCGCCGGCGAAGAACCGCAAGCTGCCGATCGCGGTGTGCACCCATCCGGAGGTCAACCACACGTTCGAACTCGAGGACTTCGAGGTGGCCTCGGTGGCGACATGGACCGTGATCGGCGGTGTCGCGGCCTACGACCCCGAGCTCGGTGGCAAGCCGCTGGACACCGAGGAGATCCCGGACCCGGTCCCGATGGTGTTCACCGGCACGCAGAAACCGCCGGCGAAGAAGGCCACGGGCAAGAAGTCGACGGCGAAGAAGGCCACGGGCAAGAAGTCGACGGCGAAGAGGGCGACCGCGAAGAAGGCGGCGAAGAAGACGACTGCCAAGAAGTCGACGCGTCGATCCACGTCGAACTGATTCGCCTCGCCGTGAGGACCGTGGTGGCCGGGCCCCGGCGACGTGTCGGTGGAGCCGTTCCGCGAGGCGCCCACGGGTACGGTTCGTCGAATCATGGCTGACCATGCCCGCTCGGGTCCCGATCCAGCCCCGCCGTCACCAGGAAGTGCCGCGGGCGCCTACGTTGCGCTGCTGCGCAATCGAGGTTTCCGCAACCTCGCCCTGTCGACCCTCGTGTCGACGTTGGGCGACTGGATCGGCTTCCTCGCGATCATCGCGCTGACCACCGACATCCTCGGCCCGACCCGCGCGGCCGCCTTCGCGGTGTCCGGGGTGATGGCCGCCCGGGTGCTGCCGAGTCTGGTGCTCGGGCCGATCGCCGGGGTGTTCGTCGACCGGTGGGACCGCAAACGGGTGATGCTCGCCGCGCACGTCGGCCGCGGCATCGTGATGGCCCTGATCCCGTTCACCAATGAGATTCTCACCCTGCTGCTCGCCACACTGGTCATCGAGGTGATGTCGGCGCTGTTCGCACCCGCAAAGGACGCGCTGATGCCCTCGCTGGTGCAGCGCGATCAGTTGGTCCGCGCCAACCAGGTCAACCTCGTGACCACCTACGGGACGCTGCCGCTGGGCGGGGCGATGTTCGCGATCCTGGTGGCCTACGCCGCCAACGCGTTCCCACCCGGCAGTTTCCTGGCCGAACGTCCTGTCGCTGCGGCGATCTGGTTCAACGCATGCTCGTTCGTGGTTGCCGCGGCCGGCATCTCCCGGATCCCGTTCGCCCAACTGGCGCCACGCACGCCGGTCGACCCGAAGACCGCGCCCGGCCCGTGGGAGCAGCTCAAGGAGGGCTTCCGATTCATCGGCGGCCACCCGGTGATCCGTGCCCTGATCGTCGGGGTCATGGTCGCGTTCGCCGCCGCCGGGGTGGTGATCACCGCCGGCGAGTTCTTCGCGTCGCTGCTCAATGCCGGTCAGTCAGGCTACGGGGTGCTTGTCGCCGTCGTTGGCTTGGGCCTGCTCGTCGGTCTGGTGGTGGCTGCGCCGTTGAGCCGCAAGCTGGACCTCGCCCGGCTGTTCGCGCCGGGGATCGCGGTGGCGGGTGCCGCGCTGATGGTGACCTCCGCGATGCCGAACATGTTCGCCGCGAGCATCCCCGCGTTCGTCATGGGGCTCGGCGCCGGCGTGTCGTTCATCGTCGGCTACACGGTGCTGCAGCAGCGGGCCGACGACCGCATCCGTGGACGCACCTTCGGGGCGTTCAACTCCGGGGTGCGGGCGGCGATCTTCGGTTCGACGATCCTGGTGCCGACCACGATCGGTGTGCTCGGTCGGGAGCGGCGGGCGCTGACCACGCTGGCCGACGGCAGCACAGCGCTGCTCTATCCCTACACGTTCGGCGGGGTGCGCATCACGCTGCTGGCGGCCGGGTTGATGGCGTTCGCCGGCGCGGTCGCCACCGGCAAGGCGCTGCACGACGCGCTGGTCGCCGAACGGCAGCCGACCGGCGCGCTCGTCCTGCCGCCACCACCGCCGCCAGCCGCACATCCCCGTCGCAGCCTGTTCGTCACGTTCGAAGGTGGGGACGGCGGCGGCAAGTCGACCCAGATCGATCTGTTGCGCGACGCCATCGAACGGGCCGGCCACGACGTGGTCGTCACCCGCGAGCCCGGCGGCACCGAGATCGGCGAACGGATCCGTTCACTCGTGCTGGCATCGGACGCAACCGCGATGACCAGCCGCACCGAGGCGCTGCTGTACGCGGCCGCACGGGCCCAGCACGTCGAGGAGATGATCCGCCCGGCGCTGCGCAAAGGCGCGGTCGTGCTGTGCGACCGGTTCGTCGACTCGTCGGTGGTCTACCAGGGGGTGGCGCGTGACGTCGGCGACGACATCGTTGTCGAACTGAACCGGTGGGCGACCGGGGGGCTGGAACCCGACCTGGTGGTGCTGCTCGACGTCGAACCGGCGGAAGGCATACGCCGGGCAGCCCGGACCGGCACCCCGGATCGCATGGAGGCCGAAGGTCTCGCCTTCCAGGAGATCGTGCGGCGTGCCTACCTTCGGCTGGCGGCCGGCGACACCGACCGGTACCTGGTGCTCGACGCCGCCCGGTCGGTCGACGAGCTCCACGAGACGATCCGCGCGAGCGTGCTGGAACGCATCGCCGACGGCGAGGTGGCGTCGTGACGGCCACCAGCTGGGATGAGGTGATCGGCCAGTCGGCTGCCGTCGGCACGCTCCGGCGGTCCCTCGCTGCCGACGAGGTCGCCCATGCCTGGCTGCTCGTCGGCCCGGCCGGGGTGGGCCAGCGCGAGCTGACCCGCGCGTTCGCGATGGCGCTCAACTGTCCCGAGCCGTCCGCTGCCGACGTCGGCTGCGGGGTGTGCTCGACCTGCGACCGGATCGGCCGTGGGACCCATCCGGCGGTCGCCGAACTCGAACCCGAAGGCGCGAACCATGTCGTCGATGCGGTCCGCGGTGAATGGATCCCTTCGGCGTCGCGGACGATGACCGAAGGCCGGCGACGGATCATGCACGTCGTTGCCGCCGACCGCATGAACGAGGCGGCGCAGAACGCGTTCCTGAAGATCCTCGAGGAGCCACCCGCGTCGGTCGTTTGGGTGCTCGAGGCGCAGGACCCCGGGATGCTCCTCGACACGGTGGTTTCGCGCTGCCGCCGGTTGACGCTCGTGCCGTGGGGTCCTGACGAGATGCAGGCGCTTGCCGGGCGCCTCGGTCTGGCTGCACCGCATCGCGACGTGCTCGCGCGTGCGGCGCTCGGCTCACCCGAACGGCTGCGTGAACTGGCTGATGGGGACGTGGCCGACGCGCGCAACCGGCACCTGGCGGTCGTCGACCGGTTGGCGACCGGGGGGCCCGGGCAGGTCGCGCCGATCGCCAAGGAGATCGTCGACTGGTCCAAGACCCGCATGACTGCGGCCAAGGCGGCGAACGAGGACGAACTCGTCCGGCTGGAGGAGGCGTTCGGGGTCGACGGCGGTCGCGGCTGGCCGCCGGGACTCAAGGCTCGGGTGACCCGACGGTTCGAACGCCTCGAACGCCAGCAGCGTGCACGGGCGCTGCAGCTGGCCCTGGAAGACCTCGCCAGCTGGGCACGGGACCTGCTCGTCGTCGCTGGCGGGGGCGCCGAGGTGGCATTGGTCAACGTCGACCATGTGGACCAAGCCCGGCGGGACGCGGCCCGGCTGACGACGGCGGACCTCGTCGCCTGCCTCCAGGCCGTGGACGCCTGCCGAGACGCGCTGGAGCGAAACGGCAATCCGCAGCTGCAGCTCGAACGCATGCTGCTGGTGTTCGCGCTCGCCCTGTATGCGAATGCGCGTGTCGGCGCGCAAGGTTGACCTGCCTGCAGTGTCAGGCGGCGTGGTGACGGTGCGGGTGGCCCGGCAAGGGTGGTCCTGCGTCAGAGACGGCGGTTACCCTGCGGCCTTTCGCTGGAGTAGCTCAGACGGCAGAGCAGCCGCCTCGTAAGCGGCAGGTCAGGGGTTCGAGTCCCCTCTCCAGCTCCACCTCGCAGCGTCGCATTCTTCCGATCGGGCGGGCGGGTTGCCGGCATGCTGCGCCGGGTCCGCGTTGATTTGGATTCTGTCCGCGGTCTAGGGTTCAGCCGTCGATGGCCGTGGGGCCTTGACTGTGGGAGAGGTCTCATGGGGCTGCCAGTTCGCGTCGTGTCGTTCGTTGTCGCTGTCATGCTCGTTGCGGCTGTTGTCCTGGTCGGGGTGCCGCACGCGGCGGCATCGCCGCAGGAGCACCATTGGGACAGTCCGGGTGAGTACACGCTCCAAATCCCGGAACGCTGCGTCGTCACGATCGAGGCGGCGGGTGGTGCTGGCGGTGACGCCATCGGGACCGAGTTTGGCGTGGGTGGTAACGGCGCGCGGGTGACGGTGCGCCTCGAGGTCGGTCCAGGGGAGCTTGGGATCCTGGTCGCAAGCGCCGGCCACGACGGAACGGAAACGACCGCCGGCGAGGACGAGTTCGGCCAGGGTGGCGACGGCGGGTTCGGTGGGGGTGGCGGAGGGGCCGGCACAGATCCCACTGATGCTGGCAATGTGGCTGCCGGTGGAGGGGGCGGCGGCGCGTCGTCGGTCTGGATCGCCGACACCCACGTTCCACTTGTCACGGCTGGCGGTGGCGGGGGCGGTGGCGGTATCGCCCACGGTAGCAACCTCGGTGCGGACCCGACCTCCGCTGGTGACGGCGGGGCTGGCGGCGCGGATGGTCAAGGCAGCGACGTCGACGGCCTGGCGGGTACGGCAGATGGTCACGGTGGTGGCCGATACAGCAACTATTTCGCCGGCGGTGGCATGGGTGGAGGTGTGATTGAAGGCGGGGTCAGCGACACGAACTCTGGAGGCGACGGCGACGGCGTCTACGGTGGTGGTGGCGGCGGTGGGCGCACCACCGGCCCCGTTGGAGCCGGGAACGCAGCCGGAAACGCTGGCGGCGACGGCGGCGCTACAGGTGCCGGCGCCGGCGGCGCAACTGCGACCAGGTTCGGCGGTGAGGGGGGATCTGGCAATGCGTCTGGCGGTAATGGAGGAGATGGGGTCGATCACGCC
>JBJHDB010000056.1:0-9925 GCA_050486325.1 Nitriliruptoraceae bacterium | reverse complement strand
AGGCCCGCCCAGCAGCCGACGCCCCCTCGGCATGGAATACTCCTCGATGCTCGACCACGTCACGGTCGGGCGACTTTCGAGCCCTGAGATCGCCGATGACGCCGACGGACACGCGCATGTCCGATGCCAGCGCCCCACGGGTGGCGTTCGTGCTGGGTGGTGGCGGCGTGCACGGGGCGGTGCAGGTCGGGATGCTGCGTGCGCTGCTCGAACGGTCGATCACCCCCGACCTGATCGTGGGCACCTCGGTAGGGGCGATGAACGGGGCGCTGCTGGCCGCCGTACCCGACGATGCGGTCGATCAGCTCACCACGTTGTGGGAGAACATTGACGAGTACAGCCCGTTCGACGCCTCCCTGCTCGAGCAGGCCACCACGTTCGCGCGCACGCGGACCCACCTCCACAGCAACCACCGGTTGCGGCGGCTGCTGCTGGCTGCGTTGCCCGCGCGCCGCTTCGAGGACCTCGCGATCGAGTTCCAGTGCGTCGCGGCCAGCATCGAGCACGCCGCTGCACGATGGTTCACCCGTGGACCGCTGATCGAAGCACTGCTGGCCTCCACGGCGATCCCGGGGCTGCTCCCACCGGTCGAGATAGGTGGCGAGCACTTCCTCGACGGTGGGCTGGTCGACAGCATCCCGGTCGGTCGGGCCATCGCGGCGGGTGCCCGGCAGGTGTTCGTGCTGCAGGTCGGCCGGGTCGAGCATCCTCTGCAGCCGCCGACCAAACCGTGGGAGGTCGGGCTGGTCGCGTTCGAGATCGCCCGGCGGCATCGATTCGTCGAGACCTTGGAGAACGCACCCGACGACGTCGAGGTGTTCGTGCTGCCGACCGGGGCCGCCGACGAGCTCGACTGGTCCGAACCCGCTCAGCTGCGGTACCGCGACACCTCCGAGGTGGCGGATCGCATCGCCGTTGCACATCGCACTGCTGCGGCGTATCTCGACGGTGAGCTCGAGGCGATCCCGACGCGGCCGGACCCCGGCCGGGTGGAGTGACGGTGCTGCCACCGCGATGGATTCGTCGTGCCGTGCTCGCACCGGTCGTGCCGCTCATGACGGTGTTGCTGCTGACCAGCATCCCGCTGTCGGCGCTCGTCGCGGCTGCGATTTCGCCGCTGCTGCCTGGCCGGTGGCGACCGCTTCGCCTCCTGCTGTTCGTGGTCGTTCTGGCGATTGCCGAGTCGCTCGTGCTTCTGGCGCTGCTCGCACTGTGGGTGGCGACCGGATTCGGCCACTGGATCGACCGACCGTGGTCGCAACGTGCCCATTACGCGCTGATGCGCGGCTACCTCGGCCTGCTGGTGTTCACCGCGCATCGGGCGTTCCGTCTGCGTTTCGCCGTCGAGGTCGAACCGGATGACCCGTTGACCGACCGCGCGGTTGCGGGAGAGGTGCCGCTGATCGTGCTCAGCCGGCACGCCGGGCCCGGCGACTCATTCCTGCTGGTCCATGGCCTGCTGAAGCGTGGACTCAAGCCCCGGATCGTGCTGCACGACAAGCTGCAGTGGGCGCCCGGAATCGACATCGCCCTGAACCGGATACCCAGCGCCTTCGTAGGTGCGCGCAGGACGAATCGTCGACGCGTGACGGCATCCCAGGCGATATCGTCGCTGGCCGGCGACCTCGGCCCCGGTGACGCGCTGGTGTTGTTCCCCGAGGGTCGCAACTTCACCGCCGAGCGCCGGATCCACTCGATCGCCCGCCTCGAAGAGCTCGGCCGTCACCGAGAAGCGGACCAGGCACGCACGATGCGCCACGTGCTCACCCCGCGCCCCGGCGGGGCACTCGCGGCGATCCGCGCCGCGCCGGCCGCCGAGATCGTCTTCGTTGGCCACACCGGGTTGGAGAACCTGTCCAGCCTCGTCGACCTGTGGCGCGGGCTACCGATGGACGCCGAGGTCAAAGTCCGCATCTGGCGCGTGGTCCGCGCCGGGGAGCGCGCGCCGGAGAAGTTCGACCCGGCATGGCTGCTCACCTGGTGGCGACACATCGACGCCTGGATCGTCGACCAGACCGGCGTGGCCGAGGTACCCGACGCCATCGCCGCCATGGTCGACACGGACAGCGAAGGCGACAACACCTTCGTCGGCAGCGATGGCGACAAGGACATCGTGCCGTCAGCCGCTGAGGAGGCGTGAGAGCCAAGCGTCGCGCGCTGCCTTCGTTGCGCGTGCCAGCGCGGTGTCCGGTGTGAACACGTCGTAGCCATGGAATGCGCCCGGCCACACGTGGAGCTCGGCGTTTCCTCCCGCCTGCCAGATGCGGCTGGCGTACTCGACCGCCTCGTCGCGGAACACGTCGGCGCTGCCGACGTCGATGAACGCCGGAGGCAGGCCCGCGAGCTCGGACGCACGCGCCGGCGCCGCATACGGCGATACCTCCGGGCCGCCGCGCGCCGGGCCGAGCAGCGCATCCCACGCGGTGATGTTGCTGGTGCGATCCCACACGCCGATACGGTCGATCTGATGGCTCGACACGCTGGTGTTGCGGTCATCGAGCATCGGGTAGATCAGCAGCTGTGCGTACAACGACGGGCCGCCACGGTCGCGTGCCATGAGTGCGAGTGCGGCGGCGATCCCTCCTCCCGCGCTCGCACCGGCGACCAGTAGCCGGCCGGGGTCGATGCCGGCCTCGGCGGCATTTCCGGCGAGCCAGCGCAATGCCGAAAAGCAATCGTCGACGGGGGTGGGGTGCGGATGCTCGGGTGCCAGCCGGTACTCGAAGGTCAGCACCGCCGTGTGATGCACGTCCACGAGGTCGAGCCAGACCGATGCGCCACTGAGCATGTTCCCCGAGACCATCCCGCCGCCGTGCACGTACAGCACCCCGGGCAGTGCGCCGGGCGTCCCGGTCGGACGCAGCAGCATGCCGTCGAGCACGACGTCCGCGTCGGCGCTCGGCAAGGTCACCCGCTCGACCTCGATGCCCCGGTTGGCGACGAGTTCCTCGATCGTCGGCGTCGTGGCCTGCTGGACACGGCGTTTCTCTGCGATCAGATCCGGGGTCATGGTGGTCATCGCCACCTCACCCGCGGCGGCGAGCGCCGCCTCGAGCTCTGGGTCGAACGGAACCGGCGGATAGCTGGGTGTCATGACGTGACCTGACGTGTGACCGGATGGACGCATCGGCTGAGCGGGCACACGTTAACGGCACATCGCGCGCGCTCGGCCGGCGCGAGCCGATCCGTCGCGGCCCGTTGGTCACGCACCGTCGGTGGCGGTCGAGGTCGCTCAGGTGGACGATCACAACAGGCATATGTTTGACTCTGTCAAACAGTTGAGCTGGAGATGGGCGATGACCGACACTTCGACCGTGGACGCGGTTCGTTCGTTCAACCGATCCTGGACTCGGCTCGCCGGCCTGCTGCGCGCGGGTCTGCTCGATACCCCGCACTCCCTGACCGAAGCTCGCGTCATCTTCGAGCTGGCCCAACGCAGTGCCATCGACCTGGCCGAGCTGCGGCAGATCCTGGACCTTGATGCTGGCTTCGCGACCCGAGTCGTGAAGCGGCTCACGTCAGCGGGACTCGTCGTCGTCCAGTCGTCACCCGACGACGGTCGACGCAAGCAACTGGCGCTGACCGATGCGGGGCGGCAGGCGTACGACGAACTGGACGCCCGGGCTGACGAGCAGGTCGGCGCGCTCCTCGCGCCGGTAGCGATGGCAGACCGGCCCCGTCTGGTCGAGGCGATGGCCACGGTCCGCACGATCCTGGATGCCCAGACCGTCGGCCCGTCGACGATCCGCGCGCTTCGGCCCGGCGACCTCGGCTGGGTGGTCGAACGCCACGGTGCGATCTACCACACCGAGTACGGCTGGGACCACCGTTTCGAAGGCTTGGTGGCGCGTGTCGTCGCCGACTACGTCGATGATCACGACCCCGCACGCGCCAGCGCCTGGATCGCGGAACGTGACGGCGTCCGCGTTGGCAGCGTGTTCTGCACCCAGAAGGACCCTCAAACGGCACAGCTGCGCCTGTTACTGGTCGAGCCGCATGCGCGTGGCACAGGCGTCGGCCAAGAGCTCGTGTCCCGATGCATCGCGTTCGCCCGTGACGCCGGCTACCGCAGAATGACGTTGTGGACCAACGACGTCCTGGTCGCCGCACGACGAATCTACGAGGCTCACGGCTTCGTGCTCGTCGACGAGCATCGGCACACGAGCTTCGGCCACGAACTCGTGGGGCAGAACTGGTGGCTCGAGTTGGACGAATGGACCGGCACCGCCTGATCGCGCCGGAAGGCCCTTACCGGCCGGTACGGGCACACCTTGGGTATCGGGTGCCGGTCAACGGTCCTTCGCGGCGTCCTTGGCGGCATCCCACGCACCACGTGCGGCGTCCGCGGCGTTTTCAGCGGCGTCCTTTGCATCACTCGCTGCGTCCTTGGCGTCCTCGATCGCCTCGGAGACCTTGCCCTTCGCGTGCTGGGCACGGCCGTCGCGCTCGAGATCGTCGTCGCCGGTCGCTTTCCCGGCCCATTCCTTGGCCTTGCCGCCGACCTTGTCGTCGGTGCTCATACTGGAGCTCCTCGTCGTCTTGCTGGCGAACTTCCCGCGACCACCGTACGGAGCCACGTCGACGGGCCATGTCCGTTCGGCCGTGTCGGGCAGCGGTCACACCTGCCGGGCGAAAGCGATCGCGGCGTCAGCGAGCATCTGCACCGCGATCGCCGCGAGCAGCAGGCCGGCGATGCGGCTCAACAGCAGAATGCCCGACCGGCGCAGCACCTTGATGATCACCCCGGAGAAGCGCAGCGCCAGATACACGGTGACGAGCACCGCCACGATCCCGGTGGCGATCACCCCGTAGTCGGCAGCCTGGTCCGCACGAGCCACGAAAACGATGGTGGCCACGATCGCGCCGGGGCCGGCGAGAAGTGGCGTGCCCAACGGGACCATCGCAACCGCGACATGATCACCGGGGGCCGGCTCCCGCCGATCCTCGTCGTCGTGGCCGGTGAGCAGCTCGAGGGCGACGAGGAGGAGCAGAAGGCCGCCAGCACCCTGCAGTGCGGGCACCGACACGTTGAGATAGGCGAGCAGCTGCTGACCGACGGAGGCGAACACCACCACGATGAGCGCGGCGGCGACCACCGCAACCAGCGCGGCACGGTTGCGCGCATCGACGTCGAGGCGACGGGTGACCGACAGGAAGATCGGCACATTGCCGATCGGATCCATGATCACGAACATCGTGACCACGACCTCGAGCAACAACACCACGTCCATGGCGAGCCTGACGACGAAAAGCCACAGCGGGCGAGCGGGACGCCTCACCGTAGGATCACGGCGAGGCGCGAACCCTACTGCCCGCACGGCGTGCGGCGCCTTGGGCAATCCACGCCGCGACGACGGAAGGCGGCGCGTGAACGGCGACGAACTGCCCTACGAAGGAGCGGACGCACCGCTGCGCTACGCGGCGGACTCCCCCGGATTCACCCGCGTAGTGACGCTGAGTGACGGCGTGTTCGCGATCGCGCTGACGTTGCTGGTACTCACACTCGACGTCCCGGTGGCCGCAGCCGACGAGCTCGGTGCCGCACTGCTGCGTGACTTCCCCCAGATCGTCGTCGTCGCACTCAGCTTCATGCTGGTCGCAAACCTTTGGTGGTTCCACCACAAGATCGTCGCGCAGCTCGCGGTGTTCGAAACCGGCATGATCGCGATAAACCTGGTTCTGCTCGGCCTGGTCGCGCTGGTTCCGTTTCCCACCAACCTCGTCGGCAACGCACCTACGGCGCGGGCTGCAGTGCTGCCACTGCTCGCGGTGTTCACCCTGCTCTCCTGCGCCTACCTGGCCCTGCTTGTGCGTGCACATCACGTCGGGGCCTGGCGGGCCCGGTTGCACCCGTCTCTGTTCCGCTGGGTGGTGATCGGATGGATCGGCCAGCTCGCGGGAATGGGGATGGCGACGACGGTCGCCGTGTGGGTTCCGGTCGCCGGTCTCGTGCTGGCGGTGGCGACCGGCACCATCGTCGGCGTCGCGCTCGCGATCGTGGCCCCGGACGGCTACCGACGCTGGCGTGGCCGCCCCGGCCTGTGAAGCCCGCGTGACGCGCGAGCGCGCACAACCACCATCGAAAGGTGACGTTGATGACGCACGAACCGATCGAGGTGACCCGAGCGGCGACCGGCGAACACATCGCGGCGGTCGTCGACTTGTTCATGGCCTATCTGGACTTCTACAGGGTGTCAGCGGACCGGGACCGCGTCTCGTCGTTCCTTTCCGACCGCCACGAGCGTGACGAGTCAGTGCTGTTCCTGGCGTCGGCGGACGAAGGCGAACACCAGGCCGTGGTCGGGTTCGCCCACGTCTACCCCACGTTCGAGTCGCTGTCGCTCGCACCGTCGTGGACGTTAAACGACCTGTTCGTCGCCCCGCCTTGGCGCGGCCGAGGTGTTGGACGCGCCCTGATCGACACAGTCAGCGACGCAGCCCGACGCGCCGGCGCGACCTACGTCACGCTTGAGACCGCCCACGACAACGTGACGGCCCGTCGCCTGTACGAAGACGTCGGTTTCACCGTCGACGATGAGTACGTGCATTACGCGTTACCGCTCACCCCGCCGAACTGAGCGGAGCGGGCAACGCCGAGCAGGCCAGGCCGAACGAACGAGCCCTCGGGCTCGTGCGGACCAGACACGCATGGGTCGCGATATGCGCTCAGTCGGGTGACGCGCGCCCTGCGGACGGGCCGTTCGCGCCACAGTGGACCCGGACGTGAGTGAGGCGTATAACGCCTGTCAGAGCGAAAGGTGGGCGCATGAACGACGATATCGACCTGGTCCGAAGGATGACCGACGAGGTCTACGTGGGCGGCAATCTCGATGTGCTCGATGACTTCGTCGCCGACGACTTCGTCGACCATGACCCGGTCCCGGGATTCCCGTCCGACAAGCAAGGGCTCCACCAGACGATCAGCATGGTGCTGGCGGCGATGTCGAAGCGGACCATGGAGTTCGACGAGCTCATGGCGACCAACGACGGCCGTGTCGTCGAAAGCTGGGCGATGACCGCCGACCACACCGGCGAGCTGTTCGGTGTTCCCGCCACCGGGGCGAACGTCCGGTTTCGCGGCATCGACATCTACCGGTGCGCCGATGGCAAGGTCACCGAGCACTGGGGTGCGATCGACCTCAGCGACTTCATGGAAAAGGCCCAGGCCGCCGGCTGACCGAACGGTCTCGCGTCCGATCTCCGCCGGAGACGACGACCTGGCGGCGAACGCGGTGGCCGTGCCCGGGGCAGGACGGCGCAGCTGTCACGCCGTCCTGTCGTCCAACACCCGGTCGCGTCCGGCGCCCTTGGCTGTGTAGAGCAGCTCGTCCGCGCGCATCAGCAGTTCGTCGACGTGCTCGTCAGGCCGGTAGGTGGCGACACCGAAGGTCGCGGTCACCTCCAGATCCTCCGCTGGCTGGGCAACGAGGGCTGACCGGCAACGTTCCGCCAGCGCCGCGGCCTGCTCTGCGTCGGTATGCGGGGCGACGATCAGGAACTCTTCGCCACCCCACCGGCCCAGCCGGTCGCTTTCCCGCAGCTGGCTCGCCAGCACCCGTGCGACGTCGGCGAGCACCTCGTCGCCACGCTGGTGCCCGTAGGTGTCGTTGATCACCTTGAAGTGGTCGACGTCGACCGCCACGACCGACAGGTCGTGGCCGTACCGGCGCGCGGCACTGATTTGCCGTTCGAGCTCTTCGGCAGTGGCCCGGCGGTTGGCCACCCCGGTCAGCGGGTCGGTGCGGGCGAGCTCCGCGAAGACTTCGGCACGCGCGAGCGCACGTTGAAGGTGGCTTCGCAACGTGCCCACCCCGGCCGCCAGCACCAGCAGAAGCACCAGGAAGGCGTGCACGCGGACCACGTAGACGAACAGGTTCGGGGAGCCGCCAAGGTCACGCAGCTCGTTGCCGGTCCAGAAGGTCACCATCAGCGCCGAGAGCGTGATGAGCGCGCTGCCGTAGGCGATGCCGTAGCGGCGGTCGAGCAGGACGAACCCGGCGACGATCAGTGCACCGACCGCCCAGTAGTGGGCACCGACGAGGAGCAGAAGGCGTTCCTCCAGCGGTTCCGGCGCACGCAGCAGCCAGGCGAGCCGCACCATGATCACCAACGTGATCGGTACGAGCGCGATGCCTTCGAGCACGCGGATCGACAACCGCCGCACGTGGATCACGCCGGCGAACGCGATCAGGAACACCCCGAACACGGGGTATACGGTCGCGATGAACGCGTCGTCGGGCTCGCGTACCGCCCAGCTCAGGGCCACGACGGCTGCGGCGGCGATCGCCGCGACGGAATACACGGTTCGCTTGCGTTCGTCGACCTGCGTCAGCTCGGCACGAAGGTCGCCGACACCTTGCGAGACGTCGTGCACGTGGTCGTTGACCACCTCGACACCGCCACACCGAAGGGAGCCCCACGGGCACCAGACATGATCGCACACCCGGCGAACCCGGGCGACGGCGAGGGTAGCGGTCACTTCTCGATCGGATTCTTGACCAGCGCGTCTGTGGCGGCCGGCCGCGACGAACCGCGCACACGATGTCCGGAACAACACAGGGTGGCCGAAGGGACCCGCTACACGCACCGACCATACATCTCGGGATGGAACAATCGCGCATCCCGATACGTTGAAACATCAACAATCACTTCCGCGAGTGATCCCCCGCAAACTGGAGTCAACCGTGCCCCACGTCTTCGCCGTCACCTTCGACTACCTGTGCCCGTTCGCCCGGAACTTCAGCGAGCATGTGCTTGCCGGGCTCGACGACGGGGCCGATTGGGAGGTGACTTTCACCGCCTACTCGCTGGCCCAGGGCCACGTCGAGGAAGGCGACGTCGATGTGTGGGATGCAGACCAGCCCGCGAAGGTGTCCGGGCTGCTCGCACTCCAGGCCGGGCTCGTCGTGCGCGACCGGTTTCCAGCGCGGTTCGTAGGGGTTCACCGGGCACTGTTCGCCGCACGCCACGATCACGGCCAGGACATCAAGGACCGCGAGGTGGTCCGCGGAGCGCTCCGCACGGGTGGGGTCCATCCCGACGAGGTGTTCGAGGCGATCGACTGCGGTGACGCCCTGAACGCGGTCCGCGCCGACCATGATCGCAACGTCGAACGTCAGGTCTGGGGAGTGCCCACGGTCGTCACCGCGGACCGGGCGGTGTTCGTACGCCTGCTCAACCGACCAGAGGACGACATCGCCAAGGTCCGCGCACGGGTCGAACGCATCGTGGAGATGGTCGACGACCTGCCCGAGCTTCACGAGTTCAAGCAGGTCGAGCTGACCGCCTGACCTTGAGGTCCAACCACACTTGGGCGCTCGACCCCCGTGGAACCACGGTGAAGGCCAGAATGCGTCGATCAGTACCACTCGGCCTCGCCGTCTTCAGCTGCCAACAGCACGTCGTCGGCCACTCCGAACCCGCCCAGTTCGAAGACCGTGGCGACCTCTTCTAGGTCCAACGACCGGCCGCTGACGATGTTCGCCGCGAATGCGACGCCGTTGGCGCGCAGCTCTTCCAGGGTGACAGGTCGGTCCAGTTCCGTGATCGACTCGAGGTGGATCACCCCGATCCTCCCACCGGGCTCGATCTTGAGTCTTTGGTGGAGCTCTGTCAGGTCGCCGACACCGAGTAGCCGTCCGTATCGGCGGAAGAGCAGATCCGAATGCCCGACCTCGTAGTCGCCCGGGTAGACGGAGTAGCCCCGGATCGCCCGGAGCTCTTCGGGCACCGAGGGGTCCTTGACCAGGTGGAAGAACACCCCGCCGGTGGCGAGCGCCTTGAAGCCCTTCGTGTTGGGCCGCCAGAACAGTGCACGGTCGGCCTGATCCCTCAGCTGCAGCTGCGACTCCCACCAGGCGCCGTTGGTGATGCCGATGTAGCCCGGGGCTGCTCGGGTCGAGCGCCGCGCCAACATGCCGATCAA
>JBJHDB010000055.1:0-10020 GCA_050486325.1 Nitriliruptoraceae bacterium | reverse complement strand
CGGTGCGTGCGGTCATCGAGGCCGCCGGCATCCACGACCTGTTGGCGAAGTCGCTTGGTACCGCCAACCCCGTCAACGTGGTGCACGCGACCATCGCGGGGTTGAAGGCACAGCGTTCCGCACACGACATCGCCAAGCTGCGCGACAAGGCTGTCGAGGACGTCGCACCGCGCAAGATGCTCGAAGCCATGCGTTCGGGAGGTGCCTGATGGCGGCCAAGCTGCGCGTTACGCAGGTTCGGTCACTGATCGGCCGGCCTCAGGGACAGCGTGACACGGTCCGCTCCCTGGGTCTCAAGCGCATCCGCCACACGGTGGTGCAGTCCGACCGGCCGGAGATCCGCGGCATGCTGCGCAAGGTGCCGCACCTGGTGACCTTCGAGGAGATCGACGAATGACCACCAAACTCCACCACCTGAAGCCGCCTCCGGGCGCCAAGACCGACCGCAAACGCGTTGCCCGTGGTGACCGTGGACGTGGCGGCAAGACCGCCGGGCGCGGCACCAAGGGCACCGGCGCGCGCGGCACCGTGCCGGAGGGTTTCGAAGGCGGCCAGCTTCCGCTGATCCGTCGTCAGCCCAAGCGCCCAGGGTTCAACAATCCGAACAAGGTCGTGTTCGCCGTCGTCAACGTCGGCCGGCTCGACGCGGCGTTCAACGACGGTGACGAGGTGACCCCGGCGACGCTGGTGGCAAAGGGCCTGGTGAAGAAGAAGCGGCCCGTCAAGATTCTCGGCCACGGTGACCTGACCACCCGGTTGGCGGTCGACGTTGACGCTACGACAGCCACCGCACGGGAGAAGATCACCGCCGCGGGCGGTACCGTCGCCTGATCGCCTGAGTCGTGCCAACGCCGAACCACGCCTGACGAGGATCCCATGCTCAGAGCATTCGTCAGCGCCTTCAAGGTCCCCGACCTGCGGCGCAAACTCATGTTCACGCTGGCGATCATCGCGATCTACCGGGTCGGCGGCTGGATCCCGATCCCCGGGGTGAACGTCGACATCCTCCGGGACGCGATCGGCGCCGGTGGCGCCGGCAACATCGTGGGCATCATCAACGTCTTCGCCGGCGGTGCGCTGCAGCAGATGGCGGTGTTCGCGCTCGGGATCATGCCCTACATCACCGCCAGCATCATCATGCAGCTGCTCGCCGTGGTCATCCCCAAGCTGGAGGAGCTGCGCCGCGAAGGGGAGCAGGGCCGGCGCAAGATCACCCAGTACACCCGCTACGCCACCGTCGGCCTGGCGCTGCTCCAGTCGAGCGTGCTCGTCACCCTCGCCCGGGACGGCAGTGCGTTCAACGCTGACGTCATGCCGGGGGCCGGCACCGGCACGGTGCTGCTGGCCGTGCTGACTCTGACCGCCGGTACGTCGCTGATCATGTGGCTCGGTGAGCTCATCACCGCTCGCGGGGTCGGCAACGGCATGTCGCTGTTGATCTACGTGTCGATCATCAGCCAGTTCCCGTCCGAGCTGCGCATCGTCCAGACCTCCAACGGGTGGGAGTGGGTCGCCGGTGTCCTGATCATGGGGCTGTTCCTCACCGTCGCCGTGGTGTTCATGGAGATGGGCCAGCGACGCATCCCCGTGCAGTACGCGCGGCGCCAGCTGGGCCGCAAGAGCTACGGCGGCCAGTCGACCTACATCCCGCTGAAGGTCAACCAGTCCGGGGTGATCCCGGTGATCTTCGCCTCGTCGCTGATCTACCTGCCCGGCCTCGGCGCCCAGCTGTCCGGCAGCCAGCGGCTGATGGAGTTCAACGAGCGCTATCTCGCCGACGCGACCAGCTGGCTGTTCATCCTGCTGTTCGCCGTGATGACGATCTTCTTCGCCTACTTCTACAGCGCGATCACGTTCAACCCGATCGAGGTCGCCGACAACATGCAGAAGCACAGCGGATTCGTGCCCGGCATCCGCCCCGGCCGTCAGACCGCGGAGTACCTCGACAAGGTGCTCACGCGCATCACCCTGCCAGGGTCGCTGTACCTGGCGACGGTGGCCGTGCTGCCGTTCATCCTGCTCGCGGTGGGCAACATTCAGGCATTCCCTCTGGGCGGGGTCAGCCTGCTGATCATGGTCGGCGTGGCGTTGCAGACGATGCAGCAGCTCGAGAGCCAGCTCGTCCAGCACAACTACGAGGGCTTCCTGCGTTAGCAGGTGCCTCGTGGCACTGACGGCCCGTCGACCGTGGCCGCCGGTGACCGGCTACGAGCGGTGCACCGTCGATACGACGAAAGGACCGGTACGTGCGAGTCATTCTTCTTGGCCCTCCCGGAGCGGGCAAAGGAACGCAGGCTGTACGCATCGCCGAGGCAGCGGCCGTACCGCACGTGTCCACCGGCGACATCCTGCGTGCCAACGTGAAGCAGGGAACCGAGCTCGGACAGACCGCCAAGCGGTACATGGACGCGGGTGACTTGGTCCCCGACGAGGTGATAATCGGAATGGTCGGCTCCCGGCTCGACGAGTCCGATGCCGCCGAAGGCTTCCTGTTCGACGGGTTCCCTCGGACCGTCCCCCAGGCCGAGGCGCTCGAACAGCTGTTGATCGACCGACGCACGCCGCTGGATGTCGTGCTGCGGCTGGCTGTTCCCGCCGACGAGGTGGTGCAGCGACTGACCGGGCGGCGGACCTGTGGCACTTGCGGGCGAATCTTCCATGTCGTGTTCGACCCGCCGTCGACGGAAGGCCGGTGCGACGACTGCGACGGTGAGCTGACCCAGCGTGACGACGACACCGAAGACGTCGTCCTCAACCGGCTCGAGGTGTACCGCGCGCAAACCGAACCGCTCGAGCAGTTCTACTGGGACCGCGGGCTGCTGCGCGACGTCGAGGCCGTCGGCAGCCCCGACGACGTCTACGAACGTGCGCGGCGCATCCTGTCGGAGTACGGACAGCTGTAGATGATCATCAAGAAGACCCGAGACGACATCGAGCGGATGGCTCGGGCCGGCCAGCTGGTGGCCCGGGCGCACGAAGCGCTCACCGAGGCGTTGAAGCCTGGCATGAGCACGCTCGACCTCGATCGGATCGCCGAGAAGGTGATCACCTCCGCTGGCGCCATACCGTCCTTCAAGGGCTATCGGGGGTTCCCTGCCACCTTGTGCACCTCGCGCAACCACGAGATCGTGCACGGCATACCGTCAGCGGACGTCGTGCTCGACGAAGGCGACGTCATCTCCATCGACTGTGGTGCGATCGTCGAAGGCTTCCACGGTGACTCGGCGACCACCCTGATCGTCGGAGGCGCCTCGGCCGTCTCCCAAGAGGTGGCCGGGCTTGTCGATGCGACTCGGGACGCGCTCTGGCGAGGGCTGGAGCAGGCCCGGGTGGGCAATCGGCTCGGCGACATCGGCGCCGCCGTCGAAGCGGTCGCCGTGCGCCACGGATACGGCGTCGTGCGCGAGTACGTCGGCCATGGCATCGGCCGGTCGTTGCACGAGGACCCGTCTGTCCCCAACTACGGCACGGCCGGTCGCGGCATGAAGCTTTCGGCTGGCTGGGTGATCGCGATCGAGCCGATGTTCAACCTCGGGGGAGACGAGACGCGGACGTTGGGCGACGACTGGACGGTCGTGACCGCGGACGGCAGTGTCTCGGCGCACTGGGAGCACACGGTCGCGATCACGCCGGACGGCCCCTGGGTGCTCACCGCACGCTCGGACGAGAACGCCCACCCCTGACACGACAAGACATCAGTGCCCGAAACGCTCCGGGTCGTGCATCGGTTCGGTCGTTCCGTCGAGCGCGGCGAGCCGGGACATCTCGGTGATGTCGAGTTCGAACGCGAACAGGTCGAGGTTCTCCCGCATGCGTCCGGAATCAGCGCTCTTGGGGATCGGAACGGCGCCGACCTGAAGATGCCACCGGAGCACGACCTGCGCGGGCGTTCGGCCGTGCGTAAGCGCGATTTCGACCAGATCGGGCTGCTCGAGCAGGCTGCCCGCGCGACCGAGCGGTGACCAGCTCTGTGTGGCGATCCCGTGGTCGGCGTGAAATGCGCGCTCTTCGGCGCGGGCCAGACCCGGATCGAGCTGGATCTGGTTCACCTGAGGGGCGACGCCCGTCGCATGCAGAAGCGCGGTGACGTGCGCGGCGGTGAAGTTGGACACGCCGATGGCGCGCACCAGTCCGGACGAGCGCAGCTCGATCATCCCGGCCCAGGCGTCGACGTACCCGCCCAGATCCGGGTTTGGCCAGTGGATGAGCAGTAGGTCCAGATGGTCGAGTCCCAGCCGTTCGAGGCTGCGGCTGGCCGCCTCGGCCGGTCCGGTGGCGTGGTGCCACTGGCGGTTGAACTTCGTCGTCACGAACACCTGGTCCCGAGGCAGGCCGGAAGCGGCGATTGCCCGGCCGACACCGACCTCGTTTCCGTAGTTCTCCGCGGTGTCGATCATCCGGTAGCCGGCCCGCAGCGCCTCTTCGACGGCCGGTTGGACCGCCTGGTCATCGAGGGGAAACGTGCCGTAACCGATCGGGGGCATGGTGACACCACCGCCGAGGTCGATGTCGTCGATGCCAGTCATGGGAAGCGCTCCTCAGGTCGGTGTTCGGGGATGGGGCGTGCTCGATCGTGCGGTGGGGCGCTCCTGATGTGGTGCGTGTGCGAAGCGGCGTCAGCGGCGCCGGGTCGAGACCCTTTCGACGAACCGATGCTCGACCACGGTGTCACCCAACTCGGCGTCACCATTGAAGATGTACTCCGCGGCCAGGCGACCGAGTTCCCGGCGCGGCATGTGGATGGTCGTCAGCCCGCGGAGTTTTGCGTCGTTGACGTCGTCGATCCCCGCGACGGAAACGTCGGCGGGGATCGAATAGCCGGCATCCTCGAGTGCGGCCATCGCGCCGAGCGCCTGGCCGTCGTTCTGTGCGGCGACTGCGTCCGGCAACGGTTGGCCTCGCTCCAGCAGGTCCTCGACCGCCTGATAACCGTCCTCGAACGTGAAGCCACCTTCGACGACGACGAGTTGCACGTCCGACCGGGAGGCGACTCCGTCTGCGAACCCGACCCGACGGAGCTCGGCCGTGGAGTAGTTCTTGGGTCCAGCGATGAACACGAAGCTCCGATGGCCCAGGTCGAGCAGGCTGGTGGCCAGGTCGTGCGCCATCATTCGATCGTCGACCACGATGCGCCGGAAGTCTTCGTGGGTACGCGGTCCGACGGCGACGATCGTGATGCCCTGCCGGCGGGCGCCGGCGAGCTCGGCATGCCAGTCCGTCGTGTCGGTTCCGTGGTACTCACCGCCAGCGAGGATGATCCCGTCGACACGGTGACGGCGCAGTATCTCCAGGTAGGCGGTTTCCTTGTCGACGTCGCGCATGGCATTGCAGACCATGGTCAGCAGGCCCTGGCTGCGCCCGAACTCCTCGACCCCGGCGGTGATCTCCGCGTAGTAGGGGTCGATGATGGAACCGACGACGATCCCGATGGTCCTGCTGCGCAGCGACAGCAGTGACCGGGCGAGCTCGTTCGGGGTGTAGTCGAGCTTTTCTGCTGCCCGAATCACCCGCTGGCGTGTGGGTTCGGCGACAGGGTGCCCGGAGCCGCTCAGCACCCGCGAGGCGGTGGCGATGGAGACGCCTGCGAGCTTGGCGACATCCGCAAGCGAGCTCATGTGCGTTCCCCCGAGGCGATGTGTGGCCCACGTGCGGCACCAGCGTGTTCCGGGCGTGGATGTGTGCGGCTCGGCGGGTTGGCCGTCAGCTGGCCGGTTCCACGTCGGCGAGCGGCTACAGGAGTCCTGTTCGCCGACCCCGCGGACTCGCAGACCATCGAAGCGACCATGACCCCCCGCTAGTGCGCTGCGCCGGTCGTAATGTAGGAAACGATCTCGCTCGGGGTGCTGTCGCCCTTTCGGACGTCAGCGACCTGCACGCCTTGACGAAGCACGCAGATGCGATGTGCCACCGACCACACGTGTTCGAGGTTGTGGCTGATGAGCAGCACCGGGATGCCTTCCTCGGCCATCATCTCGATCAGGCGCAGCACCTCACCCGATTCCTCGACGCCGAGCGCCGCGGTCGGCTCGTCGAGGATCACCAGTCGCCGGCGCCAGAATGCCGCACGCGCGATCGCGACGGCCTGACGCTGTCCTCCGGACATGTTCTCGACGAGGGCGGTGACCTTGCCCGGAATCTTGACGTGGAGTTCGTCGATTCCGCGTGCAGCTTGGCGCCGCATCGCACGGTGCTTGAGCAGTCCCACCCGTGAGAACCCGGAGGGCCAGACTTGTTCGCGACCGAGGAAGAAGTTCGCGGCGACGTCGAGGGTGTTGACCAAGCCGAGGTCCTGGTAGACGGTCTCGACCCCAGCCTGGCGCGCCTGGGCAGGCGAATGGAACTCGACCGGCTCGCCTGACATCAGGATGCGGCCACCGTCGGGCTGATGGACCCCGGAGATGATCTTGACCAGCGTCGACTTTCCGGCGCCGTTGTCGCCCACCAGGCAGCAGACCTCGCCAGCATCGATGCTGAGCGACACACCCTGGAGGGCGCGAATGGCACCGAAAGACTTCGACACATCCTGAATCTCGAGTGCCGGGTGGTCCTGGGACGTTTCGGATGGCATCGGCCCGCTCCTTGGCGTTTCCTCGCGGTCGGTGGTGCAGCTTGCTACGGGTCGGCGGTGGGCGTTCGGGCAGTTCCTATGCGGGAATCGACCCTGCGGCCGGCACCTCGTCGAAGACGAGCTCCATGTGCTCGTCGGAGAACACGTGTGCCGGCATGGTCTCGATCGAGGTGGTCGCGACCTCGAAAGGCAGCCGGTCGAGCACATCCCGCTGGACGTCGACGCCGGATGCGACCTCGCGCAGTGCCAGCCCGGTGTCGGTGAGCTCGAACACAGCACGTTCGGTCACGTACAGGATTCGCTGGCCGGCACGCCGTGCATGCGCGGCGTTGAACGTGACCTGGTCGACGGCCGCGACGAACTTGTCGTGCCTGCCTTCGGTGTCGATCTTCATTTTGCCGGCGTCGACCGAGACAGCCAGCCCACCGGCGGTGAAGGTTCCGCAGAACACGACCGTTCGGGCGTTCTGTGAGATGTTGACGAACCCACCTGTTCCCTTCAGCGTGTCGCCGAATCGGGACACGTTGACATTGCCCTGGGCATCGACCTGGGCGAAGCCCAGGAAGGCGATGTCGAGGCCGCCACCGTCGTAGAAGTCGAACTGGGCCGGCTGGTCGAGAAAGGCGGTCGGGTTGTAGGCGACGCCGAACAGGACTCCTCGGGCGGAGACACCCCCGATGATGCCCTGCTCGACGGTGAAGGTCACATGGTCGAGCAGGTCGGCTTCGGTCACCACCGAGGCGACTCCGTCGGCCATGCCGACACCGAGGTTGGTGACGGCACCGCATTCGAGTTCCATGGCGGCACGCCGTGCGATGATGCGGCGTGGCCCGGCGGGAAGGGCCGGCAGCGATTCCATCGGTACGCGCAGCTCACCCGAGAACGCCGGGTTGTACTCCCCGGCGACGGTCTGGCGCTGCTCGTCATTGACGACGACGACGTCGACCAGGATGCCGGGGACTTCGACGGTCCGCGGATCGAGCGATCCTGCGGTGGCCCGGCGCTTGACCTGAGCGATCACGGTGCCTCCGGCGTTTCGTGTCGCCTGGGCGATCGCCAGCGCTTCGAGCCGTGCACCTTCCTGCTCCATCGTGAGGTTGCCGTGCTCGTCGGCGGTAGTGGCACGGATGAAGGCGAAGTCGATCGGGAACGTGTGGTAGAGCAGCCATTCGCGCCCACCGATCTCGATGACTTCCACGATCGGTTCGGTGGTGGCCTCGTTCAGTCGGCCACCCTGATCCCGCGGATCGCAGAACGTGTCGATTCCGACGTGGGTGATCAGGCCCGGCCGTGCCGCCGCGATCTCGCGGTACAGCTGTGACACGACGCCCTGAGGGATGTTGTACGCCTCCATCGCCCCCGACAGCGCCAGCTCACTCATGCGTGGCGCCATGCCCCAGTTGCCACCGATGACCCGTTTCAGCATCTTTGGGTGGGCGAGCAGATCGAGTCCCCCACCGGCAAGGTCACCGATACCGGTGCAGTGCACGACGGTCAGGTCCCGCGGGGCTCCGGTGTTCGTGTGACGTTCGCCGAGTGTCTTGAGCAGCAGATCCGGTTCGAGCAGTCCGCCACCCGATCCCTCGATCGACACGGCGGCGCCGTCCGGGATCAGCGCAACGGCTTCCTCGGCGGTGAGGAAGAGCGGGGATCGCCCCCGGCAGCCGGGGCCGTGGGAACATTTCATGCGAGGTAGCCCCCTCCGTTGCAGTGGATCACCTGGCCCTGGAGGAGCTGGCCGGCGTCGGTGGACAGCAGGAGACAGACGTCCCCGATCTCGTCCGGGGTGGCCAGGCGACCGGAGATCAACGACTCGGTACGGGCCGCGATCCAGTCGTCGTCGGCGAACGGGGTGATCAGGTCGGTGGCGACGGGGCCAGGGGCGACGCAGAACACGCCGATGTCCGGACCGACTTCGCGTGCCAACGATCTGGTGAGACCGACGACGCCTGCCTTCGACGCGCTGTATGCGGTCGTCAGCGGCGCGCCTTTGAACGCCAGCTGCGACGAGACGGATATCACCACGCCACGTTCGCCGGCGCCTACCCGGGTGAGGAACGCCCGGGTGACGAGATAGGTGCCGATGAGGTTGATGTCGATCACCCGTCGCCACGCGTCGACCGGGGTCGCGACGATCCCGCCTTCGGTGAGGATCCCGGCACAGTTGACCAGTACGTCGATGCGCCGCCCCAGCGCGTCTGATGCGTCGTCGACGATCGAGGAGGCGGTCGTCGCGTCGGCGACGTCGCCGTCGACGATGGCCGTGGCGGCTCCATTGGCGCGGCTGACCTCGTCGGCCAACGCCGCCGCGGTTTCGTGCTGCCCGTGGTGGTGGATGGCGACGTCGAAGCCGGCGGCCGCAAACTTGCGGACCACGGCGGATCCGATGCCGCCTGCGCCACCGGTGACGAGCACGGACCGGTTGGAGCCGTCGGGAGCGGGTTCGAGCGCCCGCTCGAACCGGTCATTCACGTGTGCTTCGACCGTGGCACTCATCCGCGCTTCGGATCTGCGAGCACGGCCAGGATGATGACGACGCCGATGGCCACCAGCTGCCAGAACGCCTGGATGTTGAGGATGGTCAGGCCGGCGAGCAGGGTGCCGATGATGACCGCGCCGATGACCGCGCCGACGACGCTGCCGCGCCCGCCGCGCAGCGTCGCGCCACCGATGACGGCGACGGCGATCGCCGTCAACTCCAGTGCCTGCCCGGCGATCGGTTCGGCCGCCCCGAGTCGCGCCACCCAGATGCACGAGGCGAGCGCGGCGGTCAGGCCGGACAGCGCATAGGTGACCGACCGTGTCACGCCGACGTTGATGCCTGCGGTGCGTGCGGCATCGTGGTTGCCGCCGACCGCGAGGATGTGGCGACCCATCTGGGTGTGGAACACCAGGATGTGGGCGAGGACGGCGACGATCAGGGCCAGGATCACCGGTGATGGCATGCCCATGAACGAACCGGCGAAGAATGAACGGAAGCTGTCGGGAACCCCGTAGATCGGGCGGCCGTTGGTGTAGAGCAGCGCGAACCCGCGGTAGGCGCTGAGTGTGCCCAGGGTGGCGATGAACGGTGCGAGCCGCCCGAACACGATCAGCGCGGCATTGATGAGGCCGAAGCCGATGCCGACGGCCATGACGATCAGCAGTGCGACGAACAGGCTCTGGCCGGACTGCAGCTGGTCAGCCAGCACCACCGAGCAGACCGCCAGCAGCGCCCCGACCGACAGGTCGATACCGCCACCCATGATCACGATCGCTTGACCGATGCCCACGATGGCGTTCATCGACGATTGCACCGCGATGTTGCGGATCGTGGCGACCGACAGGAACCGGTCGGACAGCAGGCTGAACGCGACGAACAGACCCAGCAGTGCGAGCGGAAGGCCGATCTTGCGCACCGCCGGAATCGAGTTGCGCAGGTTGCTTCCGTTGAGGAGGCGCAGGATGCCCTG
>JBJHDB010000054.1:0-10276 GCA_050486325.1 Nitriliruptoraceae bacterium | reverse complement strand
CGGATCGCGGCCTGGTCGTCCCCAGCATCAAGGATGCGCACACCAAGTCCCTGCTCGGACTGGCGATCGAGGCCACCGCACTCGCCGAGCGCGCGCGACGTGGCGTGCTGACGCCAGCGGAGCTGACGGGCGGGACATTCACGGTGAACAACTACGGCGTGTTCGGCAACGACGACGCCGAGCCGATCATCAACCACCCGGAGGCGGGCATCCTCGGCATCGGTGCGATTCGCTCGCGCCCGTGGGTCGTGGACGGTGAGATTCTGCCGCGGCACGTCGCCACGCTACGGCTCGTGTTCGACCACCGCGTGTGCGACGGCGGCGAAGCCGGCCGGTTCGTGACCTACGTCGCGGACCTCTGCGAGGAGCCCACCCGGGTGCTGCTGCACGCATGATCGTCGAAACCGGTGGGCACGAGGTCACGATCTCGTCACCGGACAAGCTCTACTTCCCGGCGGAGGGGCTGACCAAGGCCGACCTCGTCGGCTACTACCTGGCCGTCGAGGCACAGCTGCTGCCCCACTGTGTGGATCGCCCCTGCAACCTGGAGCGCTATCCGGACGGTGTCGACGGTCCGAGTTTCGTCCAGAAGCGGGTTCCGGTGCGACGGCCCGCGTGGTTGCGGACGGTCGAGGTGACCTTCGGGTCGGGAGCGACAGCCGACGAACTCTGCCCGGCCTCGCTCGCCGACGTCCTGTGGGCGGTCAACCTCGGCGCTATCACGGTCCATCCATGGGCAATGCGGATGACGCCGCAGCAAGGCGCCGGCTCGGTCACCGGCGCCGATGAACTGCGCATCGATCTCGACCCGATGCCCGGTGTGGACTGGCGAACGGTCGTCCAGGTCGCCCATGTCGTCGGTGAGGTGCTCGAGGAACATGGCGTAACCCCGTTCGTCAAGACCTCGGGCGCGAGCGGCATCCACGTCGTCGCCCGGATCTCACCACACCCGTTTCTCGAGGTGCGGGCGGCGGCGGTCGCGTTGGCCCGGGAGGTGGAACGCCGGACCCCGTCGACGGCGACCACGTCGTGGTGGCGGGAGAACCGCGGGCAACGGGTGTTCATCGACTACAACCAGAATCTCTGGGATCGCACGACGGCCTGCGCGTACGCGGTACGGGCCACCGGTGACGCACGCGTCTCGTTTCCCGTGCGCTGGGACGAGCTCGACGATGTCGACCCGGCGGACGCCACCGTGCGTAGCGTCCCAGGGTTGATCGCGCAGCGCGGGGATCCGATCGCGGAGCTCGACCGGCATGTCAGCGCGCTCGATGGGCTGCTCGAGCAGTCGGCGAAGGACGCCGCTTCCGGCCTCGAGGAGCTCCCTCTGCCGCCGCACTATCCGAAGCTTCCACGTGAACCGCGGCGTGTCCCGCCGTCACGGGCCGCCGATTAGGCGGGGGCGGTCGTGTCGTCGTCGCTGGCCACCGGTCCGCGGCGCTCCCACCACACCAGTCCGATGGCGCCGACGATGACGATCGCGATCGCGATCCAGTTGTTGCGTGACAGCCCGAAATATCGCTCCACCGTGTCGACACGGAGCGCTTCGATCCAGCCTCGGCCGACGCCGTAGCCGATCAGGTAGACGAAGATCAGCGATCCGCGACGCGTCAGCCATCCGGCCCGATCGATCGCGAGCAGCGCGACGACGAGCCCCGCGTTCCACAGCGATTCGTACAGGAACGTCGGGTGGAACGTCGCCGCACCGGGAAACCGTTCCGCGGTAGCTGCGGGAACCGGGTCGACCCGGAGTGCCCACGGCAGGTCGGTGGGTCGTCCGAACAGTTCCTGGTTGAAGTAGTTGCCCCACCGGCCGATCGATTGGGCCAGTGCCAGGCCCGGTGCGATCGCGTCGACCATCGCAGGAAGGTCACCGTCGGCCAGCCGGACGTAGATGATCACCGCGAGCGTTCCACCGACCAACCCACCGAAGAACGCCAGCCCGCCCTGCCAGATAGCCAGGATGTCACCCGGACGCTCGATGAAGCCACCCGGGCCGGCGAACCGGGGGATGACGTAGCCGATCCTCGCCCCGATGAACCCGCCGAGCAGCGCGAAGAGCACCGCCTTCTCGGCGATCTCGGGTCGGCCACCGAAGCGTTCGTAGCGTGTGATGGCCATGCGCAGTGCCAGGAAAGCACCGACGGCGATGAGGATGCCGTACATGCGCAGGTCGAGCGGTCCGAGCTCGATGCCGCGGAACGGCGGGGGCGGAATCGCTGCCAAGACGTCCATGGACACCTGTCTCGAGGGCGGGGCCAAGGTAGCCGCGCGCGCCGCCGCTTCGGTGGCTCGTCGCACCTGCCGGGTCGCGTAGCGTCCGGTCGAGCTGCCTTCGGCTCAGCCTCGGTCGCCGAGGAGCATCGACAACTCGGCGGGTGGGGGCACATGCAGCTGGGCGAACCCGCACTCGTCGGGTGACCGGTCCGGGCGCCAGCGTCGGAACCTGGCGCTGTGGCGGAAGCGGTCGCCGGTCAGCTGGTCGTAGGCCACTTCGGCGACGAGCGTGCAGTCCAGCGGTTCCCACGAGGTGTCGCGGCGTGCGTTCCAGCGGTTCGTGCCGCGCGGCGTCGTCGACGTGTCCGACTCGGCCGTCCAGGGATGCGGCGTGGACGGGTCGGTGCGGCTCGCCGCCAACTCGTCGACCAAGGCTGCCCGCCGGTCGGCGCTGAACGACGATGCCACACCCACATGGACGAGCGCTTCATCGTCCCACAACCCCAGCATCAGCGAGCCGACGCCGTTGCCGTCGGCGTGCCAGCGGAAACCGGCGACGACCACCTCGGCGGTGCGCTCCTGCTTGACCTTGACCAGCCGTCGCGCACCCGGGACGTACGGGTCGTCGACGGGCTTGGCGATCACCCCGTCCAGACCTGCACCTTCGAACCGGGCGAACCAGTCGGCGGCGACCGCCGGGTCGGTCGTGGCCGGGGTGACATGCACCTGCGGTTGAGCGTGACCGACGATCTCGACGAGCATGTCACGACGTGTGCGCATCGGTCGTTCGGTCACGTCGTCGTCGCCGAGCGCGAGCAGGTCGAAGGCGACGAACGACGCTGGTGTGCGTGCGGCGAGTTCGGTGACCCTCGACGCCGCCGGATGGATCCGGGCGGACAACGCGTCGAAGTCCAGGCCGGAGTCGACGGGCACGGTCAGCTCGCCGTCGATCACTAGACGCTGTGGCAGCGATGCACGCAACGGGTCGTTGCCGGCCGGGTCGATCAGTTCGGGGAAGTACCGGTCGAGCGGCTTGCCGTTTCGGCTTTGCAGGAAAAGCTCGTCACCGTCACGGAAGATGATGCACCGGAAGCCGTCCCACTTGGGTTCGTACAGGAAGTCACCGGTCGGCAGAGTGCGTGCGAGCCGGGCCAGCATCGGCTCGATGACCGGCATCAACGGCAGCTGCATCGGTGCTCTCGTCGTCGGTGATGTCGGGGTGTCGACACAGGCCGGTGCGCGGGTCGTGCACGGCCGTCATGCACGGCCGTCATGCCAGCGCAAGCGCACGCGTACTTGCGCGAACCCCCCGGTTGACGCCACACTACCCCGGTATGCGTCACGCGAACGGAGCCGTTCACGACCCGGCGAGCACGGGTCCTGCTCCGCTGCGCGCCCTTCTGCTGGCTCTCGCGCCTGCCCTGCTGCTCCTTTGATGCCGCGTCGCCGTCCATCCCCCACACGACGGTGACGCGGAGGCCCGCTCGGGGACATCGAGGACATCACACCGAACACCACAGGTGTTCGTGACCGCAGGAGCAGGACCATGAGTACGCCTGTCGACATCGACCGGGTCGAGCACCATCTCGGTGCTGACGTCACCATTTTCGATACCACCCTGCGCGACGGCGAGCAGTCGCCGGGGATCTCGCTCGACGCCCGTGAGAAGGTCGAGATCGCCGAACAGCTCGCACGGCTGCAGGTCGATGTGATCGAGGCCGGCTTCTCGGCCGCCTCTCCCGGCGACTTCGACGCAGTCAAGGCTGTCGCCGAGGTCGTGGGCAACGCGCCGCGCAAGGCCATCGGCCCGGACGGTTCGGAAGGTGCGACCGACGAGCGTGAGCCGCCGGTGATCGCCGCACTGGCACGCGCGATGGAAGGCGACATCGAGGCGGCCGCGAAGTCCATCGCGCCGGCGCGACGCGGACGGATCCACACGTTCCTGTCGACGTCGGACATCCACCGTAAGTACATGCTGCAGGCGACCGAGGACGAGATCCTCCAGCAGACGATCCGTTCGGTGGAGCTGGCTCGCAGCTACACCGATGACGTCGAGTTCTCCCCGCAGGATGCGACCCGCACCGACTTCGACTTCCTCGTCGACATCTGTGCCGCCGCGGTCGAGGCGGGGGCGACCACGGTGAACATCCCCGACACCGTCGGGTATGCGCTGCCGTACGACTTCGGTCGGTGGATAGCCGAGCTGCACCGTCGCATCCCCGCGATCGAGGCCAACGGGGTGGTGATCAGTGTGCACTGCCACAACGACCTCGGGCTTGCCGTGGCGAACTCCCTGGAGGCGGTGCGCAATGGCGCCCGCCAGGTGGAGGTGGCCGTGAACGGCATCGGCGAACGCGCCGGCAACTGCTCCCTGGAGGAGGTGGTGATGGCGATCCGCACCCGTGCGGACCTGTTGGGCGTCGATCATCACCTGTACACGCCCGAACTGACCCGCACCTCACGGTTGGTCTCGAGCCTGACCGGCTACGGCGTGCAGAAGAACAAGGCCGTCGTCGGCGAGAACGCCTTTGCGCACGAGTCAGGCATCCATCAGCACGGTGTGCTGGCGGACCGTCTGACCTACGAGATCATGCGCAGCGAGGACGTCGGCGCCGACGGTTCCCAGATCGTGCTCGGCAAGCACTCGGGGCGGCACGCGTTCTTCAAGGCGGTCGAGGATCTCGGGTTCGACCTGGACGAAGGCGAGCGTCAGGCAGCGTTCTCCCGGTTCAAGGCGCTCGCGGACCGCAAAGGCCTGGTCAACCACGAAGACGTCCAGGCGATCGTGCTGGCCGAGACGCACGTGCGTGCTGACGACGACTACGAGATCGTCGAGTTCGAGGTCCGCAGCGGCACCGAGGTGGCGCCGTTCGCCCGGGTGGGCATCCGACTGGTCGGGGACGATGTCGCCGCCGAACATGGGGTCGACGCGGGCGAGGTGGTGACCGCCGAGGAGACCGGAGACGGCATGGTCGACGCGGCGTGCCGCGCCGTGCGATCCGCCCTGGGGCGCGACGACGCGACCCTGGTGTCGTTCCAGGTGTCGGCGGTCACGGAAGGCATCGACGCGCTCGGCGAGGTCACCGTCACGATCGAGGATGCCGAAGGTGCGCGCTACACCGGGCGAGGCGTCTCCACCGACATCGTCGAGGCCAGCGCACGTGCGTTCGTCGATGCGCTCAACCGATCGCGACGCCTGGTCCACCGAGGTGGCGACTTCCGACCGTGAAGTGCCACCACCTACGCTGGCCGTCCGCGGCTGGTGTCGTGCACGCGTGAGAGGAACGAGATGACGGCCAAGACGATCGTGGAGAAGATCTGGGAGCAGCACGTCGTGCACTCCCCGAGTGACGCGCCCGACCTGCTCTACGTGGACCTCCACCTCGTCCACGAGGTCACCTCCCCCCAGGCGTTCGACGCGCTCCGGACCGCTGGACGAACGGTTCGACGGCCCGAACTGACCCTGGCGACGATGGACCACAACGTCCCGACCGACCCACGGGAGGTGTCGGGCGAACTGCCGATCACCGACGAGCTGTCGGTGGCGCAGATGGACGCGCTGCGCGACAACTGCGCGGAGTTCGGGATCCGGTTGTTCGAGATGGGCAGCCGCAACCAGGGGATCGTGCACATCATCGGTCCCGAGCTCGGGCTGACCCAGCCCGGCGCGGTGATCGTCTGCGGGGACTCACACACCGCCACCCACGGCGCGTTCGGTGCGCTGGCGTTCGGGATCGGCACCTCCGAGGTGGAGCACGTCCTGGCCACCCAGACCCTGCCGCAGCGGATGCCCCGCACGCTGGCGGTCGAGGTCGAAGGTGAACTGCCGAAGGGAACCGTCGCCAAGGACCTGATCCTGCACGTCCTGAACGTCATCGGCGTCGACGGGGGGACCGGACACGTCATCGAGTACCGCGGCCCGGCCATCGAATCGTTGTCTATGGAGGGCCGGATGACGGTGTGCAACATGTCGATCGAGGGCGGGGCACGTGCCGGGCTGGTCGCACCCGACGAGACGACCTTCGCCTACCTCAAGGACAAGCCGTTCGCGCCGAAGGGCGCCGACTGGGATGCGGCGGTCGCGGCCTGGCGGTCGCTGGTCACCGATCCCGATGCGACCTTCGACCGCACGGTCACAATCGATGCGGCCCGAATCGCGCCAACTGTCACCTGGGGGACCACCCCGGCGATGTCGGTGCCGGTCGAAGCCCGGGTGCCGCGGGTCGAGGAGGCTCCCGACGAGCCAACCGCACGGCAGTGGGCCCGGTCCCTGGAGTACATGGGGCTCGACGGAGGCGAGGACATCGTCGACCTGCGTCTCGACAAGGTGTTCATCGGATCCTGCACCAACGGGCGGATCGAGGATCTGCGTGCCGCCGCCGAGATCGCCCGAGGCCGAAAGGTCGTCGATGGCCTGCACGCGATGGTGGTGCCCGGATCGGCGGTGGTGAAAGCCGCTGCCGAAGCCGAAGGCATCGCCGACGTGCTGATCGAGGCCGGTTTCGACTGGCGCGAACCGGGCTGTTCGATGTGCCTGGGGATGAACCCCGACCAGCTCGCCCCAGGTGAGCGATGCGCGTCGACGTCGAACCGAAACTTCGAAGGGCGTCAGGGTTTCAAGGGCCGGACCCATCTGGTGTCACCGGCGATGGCGGCCGCAGCGGCGATCCACGGCCGGTTCGTCGACGTGCGTGAGATGTATCCCAGCGACGGGCAGGAGTGACGATGGAACCGGTCAGCGTGGTCACCGGGCGGGCCTGCCCGATCGACGCGAACGACGTCGACACCGACCAGATCATCCCGAAGCAGTTTCTCAAGCGTGTCGAGCGGACTGGGTACGGCCCGTTCGCATTCTTCGAGTGGCGTTACGACGAGGACGGTTCACCGCGGCCGGACTTCGTTATGAACCGTCCCGAGCATCAGGAAGCCAATGTCCTGGTGGCTGGTCGCAACTTCGGTTGTGGGTCGTCACGCGAGCACGCGCCATGGGCGCTCGAGGACGCCGGGTTCACCGCGATCATCGCACCGAGCTTCGCTGACATCTTCCGGAGCAACTGCGGCAAGGTCGGCATCGTGTGCGTCGCGCTGCCGGAGGAGTCCGTTCGCCGGATGTTCGCGCTGATCGAGGCAGACCCGTCCAATCCGGTGACGGTCGATTTGCCGGCGCAACGGGTGACGATGGCGCCGACCGGCAATATCGAGGGAATCGACGAGTCCTTCGAGATAGATGCGCACACCAAGCACTGCCTCATCAACGGCCTCGACGACGTCGCGCTGACACTCGAGCATGCCGACCGGATCACCGCCTACGAAGCCTCCCGGGATTCCTGGCGGCCATCGGTTCCGGCCGCCTGAACCGGTGTTTCGGCGCCGGAATTCCCGGGCCCTGAAACCGGCGTCCGGGGTGTGCGTCACGCACCAGTGTCGGTCGCGAGGTCCTCGATGAACTCACCACCGATCGCTTCGAGTGCGGCCGGCGGTACCGATAGCTTCAGCGACCGTGACCCGCCTCCGACGATCACCCGATCGAGCGAGGCGATCCGCGCGTCGATCCACAACGGCAGCCGGCCCTCGTGCGGGCTGGGCTGTTGTTCCGGGAGCGCGAACGGGGTGACGCCGCCGATCTCCATGCCCGTGACCTGGCGGGTGAGCTCGGCAGGGGCGAACGACAGCTTGCGTACGCCGAGCATGCGCCGGACACGGTTGTTCACATCGAGCTTGGTGGTCGCCAGCGCCAGGCATGCCGCCATCACCGGCTCGTCGCCGCGCGACGCCACGAGGATGCAGTTTCCGCTGGTTTCGGGCGGATAGCCGTAGTGCGCGCAGAACTCGGCCGTGTCGGCCAGGGCCGGGTCCACCGGAATCGTCTCGAACGGATGGCCGGTCGCCTGGACGACGTCCAGAACCCGCTGTTCGATCGCTGATGGCACGCATCGCTCCTCACCGATGTCCCATGGTAGGGGGGTGGCACGCAGGCCAGGCGCTAGCGTGGCTTGCGTTGATGGCAGTGGACGTGCGAGGCGCCAGGTGCAGGACCGGCCGATCGGGGTGTTCGACAGCGGACTGGGCGGGCTGACCGTCGTCCAGGCGCTTGCCGACCTGGTGCCTGACGAGGATCTGCTCTACATCGGGGACACAGCCCGATATCCGTATGGCGAGCGGACGGCCACCGAGGTGCGATCCTTCGCGCTGGCGATCGCCGACGACCTGGTCGCCCAGGGGGTGAAGCTCCTGGTCGTGGCCTGCAACAGCGCGGCGGCCGTGGCGCTGGACGAGCTTCGCAAGCGGCTGGACATCCCCGTCGTGGGCGTGGTCGAACCCGGGCTGCGTGCGGCGGCGAAGGCGTCGAGAACCGGACGTGCGCTCGTCATCGGCACTCGCCTGACCGCCGAGAGCCGCATCTACGAACGCACCGCCGAACGGCTGCGCCTGGGGTTGCGTGTGACCGCACATGCCTGCCCAGGCTTCGTCGAACTGGTCGAGGACGGTGTCGCAGACGATCCCGAGACCGCCCAGATCGTCGCTGCGCAGCTTGCGCCGTTGCTGTCCGCCCGCGTCGATGCGCTGGTGCTCGGCTGTACCCATTTCCCGCTGCTGGCCCGCGCGATCTCGGCGGCTGCGGGGCGACGGACCACCCTGGTTTCCAGCGCCGACGAGACTGCCTTCGAGGTGCGTGATCTGCTCGAACGGATGGGGTGGGAGCGGGCTGCACTCGGAACCGTGTCCGCCCCCGGACGGTTGACGGCGCTTACCACCGGGGAGCCGGCAAGGTTCGCCGAGCTCGCGGGTCGGTTCCTGGGGGCAAGGTCGGTCGAGGTCCGCCCGCATCGTGTCCGTGGGCTCGATGGCGCCACGTCACTGGCGGGTTGACGGGTTATGTTGACGCGTATGCGCAGACGGATGTTGGTGCCAGCTAGGCGGGCCGCCGTGTTCGCCGTTGCGCTCGTCGTGCTGGGCGCGTGCGGCGGTGCAGCCGACGAGGGCATCGACGCGACGGCGGAGGCGACCGCGCCTGCCGAAGATCCGAAGACCAGTGCTGAACCTTCCGAAACGGCCACGCCTCGGGCGGAGACTGACGACGCGCCCGATCGCGTGGCCGCCCTGGATGTGCACGCGCGGCTCCTCGACGGGGGCAGCATGGACCTCGGTGCGCTGTCGGGCCAGCCGGTCGCCCTGTGGATGTGGGCCCCGTGGTGACCGACCTGTCGGAGCGAGGCTCCCGCGGTCGCGGAAGCGCTGGAACGTCACCGGGAGGTGAACTTCGTCGGGATCGCGGCACATGACACCGACGCGGCCATGGCCGCTTTCGTCGACGAGTTCAGTCTCGAAGCGATGCCGACCCTGGTCGATGACGACGGAGATCTCTGGGCCCGGTTCGGCGTGCGCGCCCAGCCGGCGTGGGCGTTCGTCGACGCGGACGGTGAGGTGCGCGTCGTCGCGGGTGCACTGTACGGCGACGCCCTGGACCAGCGGATCGCCGAGCTGCTCGCCGGTCACTGAACCACGCCGATACTGCGGGCGTGACGGTCGACCTCATCCGGATCGACGCGCAACTCCCCAGTGGCGACCCACCACAGGATGACCACCGAGGGCCAGTCGTCGCCGAGCTGCGCCGCCCACCGGCGTGCTTGACGGCCCTCGTCACGGTGGCCGTCGCACCATGCGTCGTCGCCGAGCTGCACCGCGCATGCGCGGCACAGCGCTTCGGCCGTCGCGGGCCCGCACGTGGCCAGCAGACGGGGCAGGTCGACGCAACGCGTGCACGTGCCGGCGTCGACATTCCGCGGCCCGAATCGTTCGTCGTCGATCCAGGGTGCGATCGTCACCAGGGCGTGTCGGAGCGCGGCACGCCACTGAGCACTACCGACGGCGCTCACCACCGACCCCGGCGGGAAGCGGCCCTACGCGAACAGGCCACGGACCTTGAGGTCCGTGGCCTGTTCACATGGTCCTGACGGGTGATCAGCCGATCTTGATGACGCTGGTCCCGCCGGCGAACTCGTCGTGCCAACCGGTGTTGGTCGCACTGTTGTTGATCGTCACGGCGATGATGATCGCC
>JBJHDB010000053.1:0-10333 GCA_050486325.1 Nitriliruptoraceae bacterium | reverse complement strand
GCGAAACGTTCCGCGTCCCGCTCCACCGCAGCGGGATCGCCCGCGAACACCGAAGCGGGACGCGCGAGCACGTCGGTGGCCATCGCACCACGGACCGCCCGTAACGAGCCGGGATCGAGCAACGCGGCGAGGATCCACTCGACGGCACGGGCTTCGGGACTGGCCAGCACGCTGGCATCCGAGCGAACAACCGCCGGCACACCGTGGTCGTGCAACGCACGCTGGATGTCGGTCGCCTCACGGTTCGTTCGGGTGAGCACCGCGATGTCGGACGGTTGCACCACCCGCCATGGCATGTCCGAACCGCCGCGGATCCGCGTCTTGGACGCGAGGAAGTCGACGACCCCGGTGGCGACGTCCGCGCAGATCAGCCGCCGTGCCGCGTCCTTGGTGATGGGCTTGCCGGCAGCGGCGTCATCCAGTCCGGCGGCGGTTCGGGTGACGACACGCAGCTCGAGGGCCGGGTTGGTCGCGTCCGCCGGGTCGAGGCGGTCGGTCCGGTTGGCCTCGGATGCCTCCACGTCGATGTGCCGGATCCCTGGCACGGCATACACACCGTCGGCGTCGAATCCCTGCCGTCCGAACATCCGGTTGATCGCGGTGAGGTAGCGCGCGTCGGACCGGTGATTGGTCGTCAGGGTGAAGCGCGCATCCTCGGGCACGGTGCGCGAGGCGGCCAGGTAGGTGTGCACGTCGGCGCCCCGGAACGCGTAGATCGCCTGTTTCGGGTCGCCGACGAGATACAGGCGGGCATCCCCATCGAACGCGGTGGAGAAGATGTTCCACTGGACCTGATCGGTGTCCTGGAACTCGTCGATGAGCGCGGCATCGAACCGCTGCCGGATCAGCGTGGTCAGCCGGCGACGGGTCCCCGGGTCGGACAGCGCCGTTTCGAGCGAGTTCAGCAGGTCGCTGAACGACCACAAGCCGGACTGCCGTTTGCGTTGTGTGACCTCACGCTGCGTCTCGAGGATGATGCGGCGTCGGAACGCGCCCACGATGCGCGCCTGCGCTTCCGCGGCCATCGCGGAGGCATCCACGATGTCGAGCTCGACGGGGATCGCGCGACCCTCGGCGAGCTTCGCCTCGATCTTGGCGCGGGCGAACGCGTCGAACAGTTCGGCTGCTCGCCCCGCATCGGCGGACACCGCGGCGGGCGAACCCGTTCCGGCGTGGTCCGCGTCGACGAGCTCCGGACCGGCGGCCTCGGTCCCGGCCAGCGGTGTGCCTGCCGAATCCGCCTCGACCGCGCGACACCATGCGTCGATCGCATCTCGCGCGGCGGCGGCCTTGGCCCGCGAGAACGTGCGCTGGCCCTTGCCGAATCCCTTCTCTTCGGCGGTCGTGCCGATCCAGTCGACGATCCGGTCACGCTGATCGTGCCACCGCCGGCAGATCTCGCCGGTGGTCTCCCCCAACAGCGAACGTGCACCGTCGGGTGTGCCGATATCGGTGTCGATGTCGTCGGGCAGCAGCAGCAGCTTCGGCTCGGCCTCGACGGCCTTGGCGATCGATACGAGGTCCTGCTCGAACGAGCCGGATGCCACCGTTTCGTACCAACCGGGATCGGCGTCACGCAGTGCCGCGACGAGACGGTCGCGCACCACCCGGGCGACGAGGTCGGCAACGTCACCGGTGAGCTCCCCATCCGCGACGGTCCCCAGCGCCGGACCGGCCTGCTGGAGCACCTGCCGACAGAACCCGTGGATCGTGTCGATCGTCGCGTCGTCGAAGCGGCGAAGCGCCTGCCGGAGCCGCCGTTGCCGCTCGGCCAGCTGCGGATGCGGCGATCCCTCCTCGCCGGAGGTGGTCGCAACAGCCCGGGCGGTCGCATCGTCGGGGCAGGTGTTGCCTCGAGCGACGACGTCGCATGCGTGCAGAACCTCCATGAGCCGGCGACGGACGCGTCCCCGCAGCTCGGCGGCCGCAGCCTCGGTGAACGTAACGACCAGGACCCGGTCGATGGCGAGGCCTTCCTCAGCGACCAGGCGTGCCACGAGGCTGGCGATGGCATGGGTCTTGCCGGTCCCGGCGCTGGCTTCGATGAGCATCCGCCCGGTTGGCAGCGGACCGGCCGGGTCGTAGACGTGCGCCGGGACGGTCACGGCGACCCCTCCGTCGGGTGGCGGCTCGCGTGCCACTGCTTCGATCGTTCGAGGTGTTCGAGCACGGGATGCCACAGCTGTTCGGCGAGCATGCGGAACTGTCGCGCGGCATCTTCGTCGGCGAGCACGTCGCTCAAGGTGGCTTCGGCGCCGTACACCTGCTCGATGTAGACGTCGCGGTCCCCTTGGCTCCGGAAACCGTCCCAGAACGCCCCTTCGGCCGCGCTCATCCTGCCCGTGCTGGCGTACTTGTACGACGCGCTGGTGAACAACGGAAGCGGTTCGCGCAGCGCCTGGTCACGCAACGCGACGAGTTCGGTCAGCTGGAGCCGCGCAAACGCATCCGGGTCGTCGACGGTTGCGGCCAGTGGTGCGAGCACCTTCACGGCCTGGCCCGACCCTGACTTGGCACGCAGCACCGCGACGGTGACCGTGTCGGTCATCCCGTGGCAGGCGAGCGCGAGGTGGCGGACCCAGCAGCTCAGCAACGGCCGTGGTCCGTCACGGCGGAAGGCGACCTCGAGCCGCAGGGCGCCACCGATCGCCGACGGGTCCGCGCCAACGACTGGCCCGAACATCGCGTCGACGGTGCCACGAACCATGCGATCGTCGAGCGGAATCTCCATGGCCACGTCACCCTGCCGCGCGTCCTCAGGCGTGGCGCCGAGCAGCTCCGCTGCTCGGGATTCTGCGAAAGCACGCAGTTCGGCGACCTCGCGCGCGACGGCGTCGACCGCGACCTGGCCGGGCGTTCCGGCAGGCACGGTCCCGGTCGCCTGCAGCGCGTGAAGGCGGCGTTGAACACGGTTGGTGTCGACGTCGAGCAGCAGCCTGCCCACGCCGGACCGCTCGAGCGCGTCGAGCGTGAGCGGCTCGTCGTCGTCGAGAGGCTCGTCACGCTCCGTCAGATGCAGCTCCAGCCGGTCGCGCAGCAGGTGACGGACCGGGTGCACCGCCGCATCGACCAGGTCGTCGAGGCTGATCGGGTCGCCATCGTCTTGAGGTGGCGCCAGCGGGCCATCGACGAATACCCGCGGCCGTCGGCCAGGGTCGTGCAGCCGGCGTGCCGCGGCCAGTCGGGTCACGTCGAACGAGAAGGGTCGGCCGTCATGATCAGGGGTGAACGCCGAGGGCGAGAACGGATGCAACGAATGGTCGCGAACGACCGTGTCTGGATCGACACCGATCGCTGCCGCGGTGCGCAAGGTGACTTCGACGAGCTCGGCGACGGGCACCGCCATCGGTCGTGATTCGTTGGTGCGGGCATCCCAGCCCGCACAGACGACCACCAGGTGATCGCGCGCGGCGAGTACGGCTTCGAGGAACAGGTGCCGGTCTTCGTCGCGACGGTCACGATCACCCAGGTGGCGATGCCGGTCGACGAGGTCGAACCCGACCCGATCCGACCGTCGCGGAAACACCCCGTCGTCGACACCGAGGAGGCAGACGACCCGGTGCGGGATCGAGCGCATCGGCACCAGCTCGCACAGCGTCACCGCACCGGTTTCGTAACCGGTAGCGCCACGTGTCTGGTCGAGTGCGGCCGCGAGCGCGGCAGTGATGCCGCCGAGATCCAGAATTACGGGATCGGCCCGTACGTCCGCGGCATGCGCGTCGGCGGCGAGTTCGTCCAGGCGGTCTTCGAACGCATGCAACCGCCACGCGTCGTCGGGCGGGAGTTGGACGCACCGCCGCACGGCCGCGCGGATCGTCGTGCACCAGTCGGCGACCGGTCGCGGACCGGACAGCTCCTGCAGCAGCCGACAAATGATGCTGACCGCCTCGGCGAAGCGCCCGGCGAGCTCCACGTCGTCGCCTTCGACGTGGTCGAACGGGGCGAGGCCGCCCACCACCCGGTCGTCCTCATCAGCCATCGTCACGCCGATCAGGAGCCGATCCAAACCCGCACGCCACGTGTGGTGATGGTCCGCGGGCTGACCGTGCACGGCCCGGTGGTGGGCATCGATGCCCCATCGAACGCCCGTTTCGGCCACCCATCGCCGAAGCTGCGGTAGTTCGGTGTGGGAGATGCCGAACATCGCGGCGACCGCGTCACGGGCGAGCAGGTCGAGCAACTCGGACGCGGTGACACGACCGGCAGCCAGGCCCAGCAGTGTCAGGCAGATCGATGCCACGACGTCGCCGTCGCCGACACGACGGTCGGCCACCTCCACAGGAAGGTCAGGCCGGTGACCGTCGGCGGCGAACGCCGCCTGGACCAGTGGCGCGAACGTCGCGACGTCGGGGGTGAGCACGATGACGTCGCGCGGCTCGAGCGTGGCGTCGTCGGCGAGCAGGGCAAAGATGGCGTCCCGCAGCACCTCGGCCTGCCGTGAAGGGCCGTAACACCGGTGCACCTGCAGGGTCCGGTCGGTGTCGCGCTCCCATGCGGCTGGATCGACGGCGGCAGCAGCTACGTCACCTTCGGCTCCGCGCACCCGCAGCGCATCCTCGCCCGCATCCGGTGACGGTGGGGCCTCGTCTTCGCGCAGCCCCTGCTGGATCCGGCCCAGCAACGTCCGGGAAGCATCGTCGTATGCCGCATCCGGCGGGTCGACCTGCATGTCGTGATGGGCGGGCGCCAATCGGGTGACCAACGTCGCCGCGTCGTCAGCCAGACGACCGCACGACAGCAGCATCGGATGCGCGGCCTCGTCGATGGCTCCACCGGTCGAAGCTGCCTCCCGACAACGGCGCCAGCGCGATGCGGACGGCGTGGGCAGGTACAGCGTCACCGGTCGGTGACCCGCCAGGGCGGCAAGTACCTCGAGATGGCGGCGTGGCAGGGTGGTGAGACCGAACAGGGTCACCTCGCGCGGCAGTTGAAGTCCAGCCGCGGAGCCGTCCCGCAGACGTTCGATGGTCGTGCCGAGCCGTGCGGTCGGATCGCCGAGCTCGGCGACGAGCCGACGCCACAACCACGGCTGCCATCGATCGTCGGCGCCCAATGGGCGTGCGTCATCGTCGACGTCGTCACCCGCACTCCAAGCGGCCACCATCTCCGGCCGGGTCAGTGCGTAGCCGTTGAAGACGTCGGCGACGCGCCGTGCCAGCCGCCATCCGGGCCGATCGACGATCGAGTCGCCGATGGCGTCGCCCAGCGAAGCCATCGCGGGGGCGTGGGCGTGGGAGGTGAACAGGGCGGCAACCGACCAGGCGAGCGTGCGAGGTTCCCACGGGTCGCCCTCACCGGATCCGGTGCACGCTCCGACTACCTCGTCGATCATCCGACCGGGGAATGGGAAGTCGATGTTCGCCGCGATCCCGTGACCGGCGTCCGACAGGCCCTGCGCGATCTGATGGGTCAGCCAGCGCTGCATGCCGCGGCTGGCGACCACGATCCGAACAGGCGTGAACACATCGGCGGACGAATGGCGGAGCTGCGCGATCAGCGGCGCAAGCAACGCTTCTACGTGGGTGCTGCGCACGATCCGCAAACCCGCGGCATCTGAATGGTCTCCGTCGAGCGCCACCTCCGGGTCGGGCGGCACCGCTCAGCGCCCTGGCGCGTCGGACAGCGCGACGGTGCGGGCCCCGGTGTGCCGGAAACGGTCGCCGACACAGGTCAGCACGATCACCTGGGCTCCCTGTGTTCGACCGAGCAGCGCCCCCAGCCGCGCGATCCGTTCCGGGTCGGTGTATCCGAGCACGTCGTCGAGCACGAACGGCACACCGTCGTCTCCGGCGAGCTGGGCGGCAGCCAGGCCGCTCAGGATCGCCAGCTGCTCGCGAGCCCCGGCACTGAGCTGCCCCCAACCGAGGGTCACCCCGTCGAGCGTGCGGCTGACGATGCGTAGCTCGTCGTCCAGCTCGACCGCGACCTCCCCGTCGAACAGCAGGCGCGCCTGCTGCTCGATGCGTGTGCGAAGCGGCGCGCGGTAGGCGTCGTGAAGCTCGTCACGCGCGTGCTGCAGCGTGTCACGCAGCAGCTCGGCAGCACGTGCCCGCGATCGGAGGTGACGCAGTTCTTCATTGGCACGCATCCGTTCGGCGTCGCGACGGTCGAACTCCTCGTGCAAACCCTGCGCCCCGAGCGCCTCCAGCGTCGCAGCCAGCTCGACCCGCCGCTGACGGTCGGCGGCCAACGCCGCCTCCGCGGCAGCCTGCGCTTTGTCCGCAGCGTCGACGTCGAGCTCGATCGCGTCCGGATCGAGCCCGTCGAGTTCGTCCTGGGCGGCCGCGAGTCGGGACGCGGCGTCGGTCACCGCCTGGGTGGACTCCACCAGGCGCTGCTCGAGTGTCGCGTCGTCGAGGTCGCCACGGGCTTGTGCCAGTGACGCGCCAAGCCGCTGAAGGTCGGCGCGGCGTTGTTCGAGCGTGGCGGTGTCGCGGGCCTGAGCCTGACGTGCCGTGTCTAGCTCCGCGTCACGCTCGGCCAGCTCGGTCCTGGCCCGGTCACGTTCTGCGTCGGCCGCGTCGAGCTCCCGTCGCACCTCACGGATGCGTGCGTCCGCCTCCGCAGGCTCGACGTCGGCGGCACGTTCATCGACCAGCCGCTCGAGCCGTTCGACTTCCTTGCGCGCGTTGGCAAGGTCGGCCTCGAGCATGTCGACGGTGAGGCGGTCCGCGCCGTTGCCGGTCAGCTCGCGCCGAAGCGTTTCGTCGCGCCGTCGGATCACCTCGACGAGTTCGTCGCGACGACGAAGGGCACGCTCAGCGGCGTCGAGGTCGTCCACTCCGGCAGCCTGGCACGCAGCCATCAACGCGCTGCGCGCATCGTCGAGGCGGCGTTCCAGCTCCGCCGCCGGAGCGCCGGCGGTCACCTCGACGCGGGCAACGTCGTCGAACTGCACGGTCAGCTCACCCTCGACGGTGCGTTCGAGCGGCGTCGACGGGTCGAATCGATGGGCTTCGGCGTCGAGGCGTCCCTCGACGGCGCGAAACGCGGTCACTCGCACGGTGGGTGCGGCAGCGTCGGCTTCGGCGTGAACCGCCCGCAGGGCGTGGTCTGCAGCACGGATCCGTGCCAGCGCGTCATCATCGACGTGGAGCTCGCCGAGTTCCGGCTCGGCGGTGGCCGCAGCGGCAACCACTTCGGCGACACGGTCGTGCCGAAGTTCGGCCTGGTGCAGCACGTCGCGTGCACGGACCAGATCGATCACCATCTGCAGAGCATCACGCTCACGACCGAGCCGTTCACGACGCGATTCGACCTGCTCGAACCGTTCACGGGCCCGATCGCGCCGCTCGGCGAGCTCGGCGAGCCGCGCCGCGGCCGGAGCGACCTGTTCGGCGAGCGAGGCGACCTCCTGCTCGAGCTGCGTGAGCCGTTCCACGTCGTCATGGCGTCGCTGACGATCGCCGGCGGCCACCTGCTCGCGCGCGATCACGCGGTCGTGCTCGGCACGAAGCTGGGTGATGCGGTCCCGTGCCTGCTGCAGCCGCACGAGTCGCTCCTGCGCCTTCTCCGCGACGGGAACGAGCTGCTCGACGAGTTCACGTTCACGCACCGGAAGCTGGCGTTCGAGCGCATCCAGCGCGTCGACGTCGCCGCGGATCGATTCGATGCGTGCGGCGAGGTCATCGCACGCATCGGTCAGTTCGGCCACACGGGCCTCGGCTTGGCCGACCGGGTCCTTCTTCAGCTGACCACTCGGCGTGTGGAAGCGCAGATACTCACGTTCGACCCGGTCGAGTAGCTCATCTCCCGACGCGGTGTCCTCGCCAGCGGCAACCGCGTCGAGCTGGCGTGCCAGCGTCGCACTGCGCAACGGCAGCGTGTCGAGCCCGCGGCCCTGACGCAGCCACAGGGCCCGCCGCAGCGGCTCGTCCACATGGGAGCTGACGAGTTCGACGAGCCGGTCGTGCGCCTCGTCGCCGGTCAACGACGCGCGAATGTCCCCACGCAGCTCCAGCTCGGTGGCGACCTCGCGGTTGAACCGCTTCAGGCAGCGCAGCTCGACACCGCCGATGGTGAGTTCGACCTCAACGGTGCTCGCGACGTCGGCGTTCGCTGGCTTGAGGTCGCGCACGACCTGGGCGCGCGAACTCGCTTTGGTGGTGAGCAGCAGATCCACGGCGTCGATCAGCGTCGACTTGCCGCGCTCATTGGGTGCGACGACAACCGTGACCCCGTCGAGGTCGAAGGCGACGTCGCAGGCCCGAACGCCACGGACGTGCTCGAGCCGTACCCGTCGCAGCCTCACGTGTCGCGCTCCCCCGCCAGGCGCACCAGCAACGCCAGCGCGTCGGTCGCGGCCGGGTCGTGGGCCGCCTGGTCGAGCAGCCGGTCACGCGCCGTGGCCGCGTAGCCGGTGAGGCCGAGGCCGGCGAGGTCGTCGCCGTCGGGCACGACCGTCACGTCGCGGTGCCGCTCGGGGTGTTCCAACGCACCGAACACCTCGCTGCGGGCCGCGATACCGGCGTCGAGCGCGGCCGCCTGGGCGAGGGAGATGATCCCTTCGATGCGGATCTTGACCACCGCACGTGCCTTGTCGGCGATCGCGTCGAGTTCGGCGAACAGCGGCCCGAGATCGGTCGAGCGGTCGACCGACCAGTCACGCTCGTGATAGCTCCACCTGCCGACGCGCACCGGCTCGACCTGTGGGGCGGCCCCACGGTCGGAGGGATCGATGCTGACCACGAGCGCGTTGCCCGCGTCGGTTTCCCTATATGAGGTGGGCTCCGGCGCGCCCGCGTACCAGATCCTGCCGGTGTCGCCCACCGGCGACGTCGAGTGTCGGTCGCCCAGGGCGACGTAGTCGACGTCGGCGCGTGCCACGGCGTCCTCGAGGTCGGCGAGACGAATGGTGCCCGGCTGCGAGAAGTCCCCGCTGATGGTGTCCATCCCACCATGACCGACGACCACCCGGACCACTCCATCGCCGGTGCGGTCCGCGGTGCACGCATCAGTGACGATCTCACGCACCGGACGCTTGCTCGTCCACGTGGCACCCACCACCTCGACACGATCGACCGGAACACGGGGGCGCATGTCGTCCAACACCTCGACATTCGCCGGGCACGCCCCGGTGAACGCCGCACCCCGGTAGACCGACGCGGGCTCGAAGGCGTCGTGGTTGCCCGGCAACAGGTAGACCGGCATGGCGAACGCCGACAGCGCCTCCATCGCGCGTTCCACCGTGCGCCGGTCCGGCTGGTTGGTCTCGAAGACGTCACCGGCTATCACGACGAACGCGCAGTCGCGTGCGGACGCGAGCTCGGCGATGCGAGTCACCACGTCGATGCGGTCCTGCGCGAAACGACCCTGGGTTTCGGGGTCGAAGTAGTGCCGCGTCATCCCAAGCTGCCAGTCGGCCGTATGGAGGAACGTGACCACCCGTCACACCACCTGTTGGCGCCGCTTCCCGCGGCGCGTACCACCGCAGGTCTCACGAACAACGACCCTACACATCAGCAGTGACACCTGATCCGCGGACGGGTGTCGCCACGGCGGCCACCTGGGCCGGGTGTTCGACGACCGTGCAGCTTGAGACCCACGGCCGCATCCGCGACGCTGTGCCCATGGCCACGCTGCTGATCGTCCACCACACACCTTCGCCAACCATGCAGGAACTGCTCGATGCGGTCGTCGAGGGTGCCACCACCGACGAGATAGACGGCGTCGACGTCACCGTCCGCCCGGCGCTGACCTGCCCGGAGCTGGAAGTGCTCGACGCCGACGGGTATCTGCTGGGTACTCCGGCCAACATCGGCTACATGTCGGGGGCGCTCAAGCACTTCTTCGACCGCGTCTACTACCCGTGCCTCGAGGCGACCAAGGGCCGACCATACGGATTGTGGGTGCACGGCAGCTCCGATACGTCCGGAGCAGCTCGCGCCGTCACCTCGATCGCGGGCGGACTCGAATGGAAGCAGGCGACGCAGCATCTCGAGCTGACCGGGCCGATCGACCGCGATGCGCGCGAGGCGGCCTGGGAACTCGGCGCGAACCTCGCTGCAGCACTGATGCCGATGCACTGAACGCCACCCTGCCGGACGGACGAGCAACGGCGAACCCGAGCAGACGGCTCACCCGAACATCGGGGCGCCGGAGGCGATCCCAGTACGGTGTCCGGACCACCTACGAACCGGGGGCAGACGTGACCGATGAGCCGGGAGCAGCCGTGGCAAACCAGCCGCCAGCGACCGCGCCCGACGGGATGGAACCCGCCGCGGCGCGTGCGGGGCCGGGCGAGGAGGACTCGGCGGTCGCCAAAGCCCTGGACCGGCTCGATCGGGCGACTATCGTCGACGAGCTCGCCGCGCTGATCGCGATCCCGTCGCTG
>JBJHDB010000052.1:0-10367 GCA_050486325.1 Nitriliruptoraceae bacterium | reverse complement strand
CTGGCAGCACCGCCTCGCTCTCCCGCCGCGCGCGGCCGCCATCGGTGACCGCGCCGGCGACGGGCCGGCCGAGCTGGTGGTCGTCGTCGACGGCCCGCACGAACGCACGCTCGTGTTCGCCCGAGGAGACGGCACGGGCGATCTCGTGATCGCCGCCGAACATGTCACGACCGGCGAGCTGGGGCGCGTGACCACGTTCGACTGGACAGGCGACGGTGCACTGGACGTGCTCATGCCGGAAGGCAACGCCGTTCTGGTCAACGAGGCCATCCCGGGGAACCTTGGGCCGTTTTCGTTCGAGCGGATCGCGCCACCCGAGGAGATACATCAGGTTGCGCGGGCCGACATCGACGGCGATGGCGCACCGGACACCGTCCACCTCGATCTGATCGATAGCAGCGTGCGCGTCTACCCCAACGGGTCTGCCGAGACCGTGACGTACCCGGTGGTGTCCGATGTCGCTGCCATCGCGTCAGTTCACGCCGCAGCAGACTTTGATGGCGATGGCATCGTCGAACTGGTGGTGACCAGCGAGCCCGAACCGTTGATGGCTGAAGTGCATCTGCTGGACAGTGCCGACGGTCAGAACTGGGCGTTGATGCCGCCGATCGACGGACTGTCCGGTCCGATGCCGGAGCAGATTCTCGTCGCCGACTTCACCGGCGACGGCGCGTTGGATCTGATGATCGTGCCGATCGCCGACCCGGATGTGGACGAGTACGGGCTGACCCTGGCCGCCGGCGACGGATCGGGTGGCTTCGCCGCGCCCGAGACGATCCCTGTCGACGGATTTCCGCATCGAGCGGTGTCCGCTGGCACGACAGGCCCGGCCTCCGTGCAGCTGATCTTCGTTGCCATGGAAGACGAGAACAACCGGCTGATCCGATGGGTCTTCACATCCTGACGTCGTTGGCGCCCAGGGTGACGGGTTTGCGGTCCCAGGCGTCCCGGGAACAGGCCATGCAAGGAGGGAACCATGCGCACACCACCGCCCGGCAACCAAGTCACGGAGGCATCGGCTGCCCCTTGCAGCCGACGCCAGCAGCTGGCGTATCGCGCATGTCGACGATCGACTCGTGCGGCGGCGGTCGCCAGCGGTGTGGCGTTGCTCGCTGCGGCGTGTGGGCCCTTCGGCGGCGGTCTGGTCGAGGATGCCGTACCTGAACCGTCGAGCGAGATGGACGAGTCGTCGGTCCCTGAAGCGCCGGACACATGGGATGACGATGCAGCGACCGGCGGTGACACTACGAGTGACGAGGGGGAATCGGACGCTGAGGCAGATGATGGCGCGAACCGCCTCGAACTGGCGATGGTCGCCTACGAGGAGATCTATCAGGACGATCCGGATGCGTTCGGTGGCCGCTGCACGCAGCTCGCCGACTGGTCGAATTTGCGATCGACGACGGTCGATCTGCCTGAAGCAGAGGTGTTCGATGACGGGGGCTTCGAACGCATTATGGATGAGCTGCATTCGTTCGGATGTGCCGTAGGGGCGGTGCGCACCGAAGGTTTCGGCTACCCGGCCGTGATCACGACCGTGCGTCGAGGTTCGACCGATCAGATCGCCGAACTCGATCCGGCGTCCACCCCTGATGGTTTGGACGTGAATATCGGTACGGCGGAGGTCGGTGACCTGCCGTTCTACACCGGAGAGCCGGTAAGCGTCGCTGTCCTCACCTTGGACGATTTCGAGTTGCACGTCACCGCCCCACCGGAAGTGCTGGCGCCTGAAGACCTGCTGCCCCTGCTGGATGCCGCGTGGCGGGATCTCGCCGCGTTCACATGAGCGGTCATGATGGCCGTGCTCAGCATGCACTGAACGGAGCGAAGATCGATCGGTGTCAGCTGACCACGTCGTCGATGCGTGCGGTCTCTGCCAGGACACGGGCCGCAGCTTGGACGATCGGCACGGCGAGTACGGCGCCGGTGCCCTCACCGAGGCGCATCCCGAGGTCGAGTACCGGCGTCAGCCCGAGCTGTTCGAGGGCGAACCGCACGGCGGGCTCGGGGGAGCGGTGACCGGCGACGAGATGACCAACCAGATTCGGTGCCATCGCGGAAGCCACCAGCGCGGCAGCCACCGACACCACGCCGTCGAGCACGATCGGAACACGTCGGGACGCGCCGGCGAGGAGCATGCCGACCAGCGCCGCATGCTCCAGACCGCCGAGTGACGCCAGCACCGCGAACGGTTCGGAATCGTCGCCGTGACGCGCCAGGGCGGCCTCGACGACCGTGATCTTGTGCGCCAGCTTGGTGTCGTCGACGTTTGCGCCGGGCCCGGTCACTTCGTGCGCACCCCGGCCGCTCATCACGGCGACCAGGCACGCTGACGCCGTCGTGTTTCCCAGTCCGAGGTCACCGGCCGCCAGCAGGTCCGCGCCGCCTGCGTCGACGGCGGATACCGCGGCACGTGCCCCGGCAGCGATCGCGGCCAGGCACCGCTGCGGGGTCATGGCCGGACCGATCGTGATGTCGGCGGTGCCGTGACCATGGTCACCGGCGACACGAGCGTCGACGACGCCGGCCGGAACGTCGTCGGAACGGGTGCCGACGTCAACGACGACCACCTCGGCCCCGACGGTCCTCGCGATGGCATTGACCGCGGCCCGCCCGGACGCGACTGTGGCAACCATCGCCGCGGTCACCGACTGCGGCCAGTCGGAGATGCCCTGGCCATGGACCCCGTGGTCGCCGGCAGCCACGATCACGACCGGCCGTTCGGGCACAGGTGGCGGGCAGTCACGGGTGATGGCGGCCAGCTGGGCGGCCAGCTCCTCCAGACGTCCCAGGCTTCCTGGGGGTTTCGCCAGCCGGCTGTGCCGTTGGCGTGCCGCGTCGGCAGACGGACGGTGCACCGGTTCGACGGCGGCCAGGAGCTCGTCGAGGTTCATCGCACGCCCGGGGACAGATCGATGGCGCGTCCGGCGACCACGAGGACTGCTTCGTCCGCTGCCGCCGAGATGGCCTGGACGACGACACCGTGCAGGTCCACCCATGCCCGCGCGCCCGGATCGCCGGCGTGCACCCCCATGCCGGGCTGGCCGGCGATGACGAGTGTCGTCGCCGGGCGTCGGCGGACGGCCGTGAGGAACTCGTCGACGCACGCGCTCAATCGCTCCTCGGCGGCCAGGCGTGCGTCCGCCGAGGGTGCGCCGTCCAGATCGAAGCCCCACTGCAGCAGTGTCTCGGTCAGCCAGGTGTCCACGGCGTCGACGATCACGAACGTGTCCGGTCCTGCCTCCGCGAGTGCCTGAGGGAGGTCGAACGTCTCGATCGTGTGCCACGACTCGGGCCGGTCGGCGCGATGGCGCCGCACCCGTGTCGCGAACTCCTCGTCACGAACCACCGCGGGCGTGATCACGCGCACCGCAGCCGGTTGGCTGCGTGCGCGCGCCGCCGCCCAGCTCGACTTGCCGGATTTCTGCCCCCCGACCACCAGCACCAGCCGCCCGACCATCAGCAGGCCCTCCAGGTCCGTGCCGTGCCACCGTTCATGCCCACACCTCAGCGCGCGCCAGGCCGGCCACGGTCGCGGTGATCGTGAGCCCGGCGATCTGGACCCCGGCGCCGAGCACGTCGCCGGTGACCCCGCCGAGCTTGCGCCAGGCGACGACGCCGACCGCGGCGACGCCGACCACCAGCGCGCCCGCCACCAGTGCAGCCCAGCGTCCGGTGGCCATGATCGCCGTCGGCGTGACAACGGCGAGCGCCAGCATCCAGCCGATCAGTCCCGGTGCGTGTGCGCGTGTGCCCTGGCCGCCGTCACGTGCGGGTCGCAGGCCGGCGACCAGGAGCAGCGGGGTGAGTCGGCCGAGCACATGGGCGCATGCGACGGCGCGGACGAAATCGACGAGGTCGAGCTGAGCGAGCAGCGCGATGCGCAGTGCGGTGTCGGTCACCAGCGCGAGCGTGCCGAACGTGCCGATGCGGCTGTCGCGCATGATCGCCAGGCGCTGATCGACGGTACAGCCACCCCAGATCCCGTCGGCGGTGTCGGCAAGCCCGTCTTCGTGGAATGCCCCGGTTGCCACGATCATGGCGGTGACTGCGACGATCGTGGCCGTGACGGGACCGAGCCACGGTTCCAGGCCTGCGCGGACGGCAATGCCTACACCTGCGACGATCAGCCCGACCGCGGGAAACCACGAACTTGCACCCGCGAGGTCGGCGGTGTGGGCCGGCCGCCCGGCGGGGAGCCGGGTCAGGAACTGTAGGGCGACGCGCGGGTCGCCGGGTGGCGGTCCGACTCGCATCAGTAGTCGATGCCGCGTCGGGCCAGAACACCCCGCTGATAGGCGTGCTTGACCTCGCGCATCTCGGTGACGGTGTCGGCGATCTCGATGAGTGCGGTCGGCGCGTCGCGTCCGGTGCAGATCACCGTCGTCGTCGGTGCGCGGTCGCGAATAGTGTCCACCACCTCGCCGGTGTCGATCCAGCCGAAGTTCATCGGGTAGGTGATCTCGTCGAGCACCACGACCTGGTGCTCGCCCTTCTTCAGCAGGGCACGGGTGTGCTTCCACGCGGCCTCGGCTCGTGCGCGCGAGACGTCGAGGTCGTCGGCGTCCCAGGTGAACCCGTCACCAAGCGCCCACCAGTCCGCACCGAGGTCCACGAGCACCTGTTCCTCGCCGGTGCGCCAGTCACCGGACTTGAGGAACTGCACGACCGCGACCCGCCAGCCGCGTGCCAGCGCACGGATGGCGGTGCCGAACGCGGCGGTGGACTTGCCCTTGCCGTCACCGGTGTTGACCAACACCAGCGATTCGGCATGGGTACGAGGTGGTGTGCGCGGCGGTTCACGCCGGGGCGTGCCCGGATCGTCCCGGGGAGCGTCCGGGTTGCCGCCGACGCCTTGCAGGCCGGCGGCGTCCGGTTCGTTCGTGTCCGGCTGCTGGTTGTCGGCAGCATCGTCGATCGTCACCTTGCGTTCCTTGTCGTCAGTGCACCTCGACGGTCACCGGCGCGTGGCGGCGGGGCACCAGCACCAGGCCGTCTGGCCCGTCGATCACCTCGACGTTGGCGCCGTAGTGGGTCGAGATCAGTTCGGAGGTGATCACCTGTTCGGCCTTGCCGCGTGCCGCGACACGTCCATCGACCAGCAGCACCAGCTCGTCGGAGTACTGACCGGCGATGGTCAGGTCGTGCAGCGCGCTGATCACGGTAAGGCCGCGTTCACGGCGCAGGGCGTCGACGAGTTCGAGCACCTGCTGGGCATGGCCGAGGTCCAGCGAGCTGGTCGGCTCGTCGAGGAGGAGAACCGGCGCCTGCTGTCCGAGCGCACGTGCGAGCACGGCGCGCTGGAACTCGCCGCCTGACAGGGTGGTCACGGGACGGTCGGCCAGCTCGATGAGCTCGAGCCGTTCCAGTTGCGCGCGAACGACGTCGAGGTCGGTCCGTCCCTCCACACCGAGGTAGTGGATGTAGGGGCTTCGTCCGAGCAGCACGTAGTCGACGACGCGCATGCCTTCGGGACGTTCGGGGTGCTGGGGGACGACGGCGACGGTTCGGGCGCGTTGGCGTTCGGTGAGCGTGCCGAGCGGACGCTCGTCGAGCGTGATGCTGCCGTCGTGATCGACCGCACCGGCGATCGCGCGCAGCAGGGTGGTCTTGCCTGCGCCATTCGGCCCGATCAGTGACACCCAGTGGCCGTGCCCGACGGTGAGGTCGACCTGGTCGACGACGCGGTTGCCGAGCAGGTTCACGCCGACCTGTGCCAGTTCGAGGCCGGGTTCGCCGCTCACTGCATCCTCGCACGGCGCAGCACCAGCACGAAGAACGGGGCGCCGATGAACGCGGTGACCACCCCGATCGGCAGCTCTCCCGGCGCGATCAAGGTCCGGGCCGCCAGGTCGGCGAGCACGAGCCCGGCCGCACCGACGAGCAGCGACATGGGAAGGATGATCCGGTAGGAGGAACCGACGAGCAGTCGCACGGTGTGGGGCACGATGATGCCGACGAAACCGATGAGCCCCGACACCGACACCGCGGCGGCGGTACCCAGGGTCGCCGCGGCGACGACGACGATGCGGACCCGGGCGGCGGGAACCCCCAGCGTCGATGCTTCGTCATGGCCTACCGCGAGCACGTCGAGCAGCCGCCGGTGCAGCAGCAGCACCACGACGGCCACGGCGACGTAGGGAAGCACCGTGGTCACGTCCACCCAGCCGGAGGTCAGCAGCCGGCCCAGCAGCCAGCCGTAGATCTCGCGGAGCAGTTCGGTGTTGCGCTGCTGGACGTAGGTCTGGGCTGCCGTGAGGAACGCTGCGACCGCGACACCGGCCAGGATCAGCGACACCGTCGACCGGCCACCGACACTTCGTCCCAGCAGGTACGTCGCGCTCACCCCGGCGCTGGCGCCGACGAACGCGGCGACCGGGACGGTGACCGACCCGAATCCGGAGGTGATCGCCAAGGTGGCACCGAGGCCGGCGCCGGCGGCGACGCCGAGAAGATAGGGATCGGCGAGCGGATTGCGGAAGACCCCCTGGTAGCCGGCGCCGGCCATGGCCAGCATCCCGCCGACCAACGCCCCCAGGACGACGCGCGGCAGCCGCAGCTGCCACAGGATCGCAAGCTGCCGGTCGCTCAAGCCGTGGTCGATAGTGACTCCGGGCACGCGGTCGACCAGGGCGCGTACGACGTCCCCGGCAGGCAGAGACGCGGGGCCGAGCAGCAGTCCCGCCAGGACTGCGGCAGCCATCAGCGCTCCTGCCGCGGCCAGCCACCGGCCGGACAGGCGCGCGGCCCGCAACGGTGCTCGCGCGGTGTGTTCGCCTGCCCGGCCGACCGCGATCGACGTCATCGATGGTCCGCGAGTGCGGCCACCGCGTCCGCCGCCATGCGCAGCAGCTCGACGATGCGCGGACCCCAGCGGCTCGCGACGTCCTCGTCGAGTTCGACGATCGCACCGGTCTGCACCGCGGTGATCGTCTCCCAGCCCGGTCGGGCCGCGACATCGTCGGCGGTCACCCCGCAACATGCGGCGTCGGCGAGGAAGATGATGTCGGGGTCGGCTTCGACGATGTACTCGGGAGACAGCTGCGGATAACCGCCCGCATCGTCGTCGACGGCGTCGGCGATGCTGGTCAGGCCGAGCACCCCGTAGACCTCGCCGATGAACGTGCTGCTGGTCACCGAGTAGTAGGTCGGGTCGAGCTCGTGGAAATAGGTCATGCCGTCGGCAAGCCCGGCGACCTCGGCGACGACCTCGTCGATCGCGGTCTGCATCTGCTCGACGGTCGCGGCGGCCCCGTCGACGTGGCCGGTCGCACGGCCGAGCAGCTCCAGCTGTTCGAACACGTCGTCGAACGTCTCGGCAGCAGGCTGGAGGAGCACCGGCACGTCGATGACGCCGAGGCTGTCGACCAACCCGCCAGGGTCGCGATCGGCGAGCACCAGATCGGGTTCGTATTCAGCGATCGCCTCGATGTTTGGCTGGAATCCGGACAGGTCGGTGACGGGGGCCTCAGACGGGTATGTCGAGTACTCGTCGACGGCGACGACCTGGTCGCCAGCACCGATGGCGAACAGCATCTCGGTCGAGGTGGGCGAGATCGACACGATCCGCTCTGGTCGTTGGGTGATGACGATCCCGCCGAGCTCAACCGGGAAATCGTCGCCCGTCGCCGTCGAGCTGTCGTCGGCAGCTTCGGCCGGTGCCTGCTGTGCGTGTTCCTCTGGTGCGCTGGCATCGGGTGCATCGGTCGCCGCGTCGGTCCCGCAGGCGGTGATCAGCAGTGCACCGACGACGAGGATCATCTGGACGAAGGCTGGACGGGTTGGTCCGGACGGTCGTCCGGTCACGAGATTGCGCATGGGTCTGGTGCTCCTCCGGGAGGTGGAGGAGTCAGAGTCGACGGTCGGCAACGCGCACCGCCGGCACAACGACTGCCGGGACGAGATGGCGAAGCTGCCGCACGATCGGCCCTTCCTCCGAGGGTCACGGATTCGTGGCCACGAGGCAGGCGACCTGGCTCGTCCCTGCGGGTGCACGTACGCACCTGAAGGGCTTCACAGTTGCGGGACAGCGCCGGATTCTCACCGGTCTTCGCTGGCGCTCGTGGCAGCCGCCCGGCTGATCGCCGGCCGACCACAGCCAACGATAGCTGCCCTCCCGGGCTGGACCAACCCGCTGGTGCGTAAGGCCGGCAGGCGCGCACACGACGGTCCGTTGCGCACGCGAGTAGAGTCGAGAAGATGGATGTGGTGGTGATGTTCGCCGGTGACGACGAGCTGCTGTTGCAGCGTGCGGTCGAAGCCCACCTTGCCGATCTCGACGACGACGTCCGTGTCCGTGTGCACGACGTCGCCGAACTCGATCAGCTGCCTGAACTGCGCACGACATCGTTGTTCGGCGAAGCGAGCTGTGTCGTGCTGCGCGGTGTCGAGTCGGTCTCCGGAACGGTCAAGGACGAGCTGGAGCGCTATCTCGATGCGCCCTCGGACGAGACCGGGCTGATTCTCGTCGCCCGTGGGACCGGGCGCATCCAGGGCATCGTCCGTCGCGCCAAACAGCACGGTCGTCGTGTCGACGTCAAGCGTCCCGCCGACTGGGACGATCGGTCGTGGCAGGAGTTGGTGTCCGGCGAGTTCGCCCGCCACCAACGTCAGGCCGAGCCGGCGGCACTCGCGGCGATCCGAGCACATGCCGGCACCGACCCGTCGGCGATCGCCTCCCAGGTCGACTCCGTCTGTGCGGTGAGCACCACCCCGGTGGTCACCGCCGCCGACGTCGAGGCCGCGGTGCAGGGCACCGGCCGTGCCTCCGGGTTCGCCGTGGCCGATGCGATCGCCGAACGTGATGTTCCCGCAGCCCTGGTCGCGCTGCGTGGTGCGCTCGATGCGGGCGAGGCGCCTTTGGCGCTCGCCGGCGCGATGGTGTTCCGCTCGCGGCAGCTGCTGCAGGTGAGATCCGGTGCAAGCGCGGCCGAAGCCGGGATGTCGCCCGGTCAGCACCGCCGTACAGCGGCACTGGCCGGGCGATTCGGGCCGGGCGAGCTCGCCTGGTGCCATGACCGGCTCGCGCGGCTCGACCTCGACCTGAAGGGAAGCGATCTTCCCGACACGCTGATGCTCGAGGTCGCGGTCGTCGAACTGGCGACGCCACGTACGCTGGGAGCGCCGTGGAACCCGGCGGGGAGCGCCTGAGGTCGACGAGACCCGGCCCGGAATGCCGTCAACGGTCCACCGAAGGCGTCCGCCACAGGAGTTGCCCGCACGTGGCCAGGATCGATCGTTTCACCAGCCGGGTGGAAGCCGACATCGCGTGCGGCCTGCTGCGGGTGCACGGCATCGACGCCTTCGTTTCTGGGGACGACGCCGGCGGGGTGCGGCCCGACATCGTGTTCGGGATTGGTGGCACGGTGATCGTGGTGCCCGACGATCAGCTCGACGATGCGCTGGCGTTGCTCGACGATGATGGTTCCCCCGCGGCCTGACCACCGGCCGGTATGCGCCACGCCGTCGCGTCAGTCGCGACGGCGCCGGTCCCGGTCGACCACCGTGCGTACCGCACGGGCCGCGACCGCGATCCCGTCCAGCGCCGGGCCGTCGCCGCCGGGTAGTTCACCGATGATCTGGCCCAACCGGTGGATCCCGTCGGCGTGCCGGGCAAGGAAGCGTTCGACAGCTTCGGCATGATCGTGCGCGTCGACGTCGCGCAACGCCTGCAGTGCGGCGTCCCGCCGTGCATGGCGGAGCTCGACGGCGACGCCGTCGTGCTGGCGTCGCGCCCAGCCTTCGGCGGGTTCGACACGGCCCAGCAGATCCTCGAGCCGGTCGATGCCCAGCCCGTCGCCCAGCAGCAGCATGGTCTCCATCACCTGCGAAGGATCGTTCGCGATGCCGGACACGGAGACGACGTCGGCGACCTCCGGCAGCAGCATGAGCTCACGGGAGATCGCCAGCAGACGGGCCAGTTCAGCGTCGACGAGGTCGTCGATGAGCCAGTTCATGTGTGCGGTTCGGGCACGCCGCTGGTCGGGTGTCCCAAGCGTCAGCAGGGTGTCACGCAGCCCGTCGGCGACCTTGGCGAGCTGGCCGAGCACCGCGCGCGGGTCGTCGGCCAGTTGGGGATGGCCGATGAGGCCGACGGTGACGGCGGTGAGCGGGCGATCGACTTCGCTCTCCAGTTCGCGGACCCAGGTCACGTCACGGTCGAGCTCGAGCGCATCGAGGCTGTGCCACAGGCCCGGTGCGTCGAGCACCTCGCGGGCGATCCGGTAGGCGAGCAGGACTTCGACCGGACTGGCGCCGGTGGTGTGCACGAGCTCCCCGACGAAGGTGACCCCCATGCGGTCGACGACGTCGTTGGCGAGGGCGGTTGCGATCAGCTCGCGCCGCAGGCGGTGGCCGGCGAGCTGATC
>JBJHDB010000051.1:5941-10380 GCA_050486325.1 Nitriliruptoraceae bacterium | reverse complement strand
GAAGTTCGACCTCAGACGTGTTTGGCCGGTTGATCGACCGGATCGTGGGACGATCGACCGTGCCGCTGGGCATCCTGCGCATCGGCACATCCGAACCCCGCCGCGTCCTTCTGCCGATATCCGCAGACCACCTGCTGCCGGGTGGTCGCTCAGGGCTCGCGCTGGCATCCGAGCTGGCGCGGCGCCTGGACCTTGCGTGTGACGAACCGGCGACGGTTCTGCGCACTGGTCCGCGTGACGAGCCGCTGCCAGAGATCGTGGAGAGCCTCGGCGACCGTGTCCACCACGACCCGCGTCGCAACCATCAGGCGGTCGGCGCGTTCGCACGACCCGACGATCTGATCGTGGCCGCGGTTGCCCCGACGGTTTCGGGTCTGCGCGGCGCGACCACGCATCTGGCCTGGGCGGCGCCCGATGCGACACTGCTGGTCGCCGTGGATGTCGGGCCATCCGGCGAATCCGGGCTCGCCAGCGCGGTGGAGGAAGCTGGCCAACCCGCTCCCGACGAGGCGAGGGAGCCGGTCGACGAGGTGCGCATCGTTGTGACGGTTCGCCTGCGCGAGGACGGGGCGGCCAATCCGGAGGCGATCGAACGCGTTCTGCGCGCGGTCGGGACGACCGAGCACGTCATGACATGGTGGCCGGCGGGCGATCCAAGCCCGCACGTGCGTGCGACGCTGGTCATGCAGGCCCCTGGCCCGAACCACGCGATCGCAGCGGCGATGACTGCGGTTCACGACGCACCTGAGCTCGCTGGTGCCGAGATCTCCTACGACGTGGAACGTCCATATTCGGCCGATGCGACCGCATGACCGACGCGATCGTGAGACCGGACCCGGCACGCGAAGTCGATGCCACCGGATTGGCCTGTCCACTGCCGGTGATCGAGCTGGCACGCGCCATCAGCGACGTCGACGTCGGCGCGACGGTCCGCTTGCGTGCCGACGACCCGGCGGCACGAGTCGACGTGCCCGTGTGGTGTCGCATGCAGCGCCATCAGCTCGATGACATCAGCGACGACGGGCGGGTGAGCGTGTTCACGGTCACCCGCGGCAACTGACGGCTGGGACCCGATCCGGACGACGGTTCGCAAACGCAGGGGAAGATCAGAAGGTCGCGCTGTCCCCACACGCGCAGGAACCACTGGAGTTGGGGTTCTCGATCGAGAAACCCGAAGCTTCCAGCGATTCTTTCCAGTCGATCACCGCCCCCGACAGGTACGGCGAGGACATCTTGTCGAGCCGGACCCGGATGCCGTGGTGCACCTCTTCAAGGTCGCCGTCCAGTTCGCGATCGTCGAAGAAGAGTGCGTAGCGGAACCCGGCGCAGCCGCCCGCCTGGACGGCGACACGGAGGGCGACATCGTCGACGTCAGGCTGATCCTGGAGAAATCCGCGCACCTTCTCGGCGGCGGTCTCGGTCAGCACGACCGTGGTATCCGTGGATGCCTCAGGGCTGGTTGCAGTCTCGGCACTCACCGGTGGCTCCTCATCGTGGATCGGTCGGCGCCGGACGTGGCGTGTCGACGGGCGCCAGAGATTCGACAGTGTATCGCCCGTGGGAGACACATCGAGTGCCCGCGACCCCACCGCAACGGCGGCACGGCCTGCCGTGCTCCCTGCCCCGCGTCACGACGTCGACCAACGGGCCGCCAGCCGCTGCGCCGCCGCGGCAACCTCGCCCACCACGTCCTGGCCAGGTCCGTCCGGTGCCGATTCCTCGACATCGACGAGGCCCGCAAGCTCGCCACGGCGCTGGCCGACGACCGCGGCGACCGGCACCCCGTGGTCCCGCGCATGAGCCAGCACCCATCCCACGACCTTGCCGCGCGTCGACGTCGCGTCGAGCCGTCCCTCCCCGGTGATGACCAGATCCGCACCGGCTATCGCCCCGGCGGTCCCGGTCAGCTTCGCGACCTCCTCGACACCGCTGATGAACCTGGTCGGGTACGCACATGCGAGCCCGAATCCGAGTCCGCCCGCCGCACCGGTGCCTTCGTCGTCCCGCAACCGTGTCCCGCCGTGCAGGTCGCGCTCGGCGACATCCGCCCAGCGGTCGAGGCCGGCCGCCAGTCGTGTCACAGCAGCGGCATCGGCACCCTTCTGCGGGCCGAACACCGCGGCGGCTTCGCCCAGCGTGGTGACGACATCACTGAGCATGACGAGCTCGAACGCATCCATGTCCGGCGCTGCCCCGCGTCGCGCATGTGCCACGCGTTCCAGCTCGCCTCCACCGATCTTGATGCCGTCACCGTTCGCGTCGAGCAGACGGAATCCCAGGCCCTGCAATGCACCTGCACCACCATCGACGGTCGCCGAGCCACCGAGCCCCACAAGGATGCGTGTCGTCCCTTCAGCGTGAGCTGCCGCGATGAGCTCTCCGACGCCGTAGGTGGTGGTCCGTTGCGGGTCGCGTTCCTCGGGGCGCAACAAGTTCAGACCGCACGCCAACGCCGACTCGATCACGACCGTCCCGTCGCTCCGGCGCAGAAACGCCGCCTCCACCGGGTGGCCGAGCGGGCCGGCGACCTCGTGCACGCGACGGGAGTCGTTCTCGCGAGCAACGACACCGAGCAGGCCCTCGCCGCCGTCGGACATGGGCTGCAGGACGAGCGTGTCCTGGCGAACCCGGCTCCACCCGACCGCGATCGCCTCGGCGACGGCTTGGGCTTCGAGGGTCCCACCGAACCCGTCCGGGGCGACGACGATGCGCATGGACCCTCCTCACCACATAGAGAACGCGTGCCAACGACGCTCGGCACGCTACTTGGCGCGACACCCCCGAAGGTCTACCACCAATGTCCCGACCGGCCGCAACCGTCGCCTCGAGGCACCGGGGATGCTAAGGTTGCCGACGTTGTAGTCACTCTGACCAGAATCCGGCTTGGCGCTCCCTCCGGCCGATCGACCAGACGGTGGCCTCATGCATCAATCGCCCACGGCCGCGCCCGTGCACAACACCACCGGCGTCCCGACGATCCCCCACGACTCTCCGCTGCTGCTTCTGGGGCGTCGAAGCGATTCTGGCTCGGAGCGCGGGGTGGTCTGCCCGGGGGATCTGCCCGCTCCTGACGATCCGGCGCTGGCAGACCGGGCGCGAACGGCTCGGCAGGCACTGGGAGACGACGTGGTGGTGCTCGGACACCACTACCAGCGTGACGACGTGATGGCGTTCGCCGATCACTACGGTGACTCGTTCGAACTGGCGCGGCACGCCGCTGACACCGACGCCCGGCACATCGTGTTCTGTGGCGTGCACTTCATGGCCGAGTCCGCGTCGGTCCTGGCCCGCGCGGAACAGGTCGTGATTCTCCCCGATCTTGCGGCCGGATGCTCCCTGGCCGACATGGCAGCCGCGGATCAACTCGCCGATGCCTGGGGACGCCTCGAACGTGCCGGGGTAGCCGCGGCCACAGTCCCCATCACCTACATGAACTCGACCGCTGCGATCAAGGCGTTCTGCGGAGTGCGTGGGGGGGCGACCTGCACGTCGTCGAACGCAGCCCGCGTGATGGATTGGGCGTTCGGGACCGGCATGGACACCACGCCACAGCGAGCTGCACCGACGGGCAGCGGCACCGCGACCGGCGCCGAACGCAAGGTCCTGTTCCTGCCTGATCAGCACCTGGGCCGCAACACCGCGGTGCTTCAGCTGGGTCTGTCCCTCGACGACTGCGTCGTCTACGACCCGTGGAAGCCCGACGGTGGGCTCACCGACGATCAACTTGCCTCCGCGCGGGTGATCCTTTGGAAGGGCCACTGCTCGGTGCATGCCCGCTTCCAGCCTGAGATGGTCAGCGCGGTGCGGGCACAGCTGCCTGACGTCGAGATCCTCGTCCATCCCGAATGCCGCCACGAGGTCGTCCTCGCCGCCGACCGGGTCGGCTCTACCAGCCAGATCCTGCGCTGGGTCGAGGCGGCACCAGCGGGAAGCGTGTTCGCGATCGCCACCGAACTCAACCTCGTCCGGCGCCTGGGCGCACAGCATCCGGACAAGCGCATCGTCTTCCTCGACGACACCGTGTGTTTCTGCGCCACGATGAACCGGATCGACCTTCCCCATCTGGTATGGGTGCTCGAGTCGCTCGTCGACGGCACGGTGGTCAACGAGGTGCGCGTCGACGACGCCACACGGGCAGCTGCCCGCGACGCACTCGACCGGATGCTCGCCCTGCCGGCAACCGACGCCAGTTGACCGGCTGGGTCGCCGCGGGCGCCGCTGCGGTGTGACAGCGGGTTCGCTAGCGTCGAGCGTTCCCGGTGGTCGCGGTGTCATGCCTCGACCACCGGCTTCCCGCGTCGAACGCGCGGCGTCCGCGATTCAGGAGCCAACTGCCGTGGCCGAGGTCCAGCTCCCCCAGCTCGGTGAATCCGTCACCGAAGGCGTCATCACCCGATGGCTCGTCGCCGTCGGCGACACCGTCGAGGTCGACCAACCGC
>JBJHDB010000051.1:0-5931 GCA_050486325.1 Nitriliruptoraceae bacterium | reverse complement strand
CGACGACGACACCGACGACGAGAGCACCACCGACGACGCCAGCGACGACACCGACGCCGACTCCACCGCCTCCACGGCAGACACCACGCCATCGCCCGACCGCAGCACAACCGAATCGGGGGCGGATGGTGACCACGACGTCGACCTGATCGTTCTCGGCGGCGGCACGGGCGGCTACTCGGCGGCGCTGCGGGCCGCACAGCTCGGTCTCGACGTCGTGCTGGTGGAGAAGGCCAAGGTGGGCGGCACGTGCCTGCATTGGGGCTGCATTCCCACCAAAGCGATCCTGCAGAGCGCCGAGGTCGCCGAGAACGCGCAGCACGCCGCCGAGTTCGGCGTCGAAACCGAGTTCCGCGGTGTCACGCTCGACACGGTCAATGGCCACAAGGACAGCGTGGTCGACCGGATGTGGAAGGGGCTGCAGGGTGCCCTGAAGGGCAGAGGGATCGAAACGATCATCGGTACGGGCCGCCTGGTGTCTTCCGACACCGTCGAGGTGACCCTCGGCGATGACGGCAACGATGGCGACGGCAGCGAGGTCCGTCGGATCTCGGCGCGGGCGATCGTGGTCGCCACCGGCTCGACGCCGCGCGAACTGCCGTTCGCCCCGTTCGACGGCAAGCGTGTCATCAGCTCCGACCACGCACTGCACCTGGACAAGCTCCCCAAGCGCGCCATCATCCTGGGCTCCGGGGCGGTCGGCATGGAGTTCGCCACCGCCTGGCATGCGTTCGGTGTGGAAGTCACCGTCGTCGAGCTCGAGGACCGGCTGCTCCCGCTGGAGGATCCCGACAGCTCCAAGGAGATCGCCCGCGCGTACAAGCGTCGCGGCATTACGGCGATGACCTCGGCCAAGCTCACCGACGTCGAGACCACCCAGCGTTCGGTCACCGCTACCGTCGAAGTCGGTGGCAATACCGAGGAACTCAAGGCAGACGTGCTGCTCGTGGCGGTGGGACGACGTCCGGTCACCGAGGGCGCGGGCCTCGAAGACGCCGGGGTCAGCGTCAACGACCACGGCTTCGTCGAGGTCGACGAGTACTGCCGTACGTCGGTGCAGGGCATCTGGGCTGTCGGCGACGTGATCCCCACGTTGGGGCTGGCGCACGCTTCCTTCGCCGAGGGGATCCTCGTCGCCGACCAGATCGGTGGCCTCGACGCGACTCCCATCGACTACCGCGCGGTGCCTCGGGTGACGTACTCCCACCCGGAGGTCGCATCCGTCGGATACACCGAACAGGGGGCGATCGACGCCGGCTTCACGGTGATCGTGGAGCGCTATCCGCTCCAGGCTCTTGGACGCGCCGCCATCGCGAAGGCATCCGGAATGGTCAAGCTCATCGCCGAGAAGGACCCCGATGCTGAGGGGGGCGCAGGCCGGGTGCTCGGCGTTCACATCGTCGGACCTCGCGCCACCGATCTGATCGCCGAAGGACAGCTCATCTACGGCTGGGAGGCGCTGCCCAGCGACGTCGCACCGCTCATTCACGCACACCCGTCGTTCAGCGAAGCCATCGGCGAGGCACATCTCGCCCTGGCAGGCCGTGCCCTGCACGGATAGACGGCACCCGGCCGACGCGACGCGTCGGCCCCAACACCCGATTCAGGAGCCAACTGCCGTGGCCGAGGTCCAGCTCCCCCAGCTCGGTGAATCCGTCACCGAAGGCGTCATCACCCGATGGCTCGTCGCCGTCGGCGACACCGTCGAGGTCGACCAACCGCTGGCCGAAATCTCGACCGACAAGGTCGACACCGAAATCCCCTCACCGGTCGCCGGCACCGTCAACGAACTCCGCTTCGACGTCGACGACACCGTCGAGGTCGGCCAGACCATCGCCGTCGTCGGCGACGGCGACACCGCCACCACCGACCCGAGCGACGCAAACGACGCCAGCGACACCGCAGACGACGACACCGACGACGAGAGCACCACCGACGACGCCAGCGACGACACCGACGCCGACTCCACCGCCTCCACGGCAGACACCACGCCATCGCCCGACCGCAGCACAACCGAATCGGCGTCACAGCAGAAGTCGTCCCAGCCTGCCAGGACCACAGGGGCGGATCAAGGTTCGGCCGGTCAGGCCCGGGCGTTGACCTCACCACTCGTCCGGCGACTGCTGCGTGAGGCAGGCATCGATGCCAGCGAGGTTCGCGGGACCGGTAAGGGCGGTCGCATCACCCGCGAGGACGCGGAACGCGCCATCGCGGGGGCGCCAGCAACAGGTGGCGCCGGCAGCGCGGCGCCGGGACAGGCGACCCCGGGGCGCGAGCGCCCACCGGCTTCACCGACGCAGGTGGAGTTCGGCGGAGAGCGTGAGGTCACCCAGGATCTGTCCCGCATCCGCAAGGCGATCGCGCGCTCGATGATGGAGTCGCTGCACAACACCGCGCAGCTGACCGCTGCGGTCGAAGCGGACGTCACCGCGATCATGCATCTGCGTGACCGGGTCAAGGACGAGTTCAAGGCCCGTGAAGGCGTCTCTTTGTCGCCGCTGGCCATGATCGCACGTGCGGTGTGCATGACCCTACCCCGCCACCCGGCGATCAATGCCGCGATCGATCAGGAGGCCGGAACGGCGACCTACCACGGCTACGTGAACCTGGGGATCGCCGTCGACACCGAACGTGGCCTCCTCGTACCGAACATCAAGGACGCTCAGGACCTCAGCACCGTCGGGATGGCCCGTGCCATCGCTGATGTCGCCAAGCGTGCACGAGACAAGAAGCTCGGCCCTGACGAGATCTCCGGTGGCACCTTCACGATCACCAACACCGGTTCGATGGGCACCTTGTTCGACACACCGGTCCTCAACCCGCCCGAGGTGGCGATCCTGGCTACCCCCGCGATCGAGAAGCGTCCGGTGGTGATCTCCGATGGGGTCTCGGACGCGATCGCGATCCGCTGGATGACCTACCTGTGCCTTACCTACGACCACCGCATGGTCGACGGCGCCGATGCGGCACGGTTTCTGCAGGACCTGATCTACGTGCTCGAGAACCACGACTTCGGCGGCGAGCTCGGCGGATGAGAGCCGAGCGGTCGGTGACCGGGGACAGTCTGCGCGCTGCCCCCGACACACCGGTCCAGCTCGTCGACACGGGCAGGATCGACTACCGGGACGGCTGGCAGCTGCAACGCCGGCTCGTCGAACGTCGACGCAATGCGACCGGCGGTGACGTTCTGCTGCTGGTCGAGCACCCACCGGTCTACACGCTGGGCAGCCGCACCGACCGGGCACACGTGCTCTGGGACGAGCCCCGCCGCCGTGCGCACGGCATTGACCTGGTCGAGGTCGACCGTGGAGGTGACGTGACCTATCACGGGCCCGGCCAACTCGTCGGCTATCCGATCATCGCACTGGCCTCCATTCGCGGCGTCGTCGCCTACGTCCGCGCCATCGAGGAGACCTTGATCCGTGCGCTCGCAACGTTCGGTATCGCCGGGAAGCGGGTCGACGACTTCACCGGTGTTTGGGTCGGTCAGGACAAGATCGCGGCAATCGGGGTCCGGGTCGCTTCGGGCGGAATCACCAGCCACGGCTTCGCGCTGAACGTTGCGCCGGACCTCACGCACTTCACGGGAATCGTGCCGTGTGGGATCGCCGATCGCGGCGTGTGCTCCATGGCCGGCCTTGGTGTCCAGGTCCGGCGCGAGACGGTGATGGAGGCCGTGACCGAGGCGTTCGCCGAGGTGTTCGGCGCTACGCTCGAAGTGGCTCCGGTCGCGGCCGTGGACCGGGGCTCCGATCCCGACAGTCGCTCACCAACCGGACCGTACGCCGACACGATCGCCGACGGCACCGACAGCCGACCAGAGGTCATGGTGTGACCGAGCAGCGCCCGATCGTCCCGCCTGGTGCACGAACGCTGGCCGTGCTGCCGCGTGAACGGCGGCAGCGAGCTGGCGTCGTCCGCGACACGATCGACACCAGCATGCCGGATGGGCGCAAGCCCGAATGGCTCAAGGTCCGCGCGAGCTTCGGCGACAACTTTCGCGACATCACCAGGTTGATGCGCGACCTCGAGCTCAACACGGTCTGTGCGCAGGCCGCGTGTCCCAATATCTACGAATGCTGGGAGATGCGCGAGGCGACCTTCCTCATCGGCGGCGAGGACTGCACGCGGCGGTGCGGATTCTGCCAGATCAAGACAGGCAAACCTGCGGCGTACGACACCGACGAACCGCGGAGGGTTGCCGAAGCGGTCGAACACCTCGGTCTGCGGTTCGCCGTGGTCACGATGGTCGCACGTGACGATCTGGACGACGGCGGTGCATGGCTCGTGGCCGAGACGATCCGCCAGATCCGGGCACGCACACCGTCGGTCGGTGTGGAGGTCCTGCCGAGCGACTTCGGATACGGCAACGACCCGGCCGTCGGCGCCGCAGCACTCGACGTGGTCGTCGAAGCACAGCCGGACGTGTTCGCCTTCAACCTCGAGACCACCCGCCGGCTGTTCCCGGTGATCCGGCCCGCATTCGACTACGACCGTGGCCTGGAGTTCCTCGCGTTGGCGCGAGCACGGTTCTCCGCTTCCACTGCCATCAAGTCGAATCTGATCGCTGGGATGGGTGAGACCGACGACGAACTTCGCGACTGCATGCGTGACCTGCGTGACGCCGGCGTGGAACTGCTGACGATCGGCCAGTACCTGCAGCCTTCGGCGCAGCATCTGCATCTCGATCGGTACGTCACCCCCGAGACGTTCGCCGCGTTGCACGACTTCGGTCGCGAGCTCGGGTTCGCACACGTCGAAGCCGGGCCGATGGTGCGGTCCAGCTACCACGCGGGTCAGCAGGCACAGGACGCGCGCGCCTGGGAACCCGCCGCCCACCACCCGCAGGGCTAGCCCCGTTCAGCGGCGAGCAGTCGTGTCGCGAACCGCCACACACCACGCAGGTCTCCCAACGCATCGGCGAGTTCGCGCGGGGACGCCAGCTCGATGCCCACATGGCCGAAACCGTCGAGGTGCAAGGCCTCGATTTCATCGAGTGCCGACTCCAGCCGGATCAGCTCGACGTACGGGATGACCGGATCGTCACGCGCATGCATCGCCACGACTGGCACCGCGATGCTCTCGGCATGGCGGATCGGTGAGAACGTCGCGATGACCTCGTGCAACGCGTCGGGCATGTGTCGCGCGGCGGCATGGAATGCCTCTTGGTCGTCGGCGCCGATCAGCCCGACAACGGCCGCCAGCTCCTCAGTGAGCGTGTCGGCGGGCTCCTCACCGTCCAGGACCCGCCGCACCGCGTCTGCCTCGGCATCATCGAGCATCCGGACCAGTTCGTCAGCGACGACCTGCGGCGCACGCGGATCAGCATCCCAGAGGTAGGTGTCGCCGCGGTAGGTCACGTGGCCGACGAGTGCGGACTCGGCGACCGCGAGCAGGTCACCGTACGCGCCGAGCGTGGCGACCAATGCGACATCCTCTGCGGCACGACTGTCGGCCGCAGCCAGCAGCGAAAGCGAACCGCCGAAGGAGATGCCGGCGAGGACGACCGGGCCGTGCTCCACCGCGAGATCGCCGGCGACCGCCCGGATTCGCTCGATATCAGCCGTGGTCAGGCGCTCGCCGTAGACATCGAGTTCGGGCACGACCACCATCCGACCCTGGCGCGCAGCCGCTTCGGCGAGCGCGACCACCCGCTCGTCATCGCGCCCTTGTGGCGCCGCTCCGGGCACGAGCACGATCACGCGGCCGATGTGATGGCGGCCGTACATGTCGACGGTCGTATTCCCAATCGAGGTTGTTCGGCGGTCGACAGCAGTGCGACTGGCCGTGGGCAACCCAAGGTCGAGCACATCGAAGGTCAGCGCCGCCGCGTCCAATCGCACGCGTGATGCGGGATGCGCCAGCAGTGCCGCGCCGGTCATCGCCGTGATGACGACGATGGCCACCAGTCGCGAGCATGTCGGTGCGCGT
>JBJHDB010000050.1:0-10530 GCA_050486325.1 Nitriliruptoraceae bacterium | reverse complement strand
CGGTATGGCCCGATGCCCAGCTCACCGATACCGACCTGGCCTTCGACCGTCACGGTTGCGTTGTCGGGGAGGATGATGACGAGTTCACCGACGCCGAGTTCGATCGAAGTCGTTGCGGACCCGGCGTCGTCGTCGCCCGACCCGGTCCCGGCCGGCTGGGTCGCGGCCAGATCGAGTTCGGCGAGGTCGACCACGAACCGGCCGACCCCCAGCCGGAATCCGGCTTCGAGCTCATCGACGGCGGCGGGCCGCTCGGTGACGTCGCCGGCGCCCTCGGACAGGCCCCAATCGGGCAGCGGACCGAACGCGACCGGACGCAACAGCTCGGCGGCAAGCACGATCGGCGCGAGCAGCAGCCCCAACCAGATCAGACCACGTGCACGGCCGGCGTATGCGGCCACCACGAGGGTCAGACCCACCACCAGCAGGCCCGCCGCGACGATCTGACCGGGGCGCGCCTGAACTGCCCCGGCCGTTCGCAGCAGCCACAGGGCCCCCACGGTGACCAGGGTCAACCCGAACCCGATGCGTCCGAGCAGGGACCGTGCCGATCCGGGCACCGGCGGCGGGGTGAACTCGTCGGGGCCCACATGCATGCGGTCTTCGCCCGCGTCGCCACCGGAACCCTCGGCATCTGGCACCGGGCCGTCGGCTCCGTCCTCAACCGGCTCATCGGCTTCGCCGTCCACCGGCCGACCGGTGGCGCTGCTGCCGTCGCTCATCCTCGTCTCCTGTCGAAAGTTCGGCTGACGCTGGGCGCCAACCGCCGATCCGTTGGCCCGATCACCCGAGCGCCACAATGCCAGCCCGAACGCGATCAGGACCAAGGCGATGACCATGTCCCGTCCGACCACACCACGCAGGAAGCCTCCGGCGGCGAACGGTCCCGCAATCAGCACCGCGGCGCCGACGATCAGCAGTGTGACACCAAGCCAGAAGGTGGTGTCCCGCCCGGGCTCGCTGGCGACCGACCCTGACGGCGCTTCGTCGTCGTCGGACGGGATGACCACGACGCCGGCGATATAGGCCACGAGGCCGATCCCGCTGGTCACCACCGTGATGACGACCGTGAGAATCCGAACGATGGCGACGTCTACGCCGAGGTGGCGTGCGAGCCCGGCGCACACCCCGCCGATGACCCGTTCGTCGCGCGGCCGTCGCAACGCCGGACGCGCCGGCGCCGGGGCCGGCGCTGGCGGTGGCGGTGGCGGTGGTGGTACCGAAGCCGTCACGGTCATCTCCCCAGGGTGCCCGATGCAAGGGGCCCGATGCCAGGGTTGCACGAGGCTCGGTCACCTCGATGTGATGATGATCGCTGATCGGACCGGTCCGGTGCATCCGGGATGACCCCGGCCCGACCCTGACGACGCCCGGGTGGTCCCGGTGGGTGCACGGTGGTGACAATGTGGCCGGTGTGCGACCATCCATGGATGATGAACGAGTCCACCGGCCCGGCAACGCCGCATGCGGCGAAGACCAGGCTGCTGCGCGCGTCCGACGACCGCCTGCTGTCCGGGGTGGCCGGTGGGATCGGGGCGCGGCTCGGGGTCGATCCGATGCTGGTGCGCATCGGCTTCGTGACTCTGGCGTTCGCCGGCGGGTTCGGGGTCCTGATCTATGCGGTGCTGTGGATGATCTGCCCCGTCGCGCCGGACAGTCACGACAACGCCACCCGAACCGCGTCAACCCAGCAGGCCGTCGCACTCGCGGTGATCCTGCTCGGGGTGCTCGTCGGACTGCGCGGCATCGGGCTGTGGTTCGGCGACGCGGTGGTGTTCCCGATCGTGCTCGCCGCGACGGGCTCGGCGATCGTGTGGGTCCGCGGCGACGACCAACTGCGGGCACGCTGGTCGATGCGGGCCGGCCGTCGTGCGGCCGGAGCCGCCGAGGCCGCCACGCACCCGCCTGCGTCGGTGACCCGGCTGCTTGCCGGCGCGGCGCTCGTCGCGGTTGCCATGGTGGGCTTCCTCGCCGCCAACGACGCACTCGCCGCTCTACGCGAGCTCGGGCTCGCAGCGCTGGCGGCGCTGGCGGGTAGTGCGCTGCTGTTCGGCCCGTGGCTGTACCGGCTGTTCCAGCAGCTCGGGGCGGAACGCCGGGAACGCATCCGCCAGGAGGAGCGAGCCGAGTTCGCCGCTCACCTGCACGACTCGGTGTTGCAGACCCTCGCACTGATCCGACGCAGCAGCAACGATCCGCAGCGTGTGGCCAGCCTGGCCCGCATCCAGGAACGCCAGCTGCGGGGCTGGCTGTACCAGGCTGCGCAGGACGGTGCTGAGGCATCGCTCGATGCGGCCGTACGCGCCATCGCGGACGAGATCGAAGCCGATCACGCCGTCGAGGTCCGTGCCGTCGTCGTGGGTGACGCGCCACCATCGGAGGCTGTGCGTGCGCTGCTCGGCGCGGTACGCGAGGCCTGCGTGAACGCCGCCAAGCACGCCGGGTCGGATCGGATCGACGTGTTCATCGAGGTGGACGACGACACGGTCCGTGCGTTCGTCCGCGACCGCGGTGTCGGATTCGATCCCGCAACGGTCGCCGACGACCGCTACGGCCTGCGCAACTCGATCATCGGCCGGATGCGCCGGCACGCTGGCCGTGCCGAGATCACATCCGCCAGCGGGGAGGGCACCGAGGTGGAGCTCTCGATTCCGTGGCGAACTTCGACGTCTGAGGAGGTCAGCTCGTGAGCCGGGCGATCACCGTGTTTCTCGTCGACGACCATCACCTGTTCCGCGCAGGTGTCCGGGCCGAACTCGGCCAGCACGTGACCATCGTGGGTGATGCCGGCGAGGTCGACACGGCGATCCAGCGGATCCGCGCGCTCCGGCCCGACGTCGTGCTTCTCGACGTCCACATGCCTCAGGGCGGTGGCCGTGCCGTGATCGAAGGCGTCCACGCCACGACGCCTGACGTGCGTTTCCTCGCACTGTCGGTTTCCGACGCGGCCGAGGACGTCATCGACGTCATTCGTGCCGGGGCACGCGGCTATGTCACCAAGACGATATCGCCCGACGAGCTGGTCCAGTCGATCGTGCGTATCCATCAGGGAGACGCGGTCTTCGGCCCCCGGCTCGCCGGTTTCGTCCTGGATGCGTTCGCGTCGAACCTGCCAGCGGGGGCGGCAGGCATCGACCCGGAGCTCGACCAGCTCACCACCCGTGAGAAGGAGGTGCTGCGTCACATCGCCCGGGGCTACACCTACCGCGAGACCGGGACACGTCTGAGCATCTCGGTCAAGACGGTCGAGACCCACGTCTCCTCGGTTCTGCGCAAGTTGCAGCTGTCCAACCGTCACGAGCTAACGGCGTGGGCCGCCGGTCGTGACCTGCTCTGAGGTCGATGTAGGGCCGGGGGCCGGGGGCTCGGTCGCGTGCGGATCCGAACCCGGAGGGTCGTCGACGTATCCGGGTTTCGCGGCGATCCAGCCCGCGATGAGCTTTGGAATCAGTAGTGCGATCATGGCGCCGAGCGGCAACGACCATCCGCCGGACACGTCGTGGAGGAATCCGACACCCAGCGGTCCGAGGATCGCCAGCAGGTAGCCGTACCCCTGTGTGAGTGAGGACAGTGCAGCGGTGCCCTCGGAGGTGCGGCAGCGCAGGCCGACGACGAGCAGCGCGATCGGGAACGCGCCGAGTCCGACACCGATGAGCACCGTCCAGGTCACGGGCGCCGCCGACGGGGCGATCAGCAGGCCGAAATATCCGACAACGCCGAATGCGGACAGGCCGACCACCCACCAGCGCTGGTCGCCGGTGCGACCCGCACCGATCGGCACCACCAGCGCCGCGATCGCACTGACCGCCATCGCCACACCCAGCTTCGCCCCGGCACGGGCCGGAGCCAGCCCAGCGTCCCGCAGGATCGCCGGGAGCCAGCCCATGGCCACGTAGGCCTCCAGGCTCTGCAGGCCGAAGTACACCATCAGCGCCCACGACCGCGGATTGCGCCGCACCCGGCGGGCAATGGCTCGCTGCTCTTCGCGGGGGCGCGGCACGACCTGTGCGCCGCGTTCGTCGACGGCACGTGCCGCACGGGTACGCAACCCGACCACCAGCCATGGGATCAGCGCCAGCGCCGCCGGAACCGCCCAGAATCCGAGCCCGAACCGCCACCCGCCGAGCGCGGCCGCGATCTGGACCGACACCGTCGCCGGCACGGACGCGCCGATGAGCACGGCGGTGACATACAACCCGGTCATGGTGCTCACGTGACCGGGGAACCAGGCTTTGACCGCGACCGGTACCAGAACGTTTCCGGCCGACCCGCCGATCAGGGTCACGAGCGTCAGGGCAAGCATCCAGCCGACGTCGGGTGCGACGGCACGCGCGATCAGCCCGACGGTCATGAGCGCCAGCGAGACGACGAGCACCCGCGAGGTACCGAATCGGCGCGCGACCACGCCGGCGGCAAGGCCGAACACCCCGAAGGCGACCAGCGGCATGGTCGTCAGCACCCCGGCGACGGTGTCGCTCATCGCCAGGTCCGCCTGGATCTCCCGCAGGAGCGCACCGACGCTGGTCGTCGCCGTCCGCAGGTTGACGGCGGTCAGCACGATGGTGACACCGAGCAGCAGCGCGGGAGGGCCGGGGGTCTTCGCGCCCCGGCCGGAGTCGGCCGTCAACGGTGCAGGTCCGGGTCGGCTTGGATCGCGCGCATCCGGATGGTGTGGATCGTGTCGCCGCTGAGCACCCCGGACCGGGCGACGAGCCGGCCGAGCTCCCAGTTCGACAGTCCGAGCTCCGGCGTCCCCAACGCGTACTGCCCGTCGACCCACCGGGTGTAGCCGTCGCACACGAACGGCGCGTTCGCGTTCTGTTCGACCCGTCGGCGTTCACCCGGGTCGGTCGACAGCAGCGAGAGCACGAACTGCGGGCTGTAGGTGTTGAACAGCTCGACGGCCTCGTCCACGTCGTCGACGATCACGAGGGTGACCTCGGGGCTGTCCTCCCACTCCCATTCGATGCCGAGCTGGGCTTCGAGCACCGTCTCGGCCTGGGGCTCGTCGACGTCGCCGTCAGCTCGGGCGATCGGGACTACCGTGGTGAATCGCGGTTCGGGAACGTGCTCACGTGCCCGCTCCACCACGTGCAGCTTCGGGTTGGTGCCCCGGTCGCGTCCGGCACGGTCCATACCTTCGAGGAACGCTGGAACCAGTTCGTCCGCACGGTCCCGAACGATGCAGCAGACGTTGAGCGTGTTGCAGACCTTGCGGTCGAGGGAGCGGTGAACGGCACTTCGGAACGTCTCGGCGTCGGCGGAATGCGAGGCGATCATCCACGCCCCACCGGTGCCGTGCGCGGAGACCGCGTTTCCGGCCTGCTGGGCGACGGCAGCAAGCTGGCGCACCGCGGTGCCGGAGCCTCGCGCAACGGCCAGGGCCAGCCGGGGATCGCCGAACAACGCCCAGCCCGACGCCCGCGACGGCGCATCCACGAGGGACACCGCGCCGGCCGGCAGCCCGGCCTCGGCGAGTGCTGGTTCCAACGCCGCGTCGACGATCGCTCGCGCGGTGCGCAGTGCGTCGGAGCCGATCCGGAACACGACCGTGTTGCCGCCGCGCAGCACGCCGCAGGCATCAGCGAAGACGTTCGGCCGACCTTCGAACACGAAGGCGACGACACCGAGCCGGTCGCGGAACAACTCCAGGCGCCAGCCGTCGTGTTCACGCGCTTCGATCACGGAACCTCGGGTCGAACTGACAGTGGACCATCCCCTCAGCCCGTCGATCATCCCCGACCGCATCCGGTCGTCGAGCACGAGCCGCGTGACCGAGCGTCCCCGTTCACGGGCCGATGCGACGTCGTCCTCGTTCGCGCGCGCGATGGGCGCGAACGTCGTGTCGTCGACCAGACGGTCGGCGAACACGGCGAAGAACCGGTCCAGCTGATCGTCGGTCACCGCTCCCATCTGATCGAACGCGCGGGTGGCGGCGTCGACGGCGGTGCGTGCGGCTTCGCGGTCACCGGCGGGAACGTGCAGCAACTCGCCGGTTCCCTGGACGACCACCAGGGCGTCACCGGCGGTGAACGAGGCAGCCAGGTCCTCGGGCACGCGAACGACCCGGTCACCACCGAACACGACCGGTGCACCGGCCTCCAAGGCGGTCAGGGGGGTGATCTCCATGGCGGTCACGCTACGGGGCCCCGTGACGGTGCGCCAATCGCACCCGGCACACGCCGAGCGAACCATGACGCGGGCGCTGCCGACGCACGTTAGTTTCCTGGCACTGGATCGGAACCGCACATCCCGCGGGGCGACCCGGTCCATCCTGCTCCGGGGTGCGAACACCTCCCGTACCGTCGGCGGCCCTCGCGTACGCCGTCGCGCGGAAAGACGAGGACATGAGCGACACGGCAGCCTTGCGCATCGGTGAGGTGGCCATGCGCACCGGCGTGACCGTGGCCACCCTGCGCGCATGGGAACGCCGTTACGCCCTGCTGGAACCCGAACGGACCAACGGCGGACATCGGCTCTACAGCGAACGGGACGTCGCTCGCGTCCGCCAGGTCTCCCGACTGATCGAGGAAGGCTGGTCAGCCGCAGCCGCTGCACGTCACGTACGCCGGAACGCCAACGCCCCGGTGCTGTCGACCGCCACGGCCGATTCAGACGTGATCGACGCGTTCGTCGACCGTCTGCGCCGCGCGATCGACGGCCTCGACAGTGCGTCGGTCGACGCAGCGTTCGACGAGATCCTCGCCCGCATCGACGTGCCGCGCGCTATCGACGAGGTGATCCTGCCGGTGCTCCACACGCTTGGGGACGGGTGGGAGACCGATCCTCGCGTGGTGGCCCGTGAGCACTTCGCGACACACGCTGTCCGCGCACGGCTCCAGCGACTGCTTCGGGCGGCGAGCAACGACGGCGGGCGGACCTGCGTCGCCGCTGCGCCGGAGAACGAGGAGCACGACCTGGGCTTGCTGTGCGGCGCGGTGATCGCGGCTGAAGCGGGCTGGCGGGTGTACTACCTCGGACCACGGACGCCGACGACGGCACTGCTCGAGGCGGTGCTCGAACTGCGGCCCCAGGTGGTGCTGCTGGGCGCCGTCTTCCGCGAGCACGCCTTGGAACTCCTCAGCGACGAACCTGATCTGCGACCGGCCGGTGTCGTGCTGGGTGGGCCGGGGTTCGCCCCGGAGGACCTGGTCCGGCTGGGCACCGGGAGGTATCACGACGCACCGATGAGTGAACTTCCCGAAACCATGCGCCGGTCGATGGACGACTCCATGGGGGCGTCCGGACTTCCGTGACCGCGGAGAGTGCGGCGCCGGCCTCAGCGCGAGATGCGGAACCGGATGCGAACGCTCGTGTGGTACTCGGTGATCCGGTCCTCGTTGACCAGCGCAGAGGTTTCGAGCACCGTGAAGCCTTCCACGTTGCGCAGCGTCTTGGTCGCCTCCTGGAGGGCCTGCTGTGCGGCATCACGCCACGATTCGGTCGACACCCCGACGAGATCGATCGTCTTGATCACGGCCATTACGGACCTCCTGTGCCCGCCGCCACAACGCGGTGCACCCCACGCTAGTCCTGATCACGCCTGAGCGTCACCGACCCAGATAGAGCATGAACGCCATCGTGATGATCATCGCCACACCGTTGAGGATCGCCGCTGGCAGCCCGAGCCGGCTCCCTTTCACGTGCGCGACGAGGCCGACGATCATGCCGGCAGGACCGGTCAACGGCGCCGCACCGGTCACCAAGGTGAACCCAGCAAGGACGAAGGCCGTGACCGCCAGCGATGTGGCCCATCGGGTCGAGGCTGCCGGCGTGCGGAACGAATCTTCGCTCATACGGTCAGCACGCGAAGCGCGGCGCGCGCGGCATGGTGACCGCACATGCCGTGGGCGCCTGCGCCGGGGGGAGTCGATGCGGAGCATACGAACACACCGGGTACACCTGTCGCGTACGGCTGGAGGCTGAATCCCGGCCGGGCAAGCAGCTGAAGGCCGTCCGCCGCGCCGCCGGCAATGTCACCGCCGACGAAGTTCGGGTTCCACGCTTCGAACCCTGCCGGGCTCGTAACCCGCCGTGCGACGACACGTTCGCCGAACCCGGGCGCGAACCGTTCGATCTGTGCATCGACGCGTGCGGTGACGTCGACACTGGAACCGTGGGGAACGTGCGCATACGTCCAGATGGGCACGTGCCCGTCGACCGCACGCGTATCGTCGGCCGTGTGCGGCTGGGTGACGAGCACGAACGGCCGCTGAACGTCGGTGCCACGCCACGTCGCGCTTTCGGCTTCGGCGATCTCGTCGAACGTGCCGCCGAGGTGGACCGTTCCGGCCGAGCGCGCCTGATCCGCCGTCCATGGCACCTCGCCGCGCACGACGTAGTCGACCTTGAACGCGGCCGGCCCGTACCGCCATCTGCGGAACCGTCTCCGGGTCCGGTCGGGAAGTCTGTGACCGAGGATCTCCTGCACCCCGGTCGGCGCGAGGTCGAGCAATGCCACCCGTGCACGGGGAAGGTCCCGCATCGAGGTGACCCGTACGCCTGTGTGCACCTGACCGCCGAGCTCTTCGAGGTAGCTGACCATCGCCTGCCAGATGGATCGAGACCCTCCGGCGGCGAACGGCCAACCGTGCGCGTGCCCGGCCGCTGCCATCATCAACGCCACACTCGAGCTCAAGGGCCGGTTCAGCGGCGCGATGACGTGGGCGGCGATCCCTCCGTACAAGGCTCGTCCACGTTCGGTGCGGAATCCCCGTGCGATCGTCGTCGCGGGAAGCAGCGCAGGCACACCCCCACGCATCGCGGTCAGGGGGTGGCGAGGTAGCCGCGGGAACGGTCGCAGCAGGTCATTGGCGAGCGCGTCGTAGTTCTGTGCCGCATGACCGAATACCCGCTGCCAGACCGGCCCGTCGTCACCTAGTTCAGCCGCAGTCAGGTCGATGTCACGGTGGACCACTCCGGCCGTACCGTCGTCGAGGGGGTGCGCAACCGCTACCGGCGAATGCACCCAGCGCAGGCCGTGACGTTCGAGAGGCAGGCTTCCGAGAAACGGCGAACCGGCGCCGAATGGGTGCACGGCAGCGCAGTGATCGTGCACGATTCCATCGAACTCACCGTCGGGAACGGTGCGGGTCCCACCTCCGGGTTCGTCAGCGGCCTCGAGCACGGTGACCCGGAACCCTTGTCGAGCAATCGTCAGCGCGGCGGCCAATCCGTTCGGTCCTGCGCCTACGACGACAGCATCGACGTCAGGGCGCGCCGAGCTCCCACGGCTGCCCTCGGCTGCCACCGGTTCGGACCGTGACATCGTCGTGGACTCCCGGGTGTCGAGCGGTGGAGACACGCTAACGGCTCTCCGGCTGGCCCGGCGACCGTGGCGTGTTCCCACCCGATACCAAGGTCGTGCGCTTCCGCCGCCTACACCCGTGCGCTGGGCGCGACCGATTCGGGAGCTGTGCGCGACGCGCCACATCTAGCGTCCTCGCCGCGCGGGGCATCGCGCAATCACTCCACATCGCCCTTCTGGCATGGCGCGAACGACATTCGGGGACACGGGGATGACACGACGAACGCAATCGACCGCGCTCGCACTCGTCTGTGCGATGTTCACGGCCGCCGTCGTGAACGTCACGACGGCTCCCGCACACGCATCGACCACATGGGATGTCTCGAGAACGTCGGACGACGTCGGCGATCCCACTGCGGACTGCCCGGGCCCGGACTGCACCCTACGAGGCGCCGTCACTCTCGCCGACGACGGTGACGTCATCGAACTGGCCGCAGGGACGTTCGAACTCGACGAGCAGATCACCATCACCACAGGCCTCACCATCAGCGGGCAAGGGCGTGGAAACACCACCGTGCGACCGAGCAGCGGCGATCACCGCTCGTTCGAGATCAACGCTCCAGGCAAGAACATCGTCATCGAATCCCTCACGATCCGCGACGGCGGCGGAACTGCGTCCGACCATTCCGGCGGAGCGATAAACGTCGTCGAGGCGAATCTCCTGACGATCCGGTCAGCTGGGTTCATTGACAATGTCGTGCCGACGGGAGGGCATCAATCGGGTGGGGCGATCAACTTCGCTCCACCAACGGGTTCACTTGATGTCTCGGCTTCCCACTTTCAAGGCAACGCCTCTGCGCGAGGCGGTGCCATTCACGTCACTGGCACGTCGGGCAGTGTCTCGATCGTCTCCAGCGAGTTCCGATCAAACTCGGTCAGTGGGACAGGTCCGAACTATGGCGGCGCCGTCGACATCGCCGGCTCCAACGGCGATGTCGTCATTTCCAACGCCCAGTTCATGGCAAATCACGCGTCACTGCTCGCGGGAGCCATCAATCTGGAAGCCAGCACGGCGTCCATTACCCGTTCTACGTTCGTCGACAACCAGTCCCAGTTCGGGGGAGCGATCGGCCTCCTCGACGGTTCCTCTATCTCAGTGCTCAACAGCACGTTCAACGCGAACACCGGCGCTTCCGACGGCAGCCTCATCGCCTCTCCAAGCGGCAGCAACGAGGCGACGGTCCGCTTCTCGACCATCGTCGACCATGCCGATGCGGTGTACG
>JBJHDB010000049.1:0-10594 GCA_050486325.1 Nitriliruptoraceae bacterium | reverse complement strand
GCTGATGCGACCGTGCGGCGAAATCGTCCTGATCCTCACGGGCGATCCGCAGAGACTTCTCGATCTGGTACCTGTCGGTTGCCAGCCCCATCGAGCATCCGTCGATGGCGCAGGTCAACCCGTCGTGCATCACGCTGTCGATGAGCGTGGCGTCACCGAGCCGGTAGCCGAACCGTGCCCGATCCAACAGGTAGGGCGCGTTCGACATCGACTCGGTCCCACCGGCGACGACGAGCTCGGCGCGTCCGGTGCGGATCAGGTCACTTGCCCGACCGATTGCCGTCATCCCCGACAGGCACACCTTGTTGATCACCTCAGCAGGTGTGGACATGCCAAGACCGGCCGCAAGCGACGCCTGCCGAGCCGGAAGCTGGCCGGCTCCTGCCTGCAGGACGTGGCCCAGCGTGACGTATCCGACCGCGTCGGCCTCCACCTCGGCGTGCGCGACGGCCGAACGGATTGCCGTGGCTGCCAGCTCCACCGCGGAACACGAGGCGAGGGAGCCACCGAGCCGTCCGATCGGTGTGCGGGCGTAGCCGATGACGACCGGTTCCTGCATCGTGGAGACTCCTGCCAGGTCGGGGTTCGCCACGTGTGGCGTCACGCGCCGGGGTCATCGTAGAGTCGTCATGGCCGGCGGGTCGGATCGGTCGAGGTCTCGGGTGGCCGCCTACCCCCGAACGAGCGAAGCGAGGCGAACGTGAACGTCACCCGCATCGACCAGATCGCGATCGCCGTCGAGGATCTCGATGCCGCACTGGAGCTCTACGAACGACGTTTTGGTCTGATCTCCTATTCCCGCCACGTCGTCGAGTCCGACGGCGTCGAAGAGGCGATGATCGACGTGGGCGGGGTGGCGATCCAGCTGCTGCAACCGACCCGGGATGACTCTCCGATCGCCCGATTCCTGGCTCGCCACGGTCCGGGCCTGCACCATCTGGGCTTCGGAGTCGACTCGATCGAGCGTGCCCTCGACCATCTGCACGCAAGCGGGGCGACATTGATCGACGAACAGCCTCGTCCGGGCGGACAAGGTGAGCAGATCGCCTTCGTCCACCCCCGAAGCGCAGGTGGCGTGCTGATCGAGTTGGTCGATGACGGGCACGCACCCGGGGACAGCCGGGACGAGCGCACTGTGCGGCCCGAGGGGACCACCTGACTGGACGGGCTGATGGGCACCGGGGCTCCCGACCCGGTACACGGCGGCAGGTAGCCTGCGCCCAACCGCAGCATGAGGATCATGTGAGCTTCTTCGCTCGTCTCCGGGGCTGGTTCCGTGGAGATTCCCGAACCGAATCCCGTGGTGGTTCGGGATCGTCGTCGAACGACCGCGCGGTGACGCGTGACCTCGACGCGTTCGCGACCTCGCGGCAGGGCGTCGAGGCCTACGTCGAGCCCCGGACCCAGATGTATCCGATGTCGGTGGTGCTGGTCGCCGCTGACGGTGAGTATCTTCGCCGGCCCGTTTCACATCGCCAGCAGGTTGTCGAGCTGTGCGACCGTCGATCGATCCCGCTCTACGATGCAGCCAAGGTCGGCTACCCGCGGCGCATGCGTGACTACCAGCAGGGCGCACGGCCGGAACGGGTCGAACTTGACGACCTTCCGCCGTGGCCCGGCGATACCCCTGGCGACGGCGCGCCCGGGGAAACGCCCGGCGACGGCACCTCCGGGAACACGCCCGGGGAAACGCCCGGCGACGGCACCTCCGGGAACACGCCCGGCGACGACGAAGCCGGGCCGGCGCGCTGAAGCTGGCCGCTCAGCCCTCGGTGATCTCGATCGTCGAGATGACCACCGACTCGTCCGGCCGGTCGTCCCGGTTGGTCGAGGTGGTGGCGATCGTGTCGACCACGTCGAGGCCGTCGACGGTCTCGCCGAACACCGCATATTGCGGGGGCAGCGGTGCATCGCGATGGACGATGAAGAACTGCGACCCGTTCGTGTTCGGACCGGCGTTGGCCATCGCCAACGTTCCCTGTGGGTAGCCGCGCCGTTCGGCCGCATCGAGTTCGTCAGCGAATCGATACCCCGGGCCACCAGTTCCGGTGCCGGTCGGGTCGCCACCCTGGATCATGAAGTTCTCGATCACCCGGTGGAAGATGACGCCGTCGTAGAACCCTTCACGGGCGAGGAATACGAAGTTGTTCACCGTGACCGGCGCCTCGTCGGCGAACAGTCGCGTGGTGATGTCACCGTGGTTGGTACGGATCGTCGCGGTGTAGCTGGCGCTCGTATCGATCGTCAGCTCCGGCGGTCCCGGGTACTGGTCGGCCATGGGTCACTCCTTGGTCGTCGCGCAGTTGGCCGCACGTGGGTCGAGTTGATTGTCAAGCTGGTTGGCGATCGGTTGGTCGGGGCGAACGTGCTGGTCAGGGCAACACCGGTGCATGCGGCAGAAGCGAACCGGCCCGCTCAACCAGCGGTGATCGTGATCGAACGGATGGCGATATCGTCGAACGGCCGGTCAGCCGCGTCGGTCGGTGAACCGGCTATCGCGTCGACGACGTCCATTCCGTCCTCTACCGCTCCGAACACGGTGTAGGCCGGAGGCAGCTCGACGAGGTCTCCCTGTACGACGAAGAACTGCGACCCGTTCGTGTCCGGACCGGCGTTTGCCATGGCAACGGTCCCACGCGGATAGCCGTTGTGTTCAGCGACCAGCGCGCGAGCCGTGTCGAGCTCGTCGGGGAACCGGTATCCCGGACCGCCGGCACCCAACGCCGTCGGGTCACCCGTCTGGATGACGAACCCGTCGATGACCCGGTGGAAGACGACGTCGTCGTAGTAGCCGTCTTCGGCGAGGTTCACCAAGTTGTTGGTGGCCATCGGCGCACCGCTGGCGTCGAGCCGAACGATGATCACGCCGAGGTCGGTGTCGATCCGGGCGCGATAGTCCGCAGCCGTGTCGATGGTCATGTCGAACGGAGCGTCGTATGGGCCCTGCAGCACCGGATCAGCCGGTTCGGCCGGCTCGTCGGTGGCCTGCGCGCCGTCGTCACCCCGGCTCGATATCAGCTGGGTCAACGGCACTGCGAGCAGCGACAACGCCATCAGCAATGCCATGATCACGATGATGATCTTGCTGCGTGCTGCGCGACGGTCCAACCCGCTGCGGGAGCCCCGTTGTGCCGCGGAGCGGCCACGTGAACGATCACTCACCGTTGTGTCACCTCTGTCGCGCACCCATGGTCGACCGGTGCATGGAGCGCGTCAGGCTATCCGGCGCCGCCGAACGGCCAGTCGCCAGCAGTGGTGGTGCCAGTGCCGCCGCGCTTCGGGATCGTGGTCAGGCCAGGCCACGACGTGACCTTCCCCGGTTGGGATCGGATTCGTGCACTCCGGACAGACGTAGGTCTTGTTCGCCCGGAACGCGGGAACCAGCGCATGGCTGTAGCCGTCCGGCGGATCGGGGGTCGACGAGTCCGTCGCGGCTGGCACTGGCACTCCGATGGAAACGCCTCGGCGATGTGTGACGATCAGTCGTAGACGTAGAACCCGCGGCCGGCCTTGCGACCGAGGAATCCGACGTCGACGAGGTTGCGTAGCAGTGTCGCGGGGGCGTGTGCAGGCTGGCGATATTCGGCGTGGAGGCGCTCGATGACGGCCAGGGTGGTGTCCAGGCCCACCGCGTCGATCAACTCGAACGGTCCCATCGGGTAGCCGCATCCCAGGCGCATCGCGGTGTCGATCTCCTCGGTCGTCGCGTAGTTGGAAGCCACCATCTTCACGGCATCGTTGAGATAGGGAAACAGCAGGGTGTTGACGATGAACCCGGCCCGGTCGCCGCACAGGACTCCGACCTTGTCGAGCCGCGCGACGAAGGCGCGCGCACGGGCCACCACCTCCGGGTCGGTCCGCACCGTCGAGACGATTTCGACCAGTGGCATGATCGCCGCGGGGGCGAAGAAATGCAGTCCGACGACCCGGTCAGGCCGTCCGGTCGACATGGCGAAGCCGATCACCGGTGCCGCTGACGTCGTGCTGGCCAGAACGGCTTCGGTCCCGGCACGGGCCCCGAGCGCAGCGAATGTCGTGTGCCGACTGCCCAGGTCATCATCACCGGCTTCGAGCAGCAGGTCGGCGCCGGCGAGATCGTCGAGATCGATCGTCGGGTGAATGCGTGCCAGTGCGGCGACCATCTCCTCGGACGACAGGCGGCCCCGGTCCACCATCCGCTGCATGGACAGCGAAGCCTGTGCGGCGACGCGCTCCGCCTCGTCGCGGCTGCGACCACACACGACGGTGCGAAAGCCGGCACGCGCACACGTCTCGACCACGCCGGTGGCGACCTCCGAGGTCCCGGCTACACCGACCGTGGTCCAGCTGTCGACGAGTTCCGGTACCGCGGGAGGTCGTCCGTCCTCGTCAGCAACGATGTTCGACGACCCCACCCCGTCGTAGGTGTAGAACCCGCGCCCGGCCTTGCGGCCGGTGTAGCCCGCCATCGCCAATTGGCTCAGCAGAGGCCGTGGCGCCATTCTGGTGTCTCGGGTCTCGTCGTGGATGGCGTCCATGATCGCCACGAGCGAGTCGATGCCGACCAGGTCGGTCAGTGCGATCGGGCCCATCGGCAAGCCGGCCCCCAGGCGCATCGCGGTGTCGACGTCCTCTTTGGTCGCGTAACCGCCTTCAACCATCCACACCGCCTGATTGAGGTAGGGAAAGAGCAGGTGGTTGGCGATGAACCCCCGCCGGTCGCCGACGACGACCGGGACCTTGCCGATCGCTTCGGCGAACGCCCGGGCGGTGGCCACGACCGAGTCGTCGGTGACCACGGTCCTCACGAGTTCGACCAGTCGCATCACCGGCGCCGGATTGAAGAAGTGGAACCCCAGCACACGGTTCGGGCGACGTGAGTGTACGGCGATGTCGGTCACCGACAGAGACGAGGTATTGGTGGCCAGGATCGCGTCGGCAGCCGCGACACGGTCGATCTGGCGCATCACCTCCTGCTTCCTTTCGAGGCGTTCCGGCACGGCTTCGATGACCAGTTCACAGTCGGCGATGTGGTCGATTCGGGTCGCCCCGGTCACACGGGCGACGATCTCCTGCCGCACATGTGCGTCGATTCTTCCCTGTGCCTGTCGGCGATCCAGCATCGCGGCGAACCGGCCAGCGGCGGCTGCCAGCGCATGCTCGTCGGTCTCGACGTAACGCACGGTCAGCCCGTGGCGCGCGACCACCTCGGCGATACCGGATCCCATCGTGCCGAACCCCACGATGCCGACACGCCCGATGCCTTCGACACTGATGGACACCTCGACCTCCGTAACGTCGAAGGACAGCCTACGAGCGTGCCGGAGCATGCTCGCAACCGCACCGTCAGATGCTTCGCGCGGCCGGCCTGCTCACACCAGGCCGAGCCGGTCCGCGATGAGCAGGAACGTGATGACCAACGCGTTGAACACCGCGTGGGCCACGATCGGCACGACGAGACTGCCCGCCTTGTGGAACGACCAGGCGAGGACCAAACCGAAGGTGAACAGGCCGACCAGTGCGAGCGGCTGGCTCGCGACGATCTCGACGTGGATCAGCGCGAACACCGCCGAGGAAACCGTCGCTGCGGGCCAGAAGCCCCCCCGGTTGCGCACGGCCTGGAACAGGACACCGCGGAACAGCACCTCTTCAGCGATCGGTGCGACCACCACCGCCGTCACGAGCACGATCACGAGCGACCCTCCGCCCGTGAGCGCATCCTGCAGCAGCTGCTGCTCCACCGGGGACTGCGGATCGAAGACCGCGACGAGTGCCCCGTTGACCGTGTAGGCGAGGATGGTGCCCACCAGTCCTGCCGCGACCCCGAGTGCGACGCCGAGCATGCCGGGCCGCACCGGTCCGAGCAGACGCCAGTCGAGCCGGTGCCTGCCGCGAAGCCACAGAAGGCCGGCTCCAAGCCCCACGGCGGTCGCGACGAGGGCCACCACGACCCAGGCGGACTCGTCGAGCGCAACGCCGGCGATCCCCGCCACGACCGCGATTGCCGCCCCGACGACGAGCTGCCCGAGGAAGAACCACAGCAGCGTCATGACCGCGTCGAACACGGTGAACGGCACCCGGAACGGCTCGGTGACATCCCGCCGTTCGACCTGACCGGGCAACGAAGGCGCGGCGTCGTGCGTAGCGTCGGGCATGGTGTTGCGCCGCGCGTCGGGAGGCGGCAACGTCATGGTTTCCTCCGGATCGCCAACGAACCGACGAGCAGTATCAAGCCGAGTACTCCGATGGCGACGACTCCGGCGACGGGCATGCCGGTCGTGGCAGCGGCGGGAGGAGTCGCGTCCCGCTCCGTGGTCACCGGCGGTGCGACGGATCGCGGTTCGGGAACAGTCACTTCCACCGGCGTCCCCGCGCGGTCGGCGCGGTCATCCTCGCCAACGAGGGCGACCGCGTAGCTGCCCGCCGGGACGCGTGCTCCGTCGTCGCCGTCGAACCGCCACGTGAACGCGTGGGTTCCCGCTTCGACGAGTCCCAGCGAGCGACGGAGAACTTGGACACCGTCGGCGGTGACGATCTCCAGGTCGAGCAGCACGGGCTTGTTCACGTCGACCTCCACCGTCACCGCTTCAGCCAGGACATCGGGACCGACGTCGGCCCGGGTCGTGCTGACGTCGAGGTCGTCCCGCGAACCGATCGGGGCGGTCAGGACCCACGTGTTGCCCTCACGTGCGACGTCCCAGGTCCCGAAAACGTCCTGTGCGAGGGGCTCGCCCCCGGTGTGTATCGACAGGTAGGTGTCAGCCCCCACCCGTTCGATGCCACCGGCGGCGACACCGACACGGACACGTTCGGGCAGCGCGTCGGTGCGTGTGGGGACCAACCCGTTGTAATAGGCGGCGAGGATGTCATCGTAGGCATCTCCGTCGACGGCCCGGCCCATCGCCCCGTACTGGCCCATGCCCACACCGTGCCCCCACCCTCTGCCGTGCAGGATCACCTGATCGTCGGTGACCTCGACGTCGAACCGTGACGACGGGACGGTGGCGGGAAGGTCTCGCTCCCCGTCGTGAGTGGTCTGCGGATATCGGTCGGGGAACCGGTTCTCGGCGACCTGGGAAACGAAGCTGCGGAACGCGACCGCACCGACCCGTACCGTCCTCCCGTCGACCCCGGTGACCGCGATGTCGGCCAGCGGATCGTCGACGTCGCCCACCCGCGCGAGGTCGGCGACCGGCACCACAGCGGACAGGGTCGCGCCCCGGGAGAGGATCTCGTCGAACTCGGCCCGGGTGAAGCTCGCCGTCCACCGATGATACGGGGACACCTCGTCGTAGGGGTCGTCGATGCGGGTGAGGTAATCGAACGCGCCACTGGAGGGAAAGACCTCCTCGTTGGGGTAGGTCCGTCCGCCCGAGGTCGAGAAATAGCGGGCGAGGATCGGACCACCGTCCCCGTCCAACAGGACCTCACCGGCCGTGGCCTCCACGGCGCGGCGCCAGCGGTGCCCGGTAAGGGAGTCCAGTTCCACGTTGGCGCCGCGGAAGACCTGGCACGCCACGGTGGCGCAGATGTCATATCCGTCGTAGCGACCCCGCAGCACCGCCCGCCACGCATAGGTACGTGCGGCGACCGCCTGGGCCTTGAGCGCCTCCATCGGCCATCGCGTCGGCATCTCGGCGATACCTGCGACGTAGTCATCGAACGACAGGTCGTTGATCAGGTTCACCCCTGCCGCCGGTCGCAGCTCGACCGTGTCGTAGAACGCACGCGAGTCGTTCACCCGGATTGTTCCGCCTTCGGGGACCGAGAAGGTCAACGTGCCCTCGACCTGGAGCTGGGTACGCGCCTGGTCGTCGACATCGATCCCTTCGGCGGCGCGAGCCTCGGTGGGTGGTGCTACGAGGACCACGGTGACCGCCAGCACGGCCAGAGGGCCGACGATCGGGCGCAGAATCGGACGACGGACAGTCCGGTGGGGCGTCGCACGAACGGCGATCCGGCCCGGCGTTTCGCGCTCGATCCTCGGGTGTGGCGCGTCACCGGGTCTGACGGGGCAGATGCGGTTCATGCGCGATCGGCGGGCTCGCCCCGGACACGTTCGATGTCGGCGCCCAATGCCTGCAGCCGATCGACGAACGCCGCGTAGCCCCGGTCGATGTGGTGCACGTCGTGTACGAAGGTTTCACCGTCGGCAATCAGGCCGGCGATGGTCGCGGCGGCCCCGGCGCGGACATCGAGACTCTCCATCGTCGACGCCTGCAGGCGCCGCGGGCCGGCGATGAGCGCGTGATGCCCGTCGATACGGATGTCGGCGCCCATGGCGACCAGCTGAGGAACGAACGTGAACCTCGATTCGAACACGTTCTCGGTGCATCGGCTCGTGCCGACTGCCTGGGTGAGCAGCACCATCAACTGTGGCTGCAGGTCGGTGGGGAAACCGGGGAAGGGAAGGGTGACCACGTCGATCGCCGCGAGCCCGTTGGCCCGCACCCGCAGCGTGTCGGCCGACTCGTCGACGACGAGCCCGGCTTCACGAAGCTTGATCAACGGCAGGGTCAGCGCGCTCGCATCGACACCTTCGATCGTGACATCGCCGCCGGTGACGGCCGCCGCGATCGCATAGGTGCCCGCCTCGATCCGGTCGGGGCAGGTCGTCCAGCGTGTGCCCGCGAGGCGATCGACTCCTTCGATACGAAGCGTCGAGGTCCCCACGCCGTCGATCTGTGCCCCCATCGCGACCAGCATTCGGCACAAGTCCTGGAGCTCGGGCTCCCGGGCGGCGTTGTCGATGATTGTGGTGCCTCGGGCCGTGGTCGCGGCCATCACGAGGTTCTCCGTCGCCCCGACCGAGGGGAAGTCGAGTGTGAGCTCGGCGCCGTCCAGCTGACGTGCCACGACGTCGACCTCACCGTCGACCGTGTCGACCTCGGCCCCCATCGCCTCGAGTCCGCGAAGGTGCAGGTCGATGGAGCGCGCGCCGATCCGGTCCCCACCGGGAAGGGCGAGCCGGGCATGACCGAGTCGTGCGACGAGCGGTCCCAGGGTCGCCACCGAGGCTCGAATGCGTCGCACCGCATCCTGCGGGGCATGCCATCCTGGGTCGGCTGCGCGAAGTCGACACACGCCGGTAGCGGCGTCGAACACAACCTCGACCCCCAACCCGGCGAGAACGTTGGCCATCACCGGCACGTCGGCGATGTCGGGAACCGCTTCGATGACGAGCTCGTCGTCGGTCAACAACGATGCGGCCATCAGCTTCAGTGCGGAGTTTTTAGCCCCACGCAGTCGGACGGTCCCGCGCAGCGCGGAGCCGCCGCGCACGCGGAATGTGTCATCGAGCGCTGGGGGGGCTGCCATTCGACCGAGGGTACCGCTGGGCGTCCCGGCTCCCGGAGCCGTTGGGACAGGGCGGTCAGGCCTTCAAGGGGCCAGGCACGCACCGTCGGCGGTGGCGTCAGGCGCCGCTGTCGCTCGCCAGGCCCAGGCGAAGATCCTGCTTGCGCAGCGAGACCTGCAGCGCGACGTCGTCGGGGCGCTGCTCGAGTTCGGTCACGATGCGCTGGCGACGCTGCTGGGCACGTGAAGTGTCGATCTCGTCGGCGAGTTCGGCGACGTCGGCGAGCACGACCGCCCGTGCATCCTTGTCGACGTAGAGCATCCCACGGTGCACGGCGATCGTCACCCGGTCGCCTTCGGCGGTGACCACCCGAACCGGGCCGACGTCGAGGGCGATCAGGGCGGGTTGGTGGCCCGGAAGGATGCCGATCTCCCCTTCGACCGATCGTGCGTACAGCTCGGCGACCTCGGCCGACAATACGTGCTGCTCGGCCGAAACCACCTCGAGATGCATGGTCGCCACGTGATCGCCTCCGGATCGAGAACCGGCTGAGTGTCAGCTCGCCAGCTCGGCCGCACGACGCTGGACGTCGTCGACGTTTCCGGCGTACAGGAACGCCTGCTCGGGGAGTTCGTCGAGCTCGCCGTCGATCAGCGCACGGAAGCCCTCGATGGTTTCGGAGACCTTGACGTACACGCCGGGGTTTCCGGTGAACTGTTCGGCCACGTAGAAATTCTGGCTGAAGAACCGCTGTGCTTTGCGGGCGCGCGCGACCGTGACCTTGTCCTCCTCGGACAGCTCGTCGATACCGAGGATGGCGATGATGTCCTGAAGGTCCTTGTAGCGCTGCAGGACCTCCTGGACACCCGTGGCGACGTCATAGTGCTCCTGGCCGACGATCGTCGGATCCAGAATCCGCGACGTCGAGTCGAGCGGGTCGACCGCCGGGTAGATGCCGAGTGCGGCGATGTCACGCGACAGCACCGTCTGCGCGTCGAGGTGCGCGAACGTCGTGTGAGGCGCGGGGTCGGTGATGTCGTCGGCCGGGACGTACACGGCCTGCAGGGAGGTGATCGACCGACCCTTGGTCGAGGTGATCCGCTCCTGGAGCTGACCCATCTCGTTCGACAGCGTCGGCTGGTACCCCACCGCAGACGGCATGCGTCCGAGCAGGGTCGACACCTCGGAACCGGCCTGCACGAACCGGAACACGTTGTCGACGAACAGCAGGACGTCCTGGCGCATCTCGTCACGGAAGTACTCGGCCATCGTCAGCGCCGACAGCGCGACACGCAGACGCACCCCGGGCGGCTCGTC
>JBJHDB010000048.1:0-11145 GCA_050486325.1 Nitriliruptoraceae bacterium | reverse complement strand
AAGGCCGAGCACACGCTGTCGTTCCGTCTGGACATCGAGCGATCCGCCTCGATGCCGTTGGAGGGTCGTGGGACGCTGGCCAGCTGGGACGCCGACGAGGGGCGGCTGCGCATCCACTCGTCGACGCAGGCCCCGACGAGCGTGCGAACGGCGGTGGCGACCCTGCTCGAGCTGCCGTTCGCCAAGGTGGAGTGCATCGCGCCGGACATCGGCGGCGGCTTCGGGGTCAAGATCGTCCACCCCTGGCCCGAGGAGGTGCTCGTCCCGTGGGCGGCGCGCCAGCTGCGCCACGACGTGAAGTTCGTCGAGGACCGGCGTGAACATTTCGTGTCCGCCACCCATGAGCGTGCCCAGATCCATCACGTCACGGTCGGGTTCGACGACGACGGACGTATCCAGGGCCTCGACCTGTCGTTCGTGCACGACCACGGCGCCTACATCCCCTACGGCCTGATCGTGCCGATCATCACCTCGACGCAGCTGCTCGGCCCCTACCGCATCACCGACTACCGGGTGACGTTCTCGAGCGTCTACACCAACACGGTGCCGGTCACCCCCTACCGCGGCGCCGGCCGCCCCCAGGGCTGCTTCGTGATGGAACGCACCATCGACCGCATCGCGGCCTACCTCGGCCGGGATCGTGCGGAGGTGCGCGCGATCAACTTCATCCAGCCCGACGAGATGCCCTACGCGTTCGGGCTGACCTTCCAGGACGGCCGTCCCTACACCTACGACTCCGGTGACTTCCCGGCAAGCCTGGCGAAGCTGAAGGCCTTGGTCGACTGGGACGGTTTCGCGCAGCGCAAGGAGCAGGCCGCGGCGCAAGGCCGCCTGCTCGGCATCGGGCTGGCCTGCTACGTCGAGGGCACCGGCGTCGGCCCCTACGAAGGCGGCCATGTGCTCGTCGAGCCGACCGGCAGGGTCCAGGTCGCCACCGGCCTGTCCACCCAGGGGCAGGGGCACCGCACCGTGTTCGCGCAGGTCGTCGCCGACGTCCTCGGTGTCGATGTCGATCAGGTCGACGTGGTCACCGGCGACACCCGCAGGTTCGGCTACGCCGTGGGCACCTTTGCCTCCCGTGCGGCCGTCATGAGCGGAAACGCGATCCATCTGGCGGCGGTGAAAGTGCGTGACAAGGCGCTGCGCCTGGCCGCCGACGCACTGGAGGTCGACGAGGAGGATCTGGAGCTCGCCGACGGCGAGGTGCGGGTGGTCGGCAGCCCCCGGACGGCGATCCCCCTGACGATGCTGGCCACGCTGTCCAATCCGCTGCGGTACGCGTTTGACGAGCAGGCGGCTGCCGCGACCCAGTTCGCCGGCCCCAACGACCCCGACGCACCTCCGGTTGCTGCCGGCGAGCAGCCAGGGCTCGAAGGCACCGACTACTACTCTCCGGTGCGTTCGACGTTCGCCAACGGCATGCACGCCGTCGAGGTGTCGGTCGATCCGGCGACGTCGTGGATCGAGGTGACCCGTTACGCGGTCGTCCACGACTGTGGCACGGTGATCAACCCGAAGATCGTCGAAGGCCAGGTACTCGGCGGGGTGGCACAGGGGGTCGGCGGTGCGCTGTACGAACGGATCGCCTACGACGAGCACGGGCAGCTGATCAACGCGTCGTTCATGGACTTCCTCATGCCCTACGCGACCGAGGTGCCCCCGGTGGAGATCGACCACCTCGAGACGCCCTCGCCGCTCAACCCGCTCGGGGTCAAGGGTGCCGGCGAGGCTGGCGTGATCCCGGGCAGTGCGGCGATCGCTGCGGCGATCGAGGACGCGACGGGCGTGCTGATCGACGCCATGCCGATCGCACCCGACGAGCTGCACCGGCTTCGGATGGCCGATGAGCGTCACCCAACGGACGCGATGAGCCCGCACCGGGCAGGAGTCGACGGATGAACATCACCGGAACCCATCGCATCGACGCGCCACGGCAGCAGGTGTGGGAGGCGCTGCACGACCCGGCCACGCTCGTGCGCACGCTGCCAGGCTGCGAATCGCTGGAGGTCACCGGCCCCGACACCTACGCCGTCGTGGTCACCGCCGGGATCGCCAGCATCCGCGGCTCCTACCGGGGCGAGGTCGTGCTGAGCGACAAGAACGAACCCGACGGCTACCGGATGCGGGTGTCCGGCGCGGGAGCCCCGGGCACCGTCGACGCCGACGTCGAGGTGCGCCTGACCGACGACGATGGCGCGACCCTTGTCGCCTACGAGGCTGAGGCGGTGATCGGCGGCATGATCGGTGGTGTCGGCCAGCGGGTCATCGGCGGCGTGGCGCGTCGAACCGCCGGGGAGTTCTTCACCGCGGTGGAGCGGCACCTGCACGCGCCGACCGAAACGGCAGCAACCCCAGCCGCCGGGGTGGCCACGGTCACCGCGATCGGTGAAGCCGCGGCGCCACGGTCCCCGACCGACCGACCAACCCAGGTGACGGATGGCACCGCCGTCGGTGAAGCCCAGGAGCAGGCCGAGGTGCAACTCGGCAAGGTGTTCCGCGCCTCTGCGTCGCGTCCGGCCGGCTCGTCGGGTGCCGCAGGGCGAAGCGTCGAGCTCGTCGGTGCGGTCGTTACCGGGGGTGTGCTGGCACTCGCGGGTGTGCTGGTCGGCCGCCGCCTCGGCCGCGGCCGAGGGTCGCGCGGGTGAGCGACTCCGCCGGACTGGCTGATCTGACGGCGCAGGAAATCGTCGCCGGAACCCGTGCAGGAGAGTTCCGCGCCGCCGACGTCGCCCAAGCCTGCCTGGAGCGCATCGTCGCCGACGAGGGGAGCCTGTGCGCCTGGGAACACGTCGACCCGGAAGCGGTACTCGCCGAGGCGCGTGCCCGGGACGCGAGCACGCAGGACAAAGGCGCCCCGGTCGGGGCGTTGCACGGTGTTCCAGTCGGGGTCAAGGACGTCATCGACGTTGCCGGCCTGCCCACCGGGAACGGTTCGCCCGTCCATGCAGGAAACCGTCCGTCGACCGATGCGACCGCAGTCGCACGGCTGCGCGCCGCCGGCGCGGTGGTGCTCGGCAAGACGGTGACCACCGAGTTCGCACTGTTCAACCCGGCGGCCACGCGCAACCCCCACGATCCTGAACGGACACCGGGCGGGTCGTCATCGGGGTCGGCGGCCGCAGTCGCCGCGTCGATGGTTCCGATCGCCTTGGGTACCCAGACCGCCGGATCCATCGTCCGTCCCGCCTCGTTCTGCGGGGTCGTCGGAGCCAAGCCGAGCTTCTCGCTTGTTCCGACCACCGGGGTGCTGGTCTCCGCACCCTCGCTCGACACCGTCGGGGTGTTCACCCGGACCGTGGACGACGCTGGGCTTGCACTCGGAGTTCTCGCCGGCGATCCCGGCGGGTTCGCGCCGCCGGCCGCGGCTCCGCCACGTCTCGGCTTCTGGCGCAGCGCCCACTGGGAGGCGATCGAGCCGGCCTGCCGCGCGGTGGTCGAAGAGGCGGTGGCACACCTCGCCGAGGTCACCGACGTCGTCGAGGTGACGTTGCCGGAGGCGTTCGACGCGCTCGCCGACGCGCAGAGCACGATCATGGCCGTCGAAGTGTTGCGCAGCATGCGCTCGACGCTCGACCAACACGCCGAACTGCTGAGCGGGCCGTTGCGCGAATACCTCGCCCAGGCAGAGACGCGCTTGGACGCCTATGACGAGGCGCTGGCGTCAGCCGCCCGTGCCCGGGCAATGCTGCCCCAGGCACTCGACGGGCTCGACGCGCTGCTGACCCCGAGCGTGCTCGGTGAGGCGCCGCAGATCGAAACGACCGGCGACCCGTTGCTGTGCCGGACGTGGACGTTGCTCGGCGCACCGTCCGTGGCTGTGCCGGGCCTGCTCGGCCCGTCGGGCTGCCCGCTGGGCATCCAGCTCGTTGCGCCCGCCGGCGGCGACGCCGCCCTGCTGGGGGCCGGCCGGTTCGTCGCCGAGCAGTTCGCTGCCCGGATCCGCACCGGTGCGGCCTGATGCGGCATCTGCGGATCGGGATCGACACAGGAGGCACGTTCACCGACGTGGTCGCGTTCGACGAGCGGGATCGCACGGTGATGACGACCAAGACGCCCTCGACGCCGCACGACCCTGCCGATGGGTTCATGCGGGGCATCGCCAAGGTGCTCGAGGCGCTCGATGCTGACGGTGCGTCCGTGGCCGCGGTCGCACACGGCACGACCGTGGCCACCAACGCGCTGCTGACGGACTCGATCGAACCGGTGGGCCTCGTCACCAACGTCGGCTACCGCTACATCCTCGAGATCGCCCGGCAGTCGGTGCCCGACGGGTACGGAAACAGCTATTTCTGGGTCAAGCCCCCACGGATCGTGCCGGTGGACCGGGTGCGCGAGGTCGGCGGCCGCGTCGATGTCGACGGTGTGGAGCTCGAACCCTTCGATCGTGAGGCCGCAGTGGCAGCCGCCAGATGGTTCCGCGACCACGGGGTCGACACGGTCGGGGTGTGCTTCCTCCACAGCTACGTCGACGACTCCCACGAACGTGCCATGCGTGCCGTCCTCGCCGACGAGCACCCGAGGGCGACCGTGTCGATCTCCAGTGAGGTCCTGCGCGAGTACCGGGAGTACGAGCGGACCATGACCACACTGGTCGACGCCGCGGTCAAGCCGACCGTGACCCGCTACGTGCGCAGGATCACCGAACGCCTGGCCGAGGTCACCGCCGGAGACGATCGTGTTCGGGTGCCGTTCCATGTCATGACGTCCAACGGTGGTGTGCTCGCCGACGACGAGGTTGTCCACCAGCCGATCACGACCGTCCTGTCGGGTCCAGCGGCAGGTGCGCTCGGCGCAGCGGCGGTTGCCGGAGCGGCGGGCTACACGCGTCTGCTGACCTTGGACGGCGGGGGCACCTCCACCGACGTCGCAGTCGTACTTGATGGCGAGCCGACCTTGACCGCTGAAGGCACCGTCGGTCGTTATCCCTCCCGGATCCCGATGATCGATGTGGTTACCGTCGGTGCCGGCGGGGGGTCGATCGCCTGGATCGGCCCGGAAGGCACGCTGAAGGTGGGTCCGCGCTCGGCCGGGGCCGACCCGGGTCCGGTCTGCTACGGCCAGGGTGGGACCGAGCCGACCGTGACCGACGCCCACGTCGTGCTCGGTCGCCTCCCGGCGTATCTGCTCGGTGGCGAGATTCCGCTCGACGTCGACGCGGCCGGTGCGGCGATCGGTTCACTCGCTGACCGGCTCGGTCTCCATCCGGTCGAGGCGGCGCGCGGCATCCTGGAGGTGTCCGCCTGGAACCAGGCCAACGCCATACGCCGCATCACGGTCAAGCGCGGACTGGACGTGCGTGAGTTCTCCATGGCCGCGTTCGGCGGTTCCGGTCCGTTGCTCGTCTGCCGGTTGATCGACGTGCTCGGCCTGCCTTCCGTCGTGGTACCACGAGACCCGGGCAATCTGTCCGCGTTCGGGCTGCTCACCGTCGACGTCAAGCACGAGGACGTGCAGACCCATGTCGTGCGAGACACCGCACTGGACGTCACCTCGATCGCCGAGGTGTTCGACGGGCTGGAACAGCGTGCTTCCGCTGCCCTGTCACGCCAGGGTTTCGCACCATCCGACCATGTCCTGCAGCGCAGCGCCGATCTGCGCTATGACGGTCAGGCGTTCGAGGTCCGGGTCGGTGCGCCGGGTGGACCGGTCGACGACGACTTCGTCGGTGCCGTCACCGCGGTGTTCCACGACGAGCACGAGCGCCTGTACGGCTACGCCTACCGGGAGCGCGTCTCTGCCGGTGGTCACGAGCATCCGGTCGAGTGGGTCAACCTGCGGGTCACCGGCGTCGGCCCGATCACCCGGCCCGAACTTGCGCGGCTCGCGCCTGGCGATGGGGACATCTCCGCCGCGGTCGCCGGCACCCGTCAGGTCGCCTTCGACGGTGAGGCTGTCACCACCACGCTGATCGACCGGGGCGCGCTGGCCGCTGGGGATGTCGTGACCGGACCGGCGGTGATCGAGGAGTTCAGCTCGACCGTGCCGATCCACCCGGGGTTCGTCGCCACCGTCGACGAGCTCGCCAACCTCGTGGTCACCCGCGCAGACCGCGTCGAGGAGGCATGACGATGGGTGGCGTACCCCGTCTGACCGACATCGATCCGGCCACGGTCGACCCGGTCGTGCTCGAGATCGTCCAGGGCACCCTCGCCTCGGTGGAGAAGGAGGTCGAGGAGGCGATCGGCCGGACCTCCCGGTCGCCGATGATCCGTGACGCGCACGACTACCGGGCCGGCATCCACGACCGTGTGCTGCGCAAGCTCACGGGCCGGTCGTACTCCGCGCTCGTCCACCCGGTCGCACGTGACTTCCCTCTGGAGACGATGCGGCCCGGCGACGTCTTCTTCCACAACGACGTCTATCTGTCCGAAGGCGGCATCGGGCACCTTCCCGACCTCTGCGTGACCGTGCCCGTCTTCCATCCGCGGGTCGAAGATGCCGCTGGCGGCACCGGCAGCGGCGACAGCGAACTCGAGGTGGTCGCGTTCGTGCAGGCCTTCGGTCATCACGACGACATCGGCGGCAGCGTGCCCGGATCGATGCCCTCCGGAGCGACCAGCGTGTTCCAGGAAGGCCTGATGGTCCCCCCGATCAAGCTGTGGGATCAGGGGGTGCCCAACCGTGCCGCACTGACGATAATGACCCGCAATTCGCGGATGCCCGACTCGCTCGCCGGCGACCTCGACGCTGAATGCTCCGCCTGCCTTATGGGCGCGCGACGGCTCGCCGAGGTGTTCGACCGCTACGGCCGGGCGACCGTCGAGGCCTGCTTCGACGCGATCGTGGCCAACAACACGGCCGTCTACCGGCGAGAGATCCTGCAGAAGATCCCGCAGGGCAGCTACGTCTGGGAGGACTACGCCGAGCACGACGGCGTCGACCCGCCCCGGCTCCACCGGCAGCGGATCACATTGACCCGCACCGACGAGAAGCTGATCCTCGATTTCACCGGCACTTCGCCACAGGCCAAGGGGCCGATCAACCACGTCGGCGACGCCGCCGACGGCAACTTCCTGGCCAAGTGGCTGGCGCCGATTCTGCGCAACCTCGCCGACGACCCCGAGCGCATGGCCGAGCTCGACGTCAACGAGGGCATCGTCGATCTGCTCGAGCTGCGCTTCCCGCCCAAGGGCACGCTGCTCACCCCCGAGTTTCCCGCCCCGACCAACGCGCGGACGTTCGTCATACTCCGGCTCCTCGGTGTGTTCGCCGGGGCGCTGGCCAAGGCCGTCGACGGGCGCATGCCGGCCGACCAGGAGACGATCCGCTACACCGGCGTCTACGGCCGACGTGCCGACGGCAGCAACTACCTGATGCGTGAGGTGTTGGGCGGGGGCTCTGGCGGCCGGTACTACGCCGACGGCGAGGACACGATCCACGTCGTCCCCGACTCACGCAACCTGCCGACCGAGTTCACCGAGTCACGGTTCCCATTCATCGTCGAACAGCTCGGACTCGCGCAGGATTCGGGCGGTCCAGGCCGCTTCCGGGGTGGGCTCGGTTACGACAAGTGGATCCGGATGCGCGAGGACGCCTCGTTCATGTCGATCGCCGACCGGTCCATCCTGTCCTGCTGGGGCGTCAACGGCGGTCGCGCCGGCGCGCCGTTCACCGTGACGATCGACCCGGGCGGACCGAACGAACGCACGCTCGGCGGGCTCGTCGACGACGAGCCCGTTGCGGCCGGTGAGGTGATCCGGATCCGCACGACCGGTGGCGGCGGCTGGGGGGATCCGTTCGACCGTGACCCGCAGCTCGTCGCCCGGGATGTCTCCTGGGGCAAGGTGTCACGTGCGGCCGCCGCAGACGACTACGGCGTGGTGCTCGTCGGCGAAGACCAGATGGTCTCGGTCGACGAGTCGGCGACCAGCACGCTACGTCGGCGGCTACGCGCCGAGCGTGGCGAACCGTCGATGTTCGACCGTGGACCTGGTTACGCCCAGCTCGACCCCGAAGGCCGCCCGAGACCCGAGGTGGATGACGCCTGACTCGGTGTGCGTCACGAACCGGACGCAGGCAGGCACGGCGAGGTCAAGCTCGCGCGGGCATCCGCCGAATACAGGAGTGACACGGCTATGTGCCGAAGCGTGGTCAGACGACCACGCACGTGTACAGTGCTCGTTTGGTGCCGGCCGGTCGTGGGGCCGCTGACGATGCGGCGCCGCCAGTCTGAGAGGCCGGTGATGGGGAGCCAGAGACGCCAGGCCGGCCGTGGCTCCGTACCGGTGTTCAGCGCCCGCTCCGGTGCGCGTCACCGGGTCCTGTCCGATCCACCGGCACCGCCGCCGCGCCGTCGGACCCGGCGACGTCATCATCGTCGCCGGAAACGGGGGCTCGGGCGCGGCTTCGTCCCGGCGCTCGCGATCGCGGGGGTCGTCGCGGCCGGCATCGCCGGCCAGCAGTGGCTCGTGCCGATGCTCATCAGCAGCCATGAGCCCGAACCGGCGGCGACGCTGAGCATGCCGGCGATCGTGCCGATCGGGTCGACGTTCGATTTCTCGGTCACCTTCGACAACCTCAACGCCTCCCACACCGGCTATGGCCCGTACGTCGACGTGTTCATGCCTGTGCAGGGCGCCGACGGCGACCCCGACGCCGTGCCGCCGGACGACGGTGAGCCGGATGGGGCGAGCCTCATCGGCGGCTCGGTGACCTACCTCGGCACGTCGGTGCGGGTCATCGACGTGCCCCTGGCGTGCGACGGATCCGACGTGCACCCGTTCTCCGGGCAGGTGATCGACTGCACCGCGCTGGCGCACACCGACCCAGATTCGCCGGTCACCCCGCGCAAAGGTGACGTGCTCCACGTCCTCGAGCTGCCGTTCGGGTCGTTCACCCCCACCCAGCCGGCGGTCACCGTCGACCTGCAGGCACAGCTGTCCGAGCTCGCCGACATCGACGCGCCGCTGACGATCCTCGCCCGCGGCGGTTTCCGGTTCGGTGACACCCCCACCGGCGCCAACGGGCCGATCGTCCAGGCAGACCTCGACGAGGTCACGGTCACCCCGACGGTGCTCACATTGTCGAAATCGTTCTCCGGACCCGAGAACGAGACCGCAACCGGACCGAACTACCCGCGCACCTGGACGGTGGGTGCCGACATCGCCGAGGGCCAGACCGTTACCGATCTGGTCATCACCGACACCCTTCCACCCGAGGTGGTGTTCGACTCGGTCACGGTGACGGCACCGGTCGGCCACACGATCGCCGTCCAGCCCGCGGTCGGCCAGCCCGTCGCCGACGGCGACGACGAGCTCGTGGTCTTTCTCGACGCGCCCGTGACCGGCACAGCTGGTACGGACGTGACCGTGACGATCACCTTCCACGTACCCGAGACGACCGCCGTCTTCACGCATGTGCTCGACCCGTCGACGGGTGCGAGCATGCCGGTGACCAACGGGGCCGCGGCGAGCGCGAACTGGGATCCGATCGACGATCGCGACGATCCGGTCGCCTTTGACGACGTCGCCGCCGAGCAGACGTTCACCGCCCGGTCACTGGCTGTCCAGAAGTCGCTGGAGAACCTGTCGGGTTCGGGTTCGGCTCCCGGGGACGTGCTCGAATGGACGCTCGAGTTCCAGGTCTCCGACTACTTCGCCTTCGACGACCTGGCGATCGCCGACGTGCTCACCGACGGACAGAGCCTGGTCGACGCGCATCCGATCGAGCTGATCTTCGACGATGCGACGCACGGTGAGCTGACGATCGACGCGACGCCGCACGCGACGGTGTCCGTCGACGGTGTCGACGCCGCCTGTGGCACCGCGGACACCGAAGGCTCGATCAGCCTCGACATCGCCCTGTCGGACGCCGTGGCCGCAGCCCGGGACGCCGACGGCGGCGTGGCCACCACCGGCGGGGTGCTCACCGGTGGCCGCCACGACGGCGCGAACGCGGGTGCGACGACCGGAACGATCACCTTCCGCACCCAGATCGACGCGAACTACCGGTGCCTCGACGACGGCCAGGCCGTCGACTCGCGCGATGTCATCGGCAACACCGTCACCATCGCCGGCGACGTCGTGTCCGGCACGGGACGACCCACCGACGGTTCCTCGGCGTCGACGTCGATCGTCTCGCCCGCGCTTTCCAAGACCGTCTACGCCCGCAACGGCGACACGTTCGACACCGGGCCACAGTTCACCGCCGGTGACACGATCACCTACCGGCTGACCGCGACCCTGCCGATCTCCAACTTCGAAGACGTCGTCCTCACCGACTTCCTGCCGCTGCCGGTGCTGTACGCGACCGACTTGCTCGACGCCGGACAGCCCAACGTCGACTTCACGGCACCGTCAGCGACCCCACCACCGGCCGGCACGGTCAGCCTCGGTCCCGACGACACCGTCACTCCGGGCCCCGGCGACGGGATCGGCATCACCCCGACCGTCACCGTCGACACGACCGGCAACTCCATCGCGTTCGACTACGGCACCCACCAGGACGCCGATGGAGCCGGATCGGCCACCATCGACCTGCTGGTCTCGCTCGAGATCAGCGACGACCCGTTCGCCGACGGGCTGTTCCTGACCAACCAGCTGCGGCTGCAGTACGGAGACTCGTTCGAGCAGACCGCCGCCAACGACGAGATCGTCCAGTTCGAACTGACCGCACCGGTGCTGGAGCTGACCAAGGGCGCGGTCGCCACCAACGGACCCGGAGTGTTCCAGCCGGCCACGGTGGGGCCGGGAATGCCCTGGTCGATCACCCCCGACGGTGACGGCCGTCGCTGGGCCGCCGGCACGACGGTCAGCTCGACTGCGCTCGGGTCCGACCCGGTCGACAGCGACCTGACCGGTGTGCACGCCGGCGACCTGGTCGCGTTCGCCCTAGTCGTCGAGAACACCGGGGCGGGTCTCAACGGCGCGTTCGACGTGAACGTGACCGACACGCTGCCGGATGGCTTCGTCGCGCCCTCCGGCGGAATCGATCTGCGCGTCACCGACGGTGCCGGGACCGCGATCGGCTACACCGGAGACCTGTTCGCCGGCGGGCTGACGCTGACCGACGACACTTCCGCCGACCCGTCCCAGGGCGCGATCGCGGCCTTCGACGACACCTCGGGTGCCAACGTCGCGGTCATCACCTACGTGCTCGAGGTCGACGCCGACGTCGACATGGGTCAGGTCATCGTCAACGACGCGG
>JBJHDB010000047.1:0-11236 GCA_050486325.1 Nitriliruptoraceae bacterium | reverse complement strand
TCTGGCGCGTCGACCGTGGTCATCGATGACGGTGCTGCCTCTGGCGCACGTGTTCTCGCGGGCGCGGCGGCTGCGTGAATCCGATCGCGATGCTTACGCCAACGCTCATGGCGCCCTCCGCCCCTCACGAGCCGGTCCTGGCCGACCAGGTCACGCGACTGCTCGTCGAGGCGCCGCCAGGCGCAATCGTTGACGCGACCGTTGGCGCCGGCGGGCATGCGGGCCGTGTGCTCGATGCTCGACACGCGCGGTACGGCGACGCCGAACTGATCGGCATCGACCGTGACACGAATGCACTCGACCTGGCCGCGCAGCAGCTGGGTCCCCAGACGCCGCATCGGCGCTACGACCTCGTGCATGCCCGGTTCGATCAGCTCGGCCAGGTTCTGGACGACCTCGGACAGCCTCTCGTCAGCGGCATCGTGTTCGACCTGGGTGTGTCGTCGATGCAGCTCGATCAGGCCCACCGTGGCTTCAGCTATCGCGACGACGCTCCAATCGACATGCGGATGGACACCACGGTTGGTGTGGATGCGCACGAACTCGTCAACCACACCGATGTTGCAGAGATCGCCCAGATCCTCCGCGAGTACGGTGAGGAACGGTTCGCGCACCGGATCGCAGCCGCGATCGTCGACGCCAGGCCCATCGAGTCGACCGTGCATCTCGCGCAGATCGTGCGCGATGCTGTTCCAGCCGCAGCCCGCAGGACCGGAGGGCATCCGGCGACGCGGACCTTCCAGGCGTTGCGCATCGCCGTCAACGAGGAACTGACCCAGCTGGCCGCGGTGCTCCCGGTCGCCGTCGAACGGCTTGCTCCAGGCGGGGTGCTCGTCGTTATCGCCTACCACAGCCTCGAAGACCGGATCGTCAAGAGGACCTTCGTCGACCTCGCACGTGACTGTGTGTGCCCGCCCCGGATGCCGGTGTGTGCCTGCGGAGCACGCCCCCAGGTCGAACCGCTCACACGACGACCGATCATGCCCGACGCCAACGAGATCGATGCCAATCCGCGGGCACGATCCGCACGGCTGCGTGCTGTCCGTCGCCTCGCCGGTGGTGACACCGACCTCGGCATTGATCGCGGTATCGGTGACGCGGGTGGTGTTGCGCCCGCCTCAACCATCAGCCCGGTGACGAACCGCCGGAACGGCGCGTCAGGAACCAGCGGTGTGTCCGACGTCCCGACGGAACACGCATGAGTGCCATCACCGCCCCGCTGTCCGGCCGGCACGCCCAACGGGGTGAGGCCAGGCGACCCGTGGCACGGACTGTTCGCGCGTACGGCCCCGCGTCGACCCGCGCGGCCTCACGACGTCGTTCGCGTACCGGATACGCGATCGTGGTTGCGACCATCCTGGCTACCGCGATCTTCGGGGTGGTCGCACTCAACGCGATGGCTGCGGCGAGCGCGGTCGAGGCACGCGGTCTCGAAGAGCGCGTCGCTGAAGGCGAGCGACGCTACGGCCATCTCGTCGCCGAAGTCGCGGCATTGGAGGATCCGGGCAGGGTGCGCGACGCCGCTCGCGAACTCGGGATGGTCGAGGCCGGGTCGATCCGTTATCTGCCGGTTGCACGGTTGCTTCCTGCGGATGGTGCCGTGGGCGAGTCGGCAACGTCTCCTCTGGCGGCGGATCCGGTCAAGTCCGTGTTGTCGATGGACAGATAGGTGACCCGGCAGCCGCGGCGGACCACACGGTTCGGCGGACGGAACATCGCCGTCGACCGGGCCACACGCACGGCACTCAGGCGCATCCGGGGCACCCTGGTGGTCTATCTGTTGATCGTGGTCCTCGCGGGCGTGCAGCTCGTCGACATTCAGATCGTGCGTGCAGACGAGTACGCCGATCTCGGCGTGCGTCAACGCGAAAGGCTGATCGAACTTCCCGCCACCCGCGGCCGGATCTACGACCGTGCAGGCGACGTCATGGCCACTTCGGTCGCAGCCGCCACGATCTACGCTGACCCGCGTGAGTTCCTGTCCACCGGTACCGTTCGTGCCGAAGGTGACGACCGACCCAGCTCGGCCGAAGTTGCCGCCAGGCTCGCCCCGTTGCTGGGCATGCAGGCGAACGAGGTCACCGAGCGACTCGACCGTGACGCACACTTCGTCTACCTGGGTCGACAACTCGACTGGGACACCGGCGTGGCAGTCACCGAGCTCGGCATCGACGGGATCGGCATGCTCACCGAGCCCAAGCGTGTATATCCCGCGACCGGCGTCGCCGCGCACGTCGTCGGGTTCACCGGCATCGACGGGGAAGGTCGCTACGGACTCGAAGCGCAGTACGACAGTGTCCTCAAAGGACAGCCAGGGACGCTCATGCTCGAGCGAACCCCGACCGGGCTGGAGATCGCCTCCGGCATCCGCCAGCTCGAGCCGGCCCGGCCGGGCGTCGACGTGGTTCTCACGATCGATCGCGAGATTCAGCATGCGGCTGAACGCGCCGTCGAGGACGTCCGGACCCAGACCGGCGCGAAGGGGGCCAGCGTCGTCGTGCTCGACGTGGCGACCTTCGAGGTGCTGGCGATGGCGAACGCCCCGGGCTTCGATCCGAATGAACGCACCGCCGGCGACAACGCGACGTGGCGCAACCGGGCGTTGACCGACGTGTTCGAGCCCGGTTCGAGCCAGAAGGCCCTGACCGTTGCCGCAGCGATCGACCAGGGCATCGTCACCCAGGACACGCACTATTCGGTGCCCGACCAGGTTCGTGTGTCGACCAACGTGTTCTCCGACGTCGCGCCGCATCCGACGATGCAGATGAGCGTGGGCCAGATCATCGAGCGATCCAGCAACGTGGGCACGATCCTCATGGCGCAGGAACTGGGCGCGCCCGCGCTGGACGAGTACCTGCGGCGGTTCGGTTACGGGCGCAGAACCGAGTTGGACTTTCCGGGGGAATCCAGTGGTCTGCTCATGCCAGTCGACCAGTGGTGGGGCACGTCGTTGCCGACGATCGCGATCGGGCAGGGTGTGGCGGTGTCGCTCACCCAGCTTGCAACGGCGTATGCCGTTCTGGCCAACGACGGTGTCGCGTTGGCACCGCGGCTCGTCCGTGGAACCGTCGACCACGACGGCCGACTGGCACCAGCCGTCGCCGACCCGGGCGAACGGGTCGTCGATGACGAGACGGCACGGCAGGTCCGATCGATGCTGGTCCGGGCGGTCGAAGGGCCCGAGGCCACCGGCGGGCTCGCACGGGTGCCTGGATACACGGTGGGCGGCAAGACCGGGACCGCACGCAAGCCCAACGAAGGAAGCCCTGGCTACTCCGACCAATACGTCGCGACCTTCGTCGGCTTCGCCCCGGCCGACGATCCGGCGGTCGTCGTCGCCGTGATGGTCGACGAACCGACTCCGATCTACGGCGGCGTGGTTGCCGCACCCGTGTTCCGTGAAGTCATGTCCGTCGCACTTGCGGCGCGTCGTGTTCCGCCGGACCGGACGGACGAGTCGTTGGACGACCTCATCGGACGTGCACGCGAAGAGATCCTCGATGCGGCGTCGCGCGAAGGGCCAGCCATCGTCGACGGCATCCCTCCGGTGAACGGCGACGAGTAGGAGACGGGACCTTCCGCCGCACGCTCAGGCGTCCCAGCGAGGGTGCCAGGTGCAAGGACTGGGTAGACGTCGGCGTTACGCTGCCGCCCATCCGGGCGGCGACGACCTCCTGGTGTCCAAGGTCACTGTCCGTATGCCGGACCGCCTCGGGTGCAGCGAGGAGAACCGTGTCAGTGATGCTCACTGAGCTGGCCGAGGGGCTGGCGACGGCGCGCTTGCGGGGCACCGACAGAGTGGTCACCGACGTTTCGCACGACAGCCGGATGGTGGGGCCCGGCGGCTTGTTCGCGGCGATGCCTGGCGCACGCCATGACGGTCATGATCATGTCGGCGAAGCCGAAGCGCGTGGCGCCACTGCTGTGTTGGTGCAGCGCTGGACGGACACCACCCTGCCGCAGTTGAAGGTGCCCGACGTTCGACAAGCGCTCGGTCATCTGTCGGCACGCGTCCACGGCAATCCGTCCCGCGAAATGACGGTCGTGGGCGTGACCGGGACCAACGGCAAGACCACCACGACCCACCTGCTGGAAGCCGCATTCGGTGCAGCTGCGATGGGAACCGGGACCATCGGGACCATCGGGGTGCATGTGCACGGCGAATCGCTCGACGGCGCGATGACGACACCCGAGGCGCCCGACCTACAGCGGCTGCTGGCGACGATGCGCACACGGGGTGTCGACGCGGTCGGGATGGAGGTCTCGTCGCACGGGCTCGACCTTAGGCGGGTAGACGGGACACGGTTTGCGGTTGCGGTGTTCACGAATCTGTCCCAGGATCATCTCGACTGGCATGGCACGTTGGAGCGGTACTTCGCCGCGAAGCAGCGTTTGTTCACCCACGCGTTCGCCGACCATGCGGTGATCATGGTCGGGGATTCGTGGTCACGCCATCTGCTGGCCACAACCGAGCTTCCGGTGACCTCGGTGGGACGCGACGTGGATGTCGACGTCCGAATCGTCGAAGAGTCGGTTGCCACCACGGGCGGCAGGGCGCGAGTCGCATGGAACGGTGACGAATTCGATGTTCGAACCCGGTTGACCGGACGGTTCAACTTGGACAATGCGGTGCTCGCGGTGGTCGCTGCGGTCCAGGCCGGTGTCGATGTCGAGGATGCGCTCACCGGAGTCGCGGCGTGCCCGGGTGTGCCTGGACGCATGGAGCGGGTGGATGCGGGGCAGGCCTTCACGGTCCTCGTCGACTACGCCCATACGCCGGCCGCACTCACCGAACTCGTGGGCGCGGCCAGGGAACTCGTCGGGCCCGATGGCTCACTTCTGCTGGTGGTCGGTGCAGGCGGCGACCGTGACCGGGGCAAGCGGAAGGCCATGGGGAAGTCGGCTGCCGGCGCAGACACCGTGTTCCTGACCTCGGACAATCCTCGTTCCGAGGAGCCACTGGCGATCATCGCGGAGCTTCGCGCCGGACTCGAAGCGGCGCCGGAAGGAGCGGACACCACGGTCGTGGTGGAACCGGACCGTCGTGGGGCGATCAACGACGCGATCGCTCGTGCACGCCGCGGCGACGTGGTCCTCGTCGCAGGCAAGGGCCACGAGCGCACCCAGCAGATCGGCGAGCGTGTGGTGGCGTTCGATGACCGGACCGTGGTCGAAGCAGCTCTCCGAGCACCTTCCGTGTCGGAGTCACAGCGATGATCCCCATGACCCTTGACGCCGTCGCACGGGTGGTCGGTGCCCGCATTGAAGGGGATGCGGCCGTATCGATCGCTGCGGTCACGACGGACTCGCGCGACGTTCCACCCTCCGGGGATGCACTTTTCATCGCGTTGCGTGGCGAACACACCGACGGACACGACCACCTCGACGATGCCGCTCGCAACGGCGCCACGGCGGCCCTGGTCGACCACCGGCCAGCCTCGGCTGCGCTGGCACTGATGGTCGTCGATGACACACGAGCCGCTCTCGAGCTGCTTGCAGGACACGTACGTGAGGTCGTGGACCCGATCGCGATCGGGGTGACCGGCTCGGTGGGAAAGACAACGGTCAAGGACCTCACGGCCGCGGCGCTGGGTGCCAGCCGACGGGTGGTGGCGTCGCGGGGCTCGTTCAACAACGAGATCGGCGTGCCACTCACCTTGTTGTCGCTCGAACCCGATACGGAGGCACTGGTCGCCGAGATCGGCGCCCGACATCGTGGGGACGTCGCTCCGCTGGCACGCCTGCTGCGGCCTGACGTCGCAGTAGTCACCGCGGTCGCGTCCGCGCACCTCGAGCCGTTCGGCAGCCTGGAAGCTGTCGCGCGCACCAAGGCGGAGCTCGTCGATGCCCTCGACGACGCGGGCACCGCGGTACTCAATGTGGAATGGCCGCTCGTTGCTGACATGGCGCGACGCGCACGACAGGTCGTCCGGGTGGGCCACTCGCCACACGAGGCCGACGTATTCCCCGAGCGGCTCCGCCTCGACGAACACGGACGGGCGACCGTAGAGGTCGCCAGCCCATGGGGCCGAGTGACCGTGCGGGCGCCCCTGGCGGGACGTCACCAGGCGGTGAACGCGATGCTGGCACTCGCCGTCGCCGGGGTCACCGGCGTCAACCTGGCAGAGGCCGCCGAGGCTATCGCCAACGCCCCGACCAGCCCGTGGCGGGGACAGGTCGTGTCACATGCGGAACGTGTCGTGATCGACGACGCCTACAACGCCAACCCTGCGTCGATGCGTGCCGCACTCGACACGCTGCTTGCGGTGGCCGGCGATCGTCCGACCACTGCCGTGCTCGGCGTCATGGCTGAACTCGGAGCGGTCGCAGACGACGAACACCGTCGGCTGGGCGCACACGTTGCCGAGCTTGGGGTGGACCGACTGGTGGTCGTCGGTGCGGAAGGGGCGGCTATCGGGGAAGCGGCACGTGACAGCGGACATCCGGACGTCGTGGAAGTGGGCACACCAGCCGAGGTAGTCCGCTTCCTGACAGGGGAGGGGCGGCGACCCGAGGTCGTGCTGGTCAAGGGCTCCCGAGTCGCAGGACTCGACGCGGTCGTCGACGTCCTGCTCGAACGAGGAGGTCACGACACGACGGCAGGCAAAGTCCGATGATCGCGATACTTCTGGGTGGAACGATCGCGTTCGTCATCGGCCTGGCGGGAACGCCGCTGGCGATCACCTGGTTCCGTGAGCGTGGATTCGGTCAGCCGATTCGAGACGAAGGCCCGGCGTCACATCAGGCCAAGGCCGGAACCCCGACAATGGGCGGCGCCGTGATCGTGTCGGGTGCGGTGGTGGCGTTCGCGATCGCCCACATCGGTTCGGCGGTGTGGACAGCCACTGGCCTGCTGGTCGTGGGAACCTTCCTCGCCATGGCGGCGGTGGGTTTCGCCGATGACATGATCAAGCTGCGGATGCGCCGCAACCTTGGTCTGAACAAGGCCACCAAGTTCGTCGGGCAGGCGATCATCGCCGGACTCTTCGCATTCCTCGGGCCCACCATCGGCGGCATTCCTCAGAACATCTCGCTCGTCGGTGAACTGGTGATAGAGGTGTCGCCGTGGGTGTTCTTCATCTGGATGTTCCTCCTGCTCACCGGTTTCTCCAACGCAGTGAATCTGACCGACGGGCTCGACGGCCTGGCCGCGGGCGCAGCCGCACTGGTGTTCGGCGCCTACACGTTGATCGGTTTCTGGCAGTTTCGTAACGCCGAGGCGTACCCGTTGCTGGCCAGCGAAGCGCTCGACATCGCGATCCTGTCTGCCGCGGCGATGACGGCGTGTGCGGGCTTCCTCTGGCACAACGCCCCGCCCGCGCGCATCTTCATGGGCGATACCGGATCGCTTGCGCTTGGCGGTCTGCTCGCGGCGATGGCCGTTGCGACCAACACGCAGCTGCTGCTGCTGCTCTTTGGTGGCCTGTTCGTGTTGGAGACCATCTCGGTGATCGTCCAGGTGGTCGTGTTCCGCACGACCGGACGTCGCGCCTTGCGCATGGCGCCGATGCATCACCACTTCGAGTTGCTGGGGTGGCAGGAGATCACCATCATCGTCCGGTTCTGGATCATCGCGGGAATCGGTATCGCGCTGGGGCTTGGGGTGTTCTACGCCGAATGGTTTTCGCGGATCGGCCCTGTGCCATGAGCGGCCGCAGGCCCGTGCGGGCAGATGGTGATCCTGGCACAGCACGTCGCCGGCCGTCCCGGGTGCTCGTGCTTGGAACCGGGGTGACCGGGCGTGCCGCGCAGCGGTTGCTCGCGCATGAAGGCATCGAGTCGCTGGCCTACGACCCGGGTTCGCAGGCGGTCGCACAGGCCGTCGCTGCGCTGAACGCGGTCGACCTGGTGGTGCCATCGCCGGGCATCCCCGAACACGACGAGATCCTGCGCGCGGCCTGCCAGTCCGGCGTACCGGTGTGTGCGGAGCCCGAGCTCGCCATGTGGCTGCGGCCGCACGACTTGCTGGCGATCACGGGCACCAACGGCAAGACCACCACGACCGAACTCGTGACGGCCATGCTCGTCCGGGGTGGCCGTCGCGCCGTGGCATGCGGAAACATCGGACTGCCGGTCAGTGATGCGGTGATCGACAACAACGATGACGTCACGCTGGTCGCTGAGCTGTCGAGCTTTCATCTCCGCTGGTGTTGGCGGCTGCGTCCGCGCGTCGGTGCGCTGTTGAACCTCGCCGACGACCACCTCGACTGGCACGGTGACACCGATGCGTACCGGCGGGCCAAGAGCCGGATATGGCGCGCACAGCATGCGGACGACTGGGCAGTGGTCAACGCCGAGGACGCGACCACACGCGCGATGGCGGAGGCGTACGCACCGTCGCAGGTGGCGATGTTCAGCGGCCGTGGACCGGTCGAGGAAGGTGTGGGACGTCGAGGAGAGGTGCTGGTGGCATTCGGTCCATCCGGCACGACCGAGGTGGTCGACATCGCCGAGCTCGCCGTGCCCAGCGGCCATCACGTCGACAACGTGGCAGCCGCGGCGACGGTGGCGACGTTGGCGGGAGTGGAACTCGACGCTGTCGCCGCCGCCGCGCGTTCCTACACGCCGGGCGCACACCGTATGGAGCTGATCGCCACGATCGATGGTGTGCGGTACGTCGATGATTCGAAGGCGACCAACCCGCATGCGACGGCGTCCGCGCTCGACGCGACTGCCGGGATCGTGTGGATCGCGGGAGGCCGGGCCAAAGGCGTCGATCTGCATCCGCTCGCCGACCACCTGGGCAGCGTGCGGCATGCCCTGCTCATCGGTGAGGCATCCGGTGAGCTGCACGCGATCTGCCGCGCGGCGGGCGTGGCCGCGACCGCGGTCGGCGACCTGGACGCGGCCGTTGAGCGATCGACGGCGATCACGCGGCCCGGCGACACCGTGTTGCTGTCACCCGCCTGCGCTTCCTTCGACCAGTTCCGGGACTACGTCGACCGGGGCGAGCGATTTCGTGCGGCTGTCGCACGAGTCGGCGAGGACAGTCGCAGGAATCGGGCCCGCGTATGAACCCGCACGCACGCCCGCCTTCACGCCAACGCCACGGGTCGACGACCGCGCATCGTCCGGCGGCTCGCGGCGGCCGAGGCCGAAGCACGACCTCGAGCTCCTCCTCACCGGCGCCACGTCGCAGCGTTGTACGGCGCACCGCACCGGTGCGTCGTGGCCGGGCGAAGGACGCGGCCGGCGGCGCGCTGAGGTCCGGGCTCGGCTCACGGCCAGGCACGGCGGTCGAGCGCTCGTGGAACGCTGACGCGTCGGTGGCCGCCACCGTAACCGGGGTGCTCGTCGTCTTCGGGCTGGTGATGAGCTTCTCTGCCTCGTTCGTGGAGGCCGCCGCCGCCGGCGACGCCTTTGGGGTGTTCCGCAGGCAGCTCATGTGGGCTGTGCTCGGTTCGGTGGCGTTCGTCGTGGCGGCTGCCGTCCCGGTTGTCTGGTGGCGTCGTGTGGCCTGGCCGGCGTTAGTGGTCGCCCTGGCCGGACTGATCGCCGTGCTGATCCCCGGTGTCGGTATGGAACGCTTCGGGGCGTCGCGGTGGATCGGCGTGGGGGCGCTGTCGATCCAGCCGTCCGAGATCGCGAAACTGGCCGGGCTGTTGTGGCTGGCCGACGTCTACGAGCGGGCACGACCGACCAACGGTCAGCTTCCCGACACCGACCGCCTGCTGGTGCCGGCCCTCATGCTGCTCGGGACCACCTCCCTGCTGGTGCTCGTCCAACCCGACCTTGGAACCGCGGTCTTGCTGGCACTGATCGTCGGATCGATCCTGTGGGTGGAGGGACTGCGCCTGTCGGTGGCGGCGATGTGCGCGGCAGGAGGCGTGGTCCTGGTCGGGCTGGCTGCGTTGGTGGCGCCCTACCGGATGCTGCGGATCACCGGTTGGCTGTCGCCCGAATCGGATCCGCTCGGGGCGGGGTTTCAGCTCCTGCAGGCCCGGTACGCACTGGGGTCCGGCGGTGTTCTCGGCGTGGGCCTGGGATCCTCACGGGCGAAGTGGGAGTTCGTGCCCAACCCGGAAACCGACTTCATATTCGCCATCATCGGTGAGGAGCTCGGCATCGTCGGCGCGTTTGCGGTGCTGTTGTTGTTCAGCTCGATGCTGTGGATGGGGGTGCGGATCGCAACACGTGCACCCAGCGCCTACGGTCGCACGGTGGCGTTCGCCATCACCGCGTGGCTGGTGGGACAGGCTCTGGTGAACATCGGAACCGTGACGGGTCTGCTACCCATCACCGGAGTCCCACTGCCGTTGGTGTCGGTTGGTGGGTCATCGCTCGTGGTGACGTTGACGGCACTGGGCATCCTGGTGTCGGTTGCCAAGGACCGCCCGGTGCGCCGCCAACGGGCAAGTAGATGATCGGAGGTCGTCGGTGACGCGTACAGTCTTGTTCGCCGCTGGTGGTACGGCGGGGCATGTCTTTCCTGCCATCGCCGTTGCCCATGCATTGCGCGAACTCGACGACCAACTCGAACCGGTGTTTGTTGGGTCGCCGAACCGACTCGAAGCTCGGCTGGTGCCCCAGGAGGGATTCCGGTTCCACGAGATCAACCCGGTTCCGGTGCCTCGGCGCCTGTCGCCCAGACTGCTGAAACTGCCTTTCGCGACACGTCGGGCCATCAAGCGGACGATGGCGTTGGCGCGCCAGGAGCGCACCGTCGGCACCGCGACTTTCGGTGGGTTCGTGTCGTTCCCCCTGGCACGTGCGGCGTGGAAGATGCAGCTGCCCCTGGTGGTCCACGAACAGAACGCCGTCCCGGGGATGGCCAACCGGCTTGCGGCCCGGTGGGCCGACAAGGTGGCGGTCACCGTGCCCAGCTGTGTGCTGCGCTTTCCCCATCCGGAACGGTGCGCGGTAACCGGCAACCCGGTTCGCGACGACATTCTGCACCTCGATCGTGAGGCCGAACGTGCGGCTGCCCGTGAGCGGCTCGGTCTGCGTCCGGATCGCCGAACGCTGCTCGTGTTCGGCGGCAGCCAGGGCGCACGTTCCATCAACCGGGCCATCCTCCAGGCCAATGAGCTGTGGGGCGACACGGACCTTCAGATCCTGCATGCCACCGGCAGTCGGACCTTCGAACAGACCGCCACGGCCTGGGCACGGGCGCGAGAGGAATTCCGGGGGCCACCGGCGTCGGTGCTCGACTTCATCGACTCGATGGCGGATGCCTATGCGGCGGCGGACATCGTCGTGTGCCGTGCCGGCGCGACATCGGTGGCAGAGCTGACCG
>JBJHDB010000046.1:0-11397 GCA_050486325.1 Nitriliruptoraceae bacterium | reverse complement strand
GGGCAAGGTCCACTACGGGATCGCGCGGGTGGACCTGCACCTGCCGGGTGTTTCCAGTCTGAAGGAGAAGCGGGCACTGCTACGGCGGGTCGAATCGGCCCTCGTCGCGCAGGGTTGCGCCTTCACCGAGGTCGGTGCGCAGGATCGATGGCAACGCGCCGTCGTCGGTGTGGCGATCGCGGCCTCGACCCCGGCGGGCGTCGATCGTGTGCTCGATGCGCTCGTGGGTATCGTCGAGCGTGATCCGAGAGTCGCGGTTCTCGACGTCGTCGACATCGTCGACGTGCTCGACGAGGGCCGATGACCGGTCCGCCGCTGCCGGCCCCGGCCCAGGGCCGGATTGCGACACTGCCCAGGCGATGGAGGGACGAGATGGCACGCAAGCGCAATCCCCGAACCGAATCGCTCGTGCGCTCGGCGATCGCCGACCTGATCGAGACCGAGGTCAACGACCCACGTGTGCGTTTCGTCACGGTCACCGAAGTCGAAGTGACCCCCGACCACGACGTCGCCACGGTGTACTACACGACCCTCGACCCGGACCTGGTGGCCGCCGACCCGCGGCGGACCGGCGGTGATCAGCTGCCCACGGCGGGCCAGGTCGTCGACGGCCTCGCGTCCGCAACGCCACGCTTGCGATCGCTGCTGGTCGAACGTGTCCGCCTTCGTGCCGTACCCGGCCTGCGGTTCGTGCCCGACCCGGTCGCCGAGCACTCGACCCGTGTCGAGTCGCTGCTGCGCGAGTTGCGGGCGCCGCGGGAGGACTGAACCGATGTCACCGCGCCGCGATCGCGGCGGGGTCGACGGCGTACTGGTCGTCGACAAACCGTCGGGCATGACGTCACACGACGTCGTCGCACGGGTTCGCCGGGCGTTCGGTCAGTCGCGGGTCGGGCACACCGGCACGCTCGACCCGTCGGCCACCGGCGTGCTCGTCGTCTGCCTGGGCCGCGCAACCAAACTGGCACGGTTCCTGCAGGCATCGAGCAAGACCTACGCAGCCCGCATGGTGCTGGGCATCGAAACGGACACGCAGGACGCCGACGGCGTGATCGTGGCACGGTTGCCCGCCGACCACGTCGACGAGCACACGTTCTGTGGGGCATTGACCGCGTTTCAGGGCACCTACGAGCAGCTGCCGCCGATGGTCTCCGCGGTACAGGTCGGTGGCGAACGCTTGCACCAGAAAGCCCGGCGCGGCGAGATCGTCGAGCGCCCGACACGAACCGTCGAGATCGAAGCGCTGGTGCTGGATGCCTTCGAGCCGGGGCAGCACCCAGAAGCCTCGTTCCTGGTCACCTGCTCGCCCGGGACCTACATCCGCACGCTTGCGCATGACGTCGGACGTCGTCTGGGTGTCGGAGGAAGCCTGGTTGAGCTCCGCCGGCTCGCGAACGGAGGGTTCGGTGTCGACGAAGCCCACGAGCTGGAGGACGTAGAGCAGCGTGCCCCGGCGGACGTGGACGGCATGGTTGTCGACGTCGTCTCCGCGCTGACCCGGGTGATGGACACGGTGGAGATCGATGATCCGGACCTGCTCGCACGACTTGTCCACGGAGGCACCATGCCCGCGACCGGAAAGTCTGGCCCGTTCGCCGTGATCGCCGGTGGGGCACTGGTCGGGGTATATAGTGACGACCATGACCTCGCTCGCGCCGAGTTCGTGTGGATGCGTCCGGAGCAGCTCGTATGACGACGCCCGGTGGCGTCGGTGAGGTGGTCACGCTCGACCAGCTCGAACCCGCGCCGACGGTCGTGACTGTCGGCAACTTCGACGGCGTGCATCTGGGCCATCAGCGGCTGCTGGAACGAACCGTCGCCGCAGCATCGGCCAACAGCGCACGGTCGGTCGCACTCACCTTCGATCCGCATCCTGCAGCCGTGCTCCGTCCGGACGTGCCGCACCAGGTCCTGACCACGCTCGACCGCCGCCTGGAGCTGATGGCCGCCTCCGGGGTCGATCTGGTGGTGGTCGTCACCTTCGACCGGGCAGTTGCCGCACTCCCACCGGAAGCATTCGTCGAACAGGTGCTCATTGACGCAGTCGGGGCCATCCAGGTCGTCGTGGGACAGAACTTCCGCTTCGGTCGTGGCGCCGAAGGCGACACCGCGACCCTGGCTGCATGCGGGGCTGCCCACGGATTCGCGCTCGATGCCGTGGAGCTGCGCGCCGTCGACGGGGGAACGGTCTCGTCGAGTGCGATCCGGCGTGCCCTGAGATCAGGCGACATGGAATTCACCTCCCGTGCGCTCGGGCGCGACCACGAGGTGTCGGCAACGGTCGTCCACGGCGACGGGCGGGGACGTGCCATCGGGGTGCCGACGGCCAACCTCGCGGTGCCCGAAGGTCTGGCATTGCCCGCCGACGGCGTGTATGCGGGCCTGGCTCAGGTCGGCGACGCCGTGCACCCGTGCGTGTCCAACATCGGGGTGCGGCCGACGGTGACCGACGCGACCGCGCACACGATCGAGGCCCATCTCATCGACGCGGACCTCGACCTCTACGGACGGGCCGTCACCGTGTCGTTCGCACACCGGCTCCGGGGTGAACAGCGCTTCGCTGACCGCGATGCGCTCGTTGCCCAGATCAACGACGACATCGTCGCCGCGCGTGCATGGCTCACGGCGAACCGGAGCTCGGAACCGACCAGCGACGGTGTGGTTGCGCGCTGACCATGAATGCTTGCGGTCCGTAAGGCTCAAGTCCACCCGCGTGCGGGCCGATGCCCACGGTGATGTCGTGTCCCGGCAGCACGCGTGGTGAACGCGTCGGGGTCTGCCGGAGTTCGAGCACGCCGCCGCACGTTCGGCGAGCGGCCCCCGGCCGAGGTGGATGATCGTGGCCCAGTTGCTGATCGTCGAAGATGACCCGGGTGCGGCCCGGCTCGCAGACCTCGCGCTGTCCCTCGAAGGCCACGCCACCGAAGTCGTACGCAGCGGCGCCGACCTCCGTGCGAGGCTGTCGGGTGAACCGGTCGACCTGGTGCTGCTGGACGTGATGCTGCCTGACGCCAACGGTCTGGAGCTGGTCGGCGAGGTCCGAGGCACCGACGGGTGGGACGGGACCCAGGTGGTGCTTCTGACGGCGTTGGACAGCCAGGAAGACGCGTGGCGGTGCTGGGCGAGCGGCGCGGACTACTACCTGACCAAACCGGTGGACCTGCCGCTGATGCGCTCGGTCGTCGATCGACTGATCGCGGGTGAGCAGCCGCCGCTGGCCGAGCCCGGTCGCGAGGATCTCTGACCACCTGGCGGCTTGCCGCAAACGCGGGTGTGTGTCACACTCTGCACATCGGCCCATGTGGGCCGATGTCACCGTGCCCGTTCGGGCGTCGGGGCCGACCGGCCACCACGCGTCCAGGATCCCACGATCCGACACGCCTCAGGGTGACCGATCCCGTCCACGCCAGGTCGTGGGTGGATGCGATCAGCGGCCCCCGGTGAGGGCACACGTCCCATGGACGAGTCCTCAGCCCGGCGACGCAGGGACCGCAACCACGACAGGAATCGTGTTGGCTACGGCACTTCCCGAAGACAAGCAGGAGCTCATCGCGCGTTTCGCACGCGAGTCGGGTGACACCGGATCACCGGAAGTCCAGGTGGCGCTGCTCACCCAGCGGATCACCCACCTGACCGGGCACCTCAAGGAGCACCACGGCGACCATCACTCACGTCGCGGTCTGCTCATGATGGTCGGTCGCCGCCGACGCCTGCTCAATTACCTCAAGGACAAGGACATCGAGCGTTACCGGTCGCTGATCACCGAACTCGGTCTGCGCCGGTGAACGTCCACGGACCGGGCCCGAATCGGCTCGGTCCGTCGTGTGCCGGCTCCCGCCGCGCACACGAGGCGACGCCGCACGTCGGACGTCAGTGGAGACGGCTCGAGCCCGCACCTGGTGCACCTCGGCCCCAGCCGCCTCCACTGATGGGCCGGCCCACGGATGGTCGCCGAACCCACTGAACCCGTGCGAGCTGTACGGGTGCATGCGCCCGACGGCGCGTGAGAAGCAGACAGGAGGCCCACCGTGGGCAAGCTCGGAGTACACGAGCACGCCGTCGAGATCGACGGCAAGACGATCATTTTCGAGGCCGGCACGCTGGCCGCGCAGGCCGGCGGCGCGGTCATCGCGTCACTCGGTGACACCAAGGTGTTGTCGACGACGACCGCCTCGAAGCAGCCGAAGGACTTCCTCCCGTTCTTCCCGCTGACCATCGAGGTCGAGGAGAGGATGTATGCCAACGGGCGCATTCCGGGCTCGTTCTTCAAGCGTGAGGGACGTCCGTCCGAGAATGCGATCCTGGTGTGCCGCCTGACCGACCGCCCGTTGCGTCCGACCTTCGCTGAAGGGCTGCGCAACGAGGTCCAGGTCATCAACACCATCATCCAGACCACGCAGGTCGACCCGTACGACGTCGTGGCGATGAACGGCTCGTCGATCTCGACGATGCTGTCCGGTCTGCCCTTCGCCGGGCCCGTCGCCGCCGTCCGCTACGCGATGATGCGTGACGGTTCGTGGACCGCCTTCCCGACGTTCACCGAACTCGAGGAGGAGGCCGTGTTCAACATGGTCATCTCCGGTCGGGTCGAGGACGACGGCGAGGTCGCGATCCTCATGATCGAGGCGGAGGCGACCCCGGACGCTTGGGTCAAGATCGACATGGGCGCGCCGCAGCCGACCGAGCAGGTCATCGGTGAGGCGATCGAGGCGGTCAAGCCGATCATCACGCGTCTGTGCGAGGCACAGCAGGAGTTCGTCGACCGCGTCGGCGTCCGCGACGCGGGCGAGTTCCCCTTGTTCCCCGATCACAGCGACGAGGTGTTCTCCCTCGTCTACGACCACGTCGGGTCGCGTGTCGAAGAGGTGTACCGACGCGAGGACCTGGGCAAGGAAGGCAAGGACGAGGCGCTCGCGACGATCAAGGTCGACGCCGTCGACCACGTGGTCGCGCAGGGCGTCGACGACCTCGACGAGGACGAGCTGCGCAAGCAGGCCGGCGAGGCGTTCCGCACCACCGAGAAGAAGGTGGTCCGGCGCCTCATCGTCGACGAGGGTTTCCGCATCGACGGGCGCAGCACCACCGAGATCCGGCCATTGTCGGCCGAGGTTGGCGTGCTGCCCAAGACCCACGGCTCGGCGCTGTTCCAGCGTGGCGAGACGCAGGTCATGTCGGTCCTGTCCTTGGGCACGACCCGGGAGGGCCAGCGGCTCGACACACTCGACCCGGCCGACGAGAAGCTGTTCCTGCACCACTACAACATGCCCCCGTACTCGACCGGCGAAGCCGGTCGGGTGGGCTCGCCAAAGCGTCGCGAGATCGGGCACGGTGCGCTCGCTGAACGGGCGATCATCCCGGTCCTGCCCGAGCTCGAGTCGTGGCCGTACGCGATGCGGATCGTTTCGGACGTCTTGAGCTCGAACGGGTCGACGTCGATGGGCTCGGTCTGTGCGACGTCGATGGCGTTGATGGACGGTGGTGTGCCGATCCGGGCCGCGGTGTCGGGCATCGCCATGGGTCTGGTGTACGAGAACGGCAAGTACACCACGCTCACCGACATCCAGGGCACCGAGGACTTCTTCGGCGACATGGACTTCAAGGTCGCCGGTCCCGAGGAGTTCATCACCGCGCTCCAGCTCGACACCAAGCTCGCCGGCATCCCGGCGCAGGTGCTTCAGGACGCGCTTCTGCAGGCACGCGACGCCCGCATGCAGATCCTCGACGTAATGAACGGCGCGATCGCCACACCACGCGACGAGGTCGCCGAGACCGCCCCGCGAGTCGAGATCGTGCACATTCCGCAGGACAAGATCGGCTCGGTGATCGGCCCGCGTGGCGCGATCATCAAGGAGCTGGTCGAGGTCACCGGCGCACAGATCGACGTCGACGAGGAAGGCGGCCGCGGGGTCGTCAAGATCTACGCCGACTCGAAAGCGGTGGCACAGGACGCACTGGACCGGATCAACGCGATCGCCAACCCGCAACTGCCCGAGAAGGGTGAGCGCTACCACGCGACCGTGGTCAAGACCGTCGACTTCGGGGCGTTCGTCAACCTCACTCCCGGCACCGATGGGCTGCTCCACATCTCTGAGCTGTCCAAGATCGTCGGGCGGCGCCTCGATCACGCCGAGGAAGCCGTCAACGTCGGTGACCAGGTGCTCGTGGAGGTCAAGGACGTCCTCGACGGTGGTCGCAAGTTCAAGCTCGAGTACGTCGGCGACAAGGCCGGCGGTGGCGCCGAACCGTCAGGTTCCGGCGATTCGGGCCAGGGTGACCGTGGTGGACGCGACCGTGGTGGACGCGATCAGGGTGGTGACCGTGGCGGGGACCGCGGCGGGCGCGACCAGCGTGGTGACGGTGGTGGACGCGACCAGGGCGGTGGTGACCGTGAGGCGTCGGGTGGCCGTGAGCGCACCCGGACACGCAGCCGGAGCCGCGAACGCGACTGACCCCACCACCGGCGTCGACGAATTCGAGACGGTGTGAGCCACGAACTGACGACGCTGCCCTCCGGGGTGACGGTCGTGACCGAAGCGATGCCTTCGGTCCGTTCCGTCGCCCTGGGGGTGTGGGTCGCAGTCGGCTCCCGTGACGAGCCAGAGGACCGTGCCGGGTGCTCGCACTTTCTGGAGCACCTGCTGTTCAAGGGCACCACACGTCGTTCGGCACGTCAGATCGCCGAGGCCCTCGACGACGTCGGTGGCGAGCTGAACGCCTTCACCTCGAAGGAGCACACCTGCTTCCACGCACGGGTGCTCGACCGGGACGTGGCGCTGGCCTTCGACGTCCTGGCGGACATGATTGTCGACGCGCGCAACGCCCGTGACGACGTCGAGGCAGAACGGCGGGTGGTCCTTTCCGAACTGGAGATTCACCGCGACACCCCTGACGACATCGTCCACTCCACGTTTGCGGCCATGTTGCTCGACCAACACCCGTTGGCGCGCGAGACGTTGGGAACCGTCGATTCGGTGACCGCGCTCGACCGGGACGTCATCGACGACTTCTACCGGACCTACTACCGCCCGGGACGGCTCGTTGTCGCTGCGGCAGGCAACACGAGCCACGTCGAGATCGTGCGACTGGCGGACACGCTGCTGGGCGACCTGTCGCGCCCTGGAGAGGCCGCCGGACAGCGTCATCCCCCGTCGAGCTTCGCTTGCCGCGAAGTGTCGCTCCGCGAGAAGCCGACCGAGCAGGCGCACGTGGTACTGGGGATGCCCGGGCTCGCGCGGCAGGACGAGGACCGTTGGGCGCTCCGAGTGCTCGACATGTTGCTGGGAGGGGGCATGTCGTCGCGGCTCTTCCAGGAGATCCGGGAAACTCGGGGCCTGGCCTACAACACATACAGCTACGCAACCTCCTACTCCGATGCCGGGCTGTTCGCGACCTACCTGGGCACCTCGCCGGCAAGGATCGACGAAGCCCTCGCCGTCCTTCGCGAGGAGCTGGACCAGGTCGTCGAAGACGTCCGCGCCGTCGAGGTCGATCGCGCACGCCGCGCCCTGTCGGGCCAGTTGGTCCTGGCCCTCGAGGACACCGGGTCACGCATGGTTCGCTTGGGACGCCAGGTCGTCGACGGCGATCAGATCGTCACCGTCGAGGAGGCCCTGGCGAACATCGATGCGGTCGATCTCGATGCGGTGCGTGCGGTCGCTGGCCGTGTCCTCGGGCAGCCACGGGTCGCCTCGATAGTCGGACCGTTCGCCCCGGAGGAACGGGAACGCTTCCTCTCGGTGGTGCGGTGACGTCCTAGCCTGGCCAGCCCGGCGACAAGGAGCAACGGTGACGACGCGGATCGGGGTGGTTGGCGCCTTCGGACGAATGGGCGCGGAAACCTGTCGTGCCGTGGACGCGGCCGACGACCTCGTGCTCGCCGCAGCCGTCAGTCCGTCGCACGAAGGTCAGTCCCTGGATGCGTTCGCGGGCACCGATTCTGGCATCACCGTGACGGCGAGCCTGGACGCGCTGGTCGCTGCCGAGGTCGATGTGGCGGTCGAGTTCACCGTCCCGACGAGTGTCGACGACAACCTGGTGGGGATACTGGAGCGCGGTATCCACGCCGTCGTCGGCGCGACCGGCCTTGGTGCGGGAGCGCTGGCGCGGGCGCGCGACATCGCGGCCGAAGGACCAGCCCGCGCGGTGATCGCGCCCAACTTCGCCCTCGGTGCGGTGCTCATGATGCGGTTCGCCGCAGAAGCGGCCAAACACCTCGGTCACGCCGAGATCGTCGAACTGCATCACGATCGCAAGGTCGATGCGCCGTCGGGAACGGCGCTGCGAACCGCCGAGCTCATCGCTGAGGCGCGTGGCGACGACGACGGCGACGCACGTGTGCAACGCGGTCGCCCGGCGGCGCGAGGTGAACTCCATGCCGGCGTGCCGGTGCACAGTGTCCGCCTGCCCGGGCTGCTCGCGCACCAGGAGGTGCTGTTCGGCGGTGCGGGCCAGGCGCTGACGATCCGCCATGACACGTTTGATCGTTCCGCGTTCATGCCTGGCGTGCTCCTGGCGTGCCGCCGGGTCGCCGGGCTCGACGGGCTCGTCATCGGACTCGAGCACCTGCTCGACCGTGATCCGTGAGCAGCATCGTCTCGGCGGCGGTTGATGCGGCGCACGTTCGCGGGATCCACGCGTCAGGCGCGGTGGTCGTCGGGGACAACCGCTACGGTCGGCTGCCGCGATCCGCACCCGACCGCCCGGATGAGGCGAGTGGTCAGGCGCGCGACGCAGGAGCTCGCACGTTGCAGCGGGGCGCCACCGGGGACCCCGGTTCCAGGAGAACGTCGTGACCGAAGCCGACGACCGCTACGAAGACGCGCTGCGGCGATTCGCCGGCGACCTGCGCATGGCGCGTCAGGTGTTCGCGTCGATGCGCCAGCGGGAGGTGGCGATCACCGCCCGCCACTGGCAGCTGTACCTGCAGGCGCACCTCGACGGTCGAGACCTCGACGGTGCGCGTGAGGTGATCGAGCAGATGGGGGCGGCGGGGGTCGACACCCCGACAAAGGTGCGCTGGCAGCTCGCGCTGGCTGCTGCCCGTGATGGTCGAGAGGCCGACGCCGTCGACCAGATCGAGCAGCTTCGTGCCCAGGGAGTCGACCCCGGCCCGGAGCATGCACCACAGGCGCTGACGATCCTGGTTCGCACGGGGGCGTTCGCCACGGCTCGGGGCCTGCTGCGATCGATGGCCCAGAACGGACAGGCCGCCGGCGAGTCGGAGTACGCCGGCCTGCTCGACGACTGCCTTCGCCGGCGGGCGCTCAACGACACCGAAGCGATCATCGAACTGATGGGTCGGGTCGGGCGAGGACCGACGGCCGAACAGGCCGGAGCGTTGGTCGCGATGTTCGCGCGCGCCGGCCATCCCGACCGCGCCGAGAAGCTGGCCGGCGGCCTCGAAGCCTCAGGTGTCACGCTGCCGGCCGGCACGCACGCCCAGGTCGCGATTGCCTACGCCCGGTCCGGTGACGCCGAGGCGGCGCGGGCCGCCCTCAGCCGGTCCCAGGATCAGTCCGCGTCGGGGTTCGTCCTGAACGAGCTGCTGGCGGCGTGGATCGCCGCCGGTGATCGTGCACGCGCTTGGGAGCTCGCCGTCGAGCTCCACGAAGCGGGCCGGATCCCCACCGGGGCGAACCTGGAAGGTCTGGCATCGCTCGGTGGCGCCGACGATGCCGGGCTCGCCGCGGGTGCGCTCGACTGGATGGTGATGCTCGGCGCGCCGGTGCCCTCAGCCGTTGCGGCAGAAGTCGTGCCTGCCCTTATCGCTGACGGCCGTCTCGTGCATGCGCTCGAACTCGTCGAAGGCATGCTGGCGAGTGGATCGGCTGTCGACCGGCGCGTGGCGCGTCGTGTGATTGACGCGCTCGTGCGCGGGCGTCGCCTCGACGAGGCGACCACGATGCTCGATCGCCTTCGCGCCGCGGGCACGCGTGTCCACGGGCGGGACGTCACCACGCTGGTGATGGCCCTGATTGGCGCCAAGCGGGTGGACGAGGCCGTCAACCTGTGCACCACGTTGATCGCCGACGGTGTGAAGCCCACAGTCGCCGATGCGTCGCGCATCGTCGCCGGGATCGTGCGTGGGGGAGCGCTGGCGCAGGCGTCCACGGTGATCGATCAGCTGGTCGAGCGTGGCGTCGTCGTGGACGAGCCGACGTTCCGTGAACTGCTGTGGGCCTACGCCAAGCGCGGTGAGCACGAACCGGCGCGCGCCGTGCACGAGCGGATGGTGGCGGCGGGTATCACCCCGGACGAGCGCCATGCCAAAGCGCTCGAGTGGGCTTCGGGCGCGACACGGCGCCGCCTCGACGACACCGACGAGGACACGGGCGGGCAAACGATGATCGACACCGAAGCAGCGGGCGTCGATTCGGTGGTGAGCGACTCGGAGGGCGGCGACGATGCGCCGCCGGCGCAGGCCGCGCCACCTCAGGCGCAAACGGAAGGCTCCGGCTGACCGAGTCCAGCCATGGGCGGTGGCCTCAGCGGTCCACGAGCTGGGTTCGGGCGAGTTCGGCGTACAGGCCACCTTCGGCGACGAGCGAGTGGTGGGTGCCGCGTTGGACTATTCGGCCGGCGTCGAGGACCACGATCTGGTCGGCGTTGACGACCGTCGACAGCCGGTGGGCGATCACCAGGCTGGTTCGTTCCACGAGTGCCTCGGCGAGAGCTGCCTGGACCAGGCGCTCTGATTCGGTGTCGAGATGCGCGGTGGCTTCGTCCAGGACGACGATCGCCGGGTCCTTCAAAAGCACCCGGGCGATCGACAGCCGCTGCTTCTCGCCGCCGGACAGCCGGTAGCCACGCTCACCGACGACCGTGTCGTACCCGTCGGGCAGGCGCGCGATGACCTCGTGGATGCGCGCCGCGGTCGTGGCTGCCACCAGCTCGTCGTCGGAGGCATCCGGACGTGCGTAGCGCAGGTTCGCGGCGATCGAGTCGTGGAACAGGTGTGCGTCCTGGCTGACGACCCCGATCGCGTCCCGAAGAGAGTCGAGGGTGAGCTCGCGCACATCGTGCCCGTCGACGGTGATCCGGCCGTGCGTCACGTCGTACAACCGTGAGACCAGGGAGGCCAGTGTTGACTTGCCTGCCCCGGATGGGCCGACGATCGCCACCATGGTTCCCGGAGCGACGTCAAGATCGATCTCGCGGAGGATCCAGTCGGAAGCTTGGGTGTCGTGGGCCGACCGGGGCCCTTCCAGTGACGCCAGCGAGCTGTGGGTCGTGGCCGGGTAGCGGAAGGAGACGCGCTCGAACCGGATGTGTCCGCGCGGTGAGGCGAGCTTGCGCGCATCCGGGCGCTCGCGGATGTCGTGGGGCAGGTCGAGCACCTCGAAGACGCGTTCGAAGCTGACCAGTGCGGTCATCAGGTCGACCCGGGCGTTGGAGAGC
>JBJHDB010000045.1:0-11544 GCA_050486325.1 Nitriliruptoraceae bacterium | reverse complement strand
CAGGGGCTGCCGATGAGCGACGACTGGTGGTACCGCCTGCTGGCCAGCCACGGCGCCACCATGCTGCTGTTCTGGATCCTGTTCTTCGAGGTCGCCGCCCTGTACTGGGGCTCGACGATGCTGCTCAACGCCCGGATGCTGGCTCCTCGGGTGGCCTGGGTGAACTTCGTGATGATGGTCACCGGCGTCGCACTCGCCCAGTGGGCGATGCTCACCGGGCGGGCGACGGTGATGTTCACCGCCTATCCACCGCTGACCGCACATCCGCTGTACTACCTCGGCGTGCTGCTCTTCGCTGTCGGGGCGCTGGTCGCCTGCATCCACTTCTTCATGAACATCGTGGTCGCCAAGCGGGAGAAGACCTACGAAGGCTCGCTGCCGCTGGTGGTGTACGGCCTCGTCGCCGCCGCGGTGATCGCGATCTACGCGCTGGGGACGGGTGCGGTCGCCTACGGGATGCTGTTCCTCGAGTCGATCGGGGTGATGTCACACGTCGATCCGGCGACCTACCGTCTGTTCTTCTGGGGCATCGGCCACGGCGCCCAGCAGGTCAACCTCGCCGCGATGGTGGCCGTCTGGTACGCGCTCATCGCGTTGACGCTCGGCGGTCGTCCGGTCAACGAGGGCCTCAGCCGGTTCGCGTTCCTGCTCTACATCGCGTTCATCCACCTCGGCGCAGTCCACCACCTGCTCGTCGACCCGGGGCTCGGGACCAGTCACCGGATCATGAACACGAGCTACTTCCTGTATCTCGCGGTGCTCGCCAGCCTGATCCACGCGTTCTCGATCCCGGCAGCGATCGAGGTCGCCCAGCGCGAACGCGGCCACGTCAAGGGCCTGTTCGGTTGGCTCACCAAGGCGCCTTGGCGTGAACCGGGGTTCTCGTCGCTGGTCCTGTCCGTCGTCTACTTCGGTTTCATCGCCGGGGTGACCGGTGTGCTCATGGGGACCATGCAGCTCAACATGCTGATCCACAACACGCTGTTCGTGGTCGGACACTTCCACGCGACGGTGGTGTCGGGCACGACACTGGCGTTCATGGGAATCGCGTACTACCTGGTGCCGTTGCTCAGCCGTCGCCGGCTGACCGCACCTCGCATGGCACGGTGGCAGCCGTACGTCTTCGCCGCCGGCCTGGCGATCCTGACGCTGGGGATGCTGGCCGCTGGTCAGCGCGGGGTGCCGCGCCGCGTGGCCGACCTCGACTACGCCCAGTCCCCGCTGACCGTCGACCTGTTCTCGATCGGCGCCATCCCCGGCGTGATGGCGCTCGTGTCGGTCGGCGCGGTGCTCGCGGTCGTCGGTGGCGCCATGTTCGTCTGGACCATGGTCGCCACCCTGTTCTGGGGTGAACGCACCGAACAGCCGGACGACGGGCTCGACATCGTGTTCGCCTCCCAAGTCGCCGCAGGCCGTGTGGGCGCCGGGGATTCCGCAGCCTCGGTGGCGTCGGCAGGCGACGGAGGGAATCGCGACCATCACGCGGGCAGCGGCCTCAAGAAACGGTGGCTGAAGTTCGAGGCGCCCGGCACCTACGTGCTCGTGCTGGTGTTCCTCGCGTGGTTCGTCGTGATGTACGTGGTCGCGCACCTCAACCTGGCGCGTGCCTGGCCGGTGGGCTGACCGTGGCGACCACCGCCGTCTCCTCGCCGCTCGGTGCGACGGCCGCCGGGCGCTGGCGGCAGGTAGTCGCCGACTACGTGGGCTTGACGCGGCCACGCATCGTCGAGCTCCTGCTCATCACGACCGTTCCGGCCATGCTCGTGGCGGCGGGGGGATGGCCAGGGACGGCTCTGGTCGCCGCGACCGTGGTCGGCGGTGCCTTCGTGAGCGGGTCGGCACACGCGGTCAACATGGTCATCGACCGTGACATTGACGGGGCCATGCGACGCACCGCGCACCGGCCCGTCCCCTCCGGACGAATCCGCCCACGAGCCGCGCTCGTGTTCGCCGCCGTGCTGATGGTGTCGGGCCTTGCCGCGTTGTGGATGGTGGCCGGCTGGCTAGCCGCGGCGCTGACCTTCGGCGCGTGGGCCTGGTACCTGGGCATCTACACGCTGTGGCTCAAGCGACGCAGCGTGCAGAACATCGTCATCGGGGGCGTCGCCGGCGCCGCACCACCGATGATCGGGTGGGCGGCGGTCACGGGGACGGTGTCGCTTCCCGCGATCGTGCTGTTCACGGTCGTGGTGCTTTGGACACCCACGCATTTCTGGGCGTTGGCGATCGGCACCGGTGAGGACTACGCCCGGGCCGGCGTGCCGATGCTGCCCGTTGTCCGCTCGCCCGCGGTCGCCGCCAGGCACGGCGCCGGATATGCGTTGGCCACGGTGGTGGCAACCCTCGGCATCCCGACCACCGGCATCGGAGGTCCGGTGACCGCGGGGATGATCGTCGTGCTCGGCGCGTTGTTCGTGTGGAGGTCGTTCGCGCTCGTGCGCCAGCCGGTCCCCGCGTATGCCTGGCGGACCTTCCATGCCTCGAACGCCTACCTCGCGCTGCTGTTCGTGGCCGTCGGGGTGGGCGGACTCACCGGGATGTGAGCCGACGGTGAGAGGCTCCCCCGGAGTCGGGCGGTGGGCCGCGCGACTCGGCGTGGTCGCGCTGGCAGGAATGGTCGCGATTGCCGCCGGTGCCAGCCGAGCCGACGCCCACACGCGTGCGGCCGAGACGGGAAATGTCGTCAGCCGCATCACCGACGACCCGACGCCCGAGGGCATCGAGGTACGGGTGCACGTCGGTGGCCTACTGGTCGAACTGGTCAATCACACCGGCTCGCCCGTGATCGTCCACGGCTACGACGGTGAGCCATATCTGCGGATCAGCGCCGACCGGGTGGAGGCCAACCGGCGCTCGCCGGCGACCCATCTCAACCGGGCGCGCTACGGCGACGTGGCGATGCCCCCGGACGTGGATCCGACCGCACCGCCGGAGTGGATCGTCATAGGAGACGGCCCACGAGCGATCTGGCACGACCACCGGACGCATTGGATGTCGCCCGCGCCGCCGCCATTCGTCGACGCTGGCCCGGTTCGCCGGGCGCTGATGCGCATGGAGTTCGTGGGTCCGGTCGGCCGAGCCGGGGACGACGCCGGGGTGTTTCAGGCGTGGCAGCTGCCGCTCACCCATGACGGCCACACGGTGGTGGTTTCCGGCGAGCTCCTCTGGCGCGACGCGCCGTCGAGCACCGGATGGTTCGTGGTGTCGCTCGTCGCTCTCGCCGCAGCATTCGTTCGGGTGCCCCGCGACGATCCTGACGCGCTCGTTCGGCGCGCCGCGCTGGTTGTCGGCGCGATCGCGCTGGTCAACGCGATCCATCTGGTCGACGACCTGGTGGCACTGCCCACCGATCTGCTCGACCGGCTCTTCGGCGTGCTCCACACGACGTTCTTCCTCTCGCTCGGTGTCGCTGGTGCGTGGTGGGCGCATCGCGCGGACGTCGCAAAGGTGCTGGCACTCGGCATCGGCTCGGGTGCGGTGCTCTACCACCAGGGAATCGTCCACCTGCCGATGCTCATGGCCGCCGAATTCCCGAGCATCTGGCCGGATGGACTGGCACGGCTGACCGTCGCGCTCGGGCTGGTCCAGGCACCTGTCGTCACTGTGGTCATCGCGTCCTGCCTGCGCCGACGCGCCCACGAGCTCACGGGTTGACCGGCCGAGGCCGGGCGGGCTTGCATTGCAACCATTAGCATGGTACTAATAGTCATATACCAAGGAGACCTTCCATGCGCACCATCCGCACCCTTGCAGGCATCGCCGTCCTGGCTGTCGTCCTCACCGCATGCGGCGGTGACGACGCACCCGCGGCAGAAGCGAGTTCCGACCTGACGATCGACGCTGGCGACCTGTACTTCGACCCCGACACCGTCGCCGCACCCGCCGGGGAGATCTCGATCACGCTGGTCAACGTCGGCGCCGTCGAACACGACCTGCTCATCGAAGAGGCCGGGAACGCCAACGTCGTCCACGTCGATCCGGGCGAGACCGCGACCGGAACGATCACCCTCGACGCGGGCACCTACACCTTCTACTGCGACATCCCGGGCCACCGTGCCGCTGGCATGGAGGGAACGCTCCAGGTCGGCTGATCGGACATCACCGTGGCCAGCGAACTGCAGCTCCACAAGGCGCTGGCCAGCGCCGCTCGCCGGCGCATCCTGGAACAACTGCGTGACACCCCGTCGGCGGGTGTCACGCAGCTGGCCGCGGCCGTCGGGCTGCACCCGAACACGATCCGCTCCCACCTCCGGGTGCTCGAGCAGGCCGATCTGGTGTCGGTGACCGATGGAGCGCCGAGCGGTGCGGGTCGGCCGGCGCGCCGGTACCACGCGGTCGAACCCGCTCCGGGTCAATCCGTCCACGCCATGGTCGCGACCGTGCTCGCCGACATCGTCGACGACACCCATGCCGACTCGCAACTGGCCGACAAGGTGCGTTCCAACGCGCACGTCCTCGGCTATGAGCTGGCCTGCCAGCGACGGCCAGCGACCGGCTCCCGGGCCCGGGTGCTGGACGAGCTGTCCGTGCTTCTCGGGGAGCTCGGTTTCGACCCGAAGATCGAGCTCGACGGTGGCGCCCCGCGCGTGGTCGCACGCAGCTGTCCGGTTCGTGGCCTGGCGGTGCGCCACCCCGCAGTCGCATGTGCCCTGCACCGTGGGGTGACCGACGGTGCGCTGGCCGCGCTCGCCGGACCCTACGAAGTGGACACGGTCGACGCGCAGCCGTCAGGTGGCGTGTGCACCACGCAGCTACGACGAACGGACCGGTCGTGACTGGACCGACCTTGGCCATGGCCCGGCCCTTGGGACGATCGCCGTTCGGTCCGGCCAATCCCTCCATCGTCGCCGCCCTCGTCTACGCAACCGCGGTGTTCGCCTGGATCGCGGTCGGGGACGTGCTTCCTGGCGGGCGCTGGCTCGCCGTGCACCTGTTCACGCTCGGGGTGCTCACCAATCTGGTGCTGACCTTCAGCGAACACTTCGCTCGGACGTTGACCCGTGCACCCGGCGAACGTGCATGGTGGTGGCCGCTGATCACCAACACCGGGATCCTGCTGGTGCTGATCGGGCTTCCCACCGAGAATCGGGTGCTCGTCGGTACCGGAGCGATCGTGGTCTCGGCCGCGGTGTTCGCCTCTTACCGTCGGATGCGTCACATGCGCCGGATGGCGATTGGCGCCCGTTTCGACTGGGTCGTCCGTGTCTACGAACGGGCCCACGGGGCGTTTCTCCACGGAGCCGTGCTCGGCGCGCTGATGGGAGTCGGCCTGGCCAGCGGCGCGTGGTATGGCGCGGTGCGAACGGCCCACCTGCACGCCAACGTGCTCGGATGGGGCGGGCTGACTGTGCTCGCGACGCTGGTGTTCTTCGGGCCTTCGATGGCGCGCACACGGATCGAACCTGGCGCCGACGTCCGGTCCGCCAAGGCCCTGCGATGGGGGGCGACCGCGCTGACCGTGGCGTTGCTGGCGCTGATCGTCACCGGTGCGCCGGGCGTCGGTGCGGTCGCGGCACGTCTGGTCGCCGCAGTGGGGCTCGCCGTGTTCGCCACGGCTGTGGCAATCGTGTGCGCGCCGGTCGTCCGTGCGGTCGTGCGTGCCCGTCCCGGCGGGTCGCGCCCCCTCGTCGTGGCGGCAGCGAGCTGGTTCATCGCGGTGGCCTGGGCCGATGTGGTGGTGGTCGCCACCGCACGATGGGCCTGGCTCGACACGCTCGGCGCGATGGCGTTGGCCGGGGTGCTGGCCCAGGCCGTGATGGCGACCCTGACCTACCTGGCACCGATGCTGCGCGGCCGTACCACGCAAGCCAGGGAGCGGCTGCGCGCCCGCCTGGACACCGCGCCGACGGTGCGGGCGGTGGTCTTCAACGCCGGGGTGATCAGCGTCGCCGTGGCATCCGCGCCGCTCACCGCCCCCGAATGGGTGACGTCGTTGGGCTGGGCGCTGCTGGCGGCGAGCATGGCCAGCGTCGCGCTTCCGGCGTTGTGGCCAACCGGCGTGCAAGTGCCACCGAGCGACGGCGGCAGCTGACCACGGCCCGGCCGACCACGCCGGGCGTGCTCGACCGGGCCAGCCTCAGCAGTGCTCGTTGAAGTACGCCTCGATGTTGCTGCTCGCGCGTTCGAGGGCGTCCTGGTCGAGTTCCTGCATCGCGGCCATGAGTCGCTGGAGCTCAGCCGGATCCGGCTGCTCACCTGGTTGCATGTCGATCGTGCCGAGCACTTCGTAGAACGGGCCGAGCACCTCGGCCATGGTGAGGAAGTCGTCGCGAATCTCGGGCGGGGCCACCTCCGCCGCCGCACGCAGGCCTGCCGCAGCCTGGGCGTAATCGAACTCACCGGACGCCATCATGTCGCCGGCAACGTCGAGATAGGCCGACTGTGCCGCGGCGAGCTCCGGGTAGAGCGCGGCACACATGTCCTCGTCGCCGGTGAAGCCGTCAGGCTCCTCAGCCGCCGCGGGATCCGGTGATTCGTCCGGCTCGGGGGCAGGCTCGACGTCTTCGACGGCGGGTTCGTCGGGCTCTTCGGACCCGATACCCAGGTCGATACCCCCGCAGGCCGCCAGCAACAGGGCCAGCGCCAAGACGACGGCGGAGGTCGCTGACGACCGAGAGGATTTCGCCAGGCCGGTTGCGCTCATGCGGTGCTCCGATCCTTCGCGGACCCACCGGGGCGATCGCCACGGCGGACGTCGGGCTGCCGCCCGGGTTGACGTGTATCCAGGCTACGCCCCGCAGCGCGGAAGTACAGCGGAGCGGATGCACAGCGGAAGTTCGGTTGGCCCGTCATCGGGCCGTACGTGGTCGTCTGATCGGGTTTCGTCGTCAGGCGCGGACCGTACGATGGCGCTCCGCAACATCCGGGTTCGTGTGGCAGACGCTTTCGGCCCGATGCAGCTTGCGTCCAGACCGATTCCAGGAGGTCGCCGGTGGCTCGCCAAGCCGCATCGCGCCCGCGTGGCGGACCGTGGCGGGGCCTGACCGCGGCGTTCGCATCGTTCCTGCTCCCGGGGGCCGGCCAGCTCGCCGCTGGACGTCGCCGCAGCGGTGTCGTGCTGAGCGCGGTGACGCTGCTGGTCTTACTCGCCGCGCTGCTCGCCTGGTACGCGCCCCTGACGGTGCTCGGATTCGCGATCACCCGCACCGGCGCCTGGGTCCTGTTGGCGGTGAACGTGGCACTGTTCGCCTACCGCGCCGCAGCGATGGTGCACGCCTATCACGTCGGATCCACCCCGGTGGAAGACCGCGCCGGGGGAAGCGACGGGGAGCTGGGAGCAGGGTCGGACAGCCCAAGATGGGCCGGTGCCGTGGCCATCGGGGTGCTCGTGCTCCTCGGCGCCGTCACTGCGGTGCCACACGTCCTTGCCGGGTATTACCTGACACGGACCCACGCCGTGATGTCGACGGTGTTCGTGCCGGAGCCCGAGGCAAGGCCGGTCGTGCTCCCCCCGGCCATGGCGACGGCAGAACCGGGACCGGTGCCCAAGCCCGAGCCTGAGCCGGACCCCGAAGAGGACTCGGCGGATGACGAGCCTGAGGAGGTGCCGTTGCCGCCCCCACCGCCCAACCCATGGATCGAGGACGGGCGGTTGACGGTCGCACTCATCGGCTCCGACATGGGTCCGGGACGGGGCAGCGCCCGCACCGATGCCATGCTGGTCGCCACGGTCGACACCCGCACCGGCGACGCGGCCGTCTTCTCCATCGACCGGTACATGCGGGACTTCCCGGTCCCCTCGCACATCGCCGACGTTTACGACGAGCGGTGCGCAACCGGCGGGGCGTGGAACTACATCAACGCGATGTACACATGCGCGACCCGGCGGGCGCCCGAGCAGTTCGCGGCCCGCTACCCCGATGCGGTCGACCCCGGCGCCGCGGCTCTCACCGAGTCGCTGTCGATGATGCTGGGGCTGCACATCGACCACTACGCCCTGGTCGACATGGAAGGCTTCGTGCGCGTCGTCGACGCACTCGGTGGCGCCGAAATCGATGTGCCCTCGTCGATCACGGTGCGCATCTCCCCGGCTCACGACCAGACCGGATGGCGCACCTTCCACATCCCGTCGGGTGGCAGCATCCTGGACGGGGAGACCGCCCTGGCGTTCGTGCGCATGCGCGATCCTGGTGACGGTCCCCGGATGCGCCGCCAGCGCTGCCTGATCACCAGCATGGCGGCGAACACCGACCTCGCCGGGGTGCTGCGCAACTTCGGTGAGCTGACGGCGGCGATCGAGGACCACGTCGCGACCGACATCCCGATCTCGAGCCTGCCCGACCTGCTGCAAGTGCTTTCGCGGGTCGAGTACGAGAAGGTGATAGGTGTGGGATTCGGCCCGCCGACGTATCGTGTGGACGGCCACGCTCCGCATCTCGGTCGGATCCACGCCCGGGTAGCGCAGGTGCTCGACGATCCCGAAGCAGCACTCGAAGAGGGCCGGACCACCGAGCAGGGCGAGGAGGTCTGCAGCTGACCGGCTGCAGCCGACCGTGGGGAAGACATGCGAACACTGATCGGGAGCCGGGTTCCGCTCGTCGTGCTCGCCCTGTTGTTCCTGATCCCGGTGGGAACCTCGTCGCTGCGTGGCCTGGCACACCTGCTGACCTGTGAAGACGAGGTCGGCACACCGTTTGCGATCCAGCCCGGCCTGTTCGAAGGCGATCCACCGACGGTCACCAGTTCGCGGGTGCTCGAACAGGGCGTCGACCCGTTGTTGTGCGACGCACTGATGATCGACATGGCGGCCAACCGCTGGGACGAGGACCGTGGCGCGCTCGAGATGGAGTTCGTGATCGCCAACGTGTCAGACCAACCGTGGCACGGCACCGTCCACGTCAGGATCGACCGGCAGCGGATTCCGCTGGAAGCGGGCAGGATCGACCCTGGCTACCAGGTGTCGAACACCGTATGGGTGCGCACCGGCGAGGACCGGGTCGACATCGAAGGGACACTGTTGATCGGCCCGTGAAAGGCGGGCGTGTGCGCCTGCGCTTCAGTCCGTTGCGCGCACCGGCTCGGGTCCGACGAGCGCGCGGGCCTGTTCGCGCAGCTCGGCCAGCTCGGATTCGCCGCCGGGAACGGTGATGCTCGTCAGGCCGACGTCGCGTTCCTCGACCGGGATCCGCCGGTCGCTGAGCAGTTCCACCAGGCGGCCCCGAAACCGGTGGGCGAACACCTCGGCGCCCTCGGCGGGGGTTTCGGGCAGGATCAGTGCGAACCGGTGGTGCCTGCCGTCGTCGATATGCGCGCCGCGGTCGACCGTCCGGATCGCACCGGTGATCTGCTGACCAAGCGTTCGCAGCGTCCGGGCACGCCGCCGCCCTGACTGGTCGTTGAACACCTGGCGTGGCACGTCGAGCACCACCACCGAGAACACCGTCTGGTAACGCGCGGCACGGGCCAGCTCGAGTTCGATCTGCTGCGCAAGGAACCGGGCGTTGAAAAGCCCGGTCAGGTCGTCGATCTGGTCGTACAGGTCGAGTTTCGTCAACGACCGTTGCAGTCGTGACATCGCCCATCCGCCGACCACGCCGAACACGAGGTAGGCCGCCGATCGACCGACCACGACCCCGGCGTACTGCTCGAAGCCCACCGCCTCGATCGCCGGCAGGCGCAGCGCGACGTAGACACCCGAGGCGAGCACGGCAGTGACCAGACCGCCGACGGTTCGCCACAGCACCACCGCGAGGAATATCGGCAGGAACAGCAGGATGGCCCAGATCTCGACCGGGTCGGCCCGGCGCAGCCACATCACGCCCGCCAAGGCCAACAGGAACAGCAGGCCCGACGCGGCGACCATCGCCCGAACGAGCCTCGGATTGCGCTGGGCCTGTTGCATCACCACCGGTGCTCCCGACGTGGACCGAGAGCGCATCGTACGCCGTTGGAGGGCTGGCGCGGGGAAGGCTTCAGTCTTGCCCGCCAGGTGCCGAAAGCACTCACGGATGTCACCGTTGCTCGTCACCATCGCCGGGGCGCGCGAATCCGAGGGGAGCTGATCGACATGACCGAGTCGCGTATCGACGTGCGCAAAGGCGCAAGTCTTGCTGGGGATGCCGCCACGGCGGTGGCCGAACTGGCCGAGCAGATCGGGACCGAACCCGTGTCCCTGCTCACCTTCTTCTGCTCCCCCGACTACGACCGTGACGCCCTCGCGCAGGCGGTGGCCGCCACGTTCGCCGGGCCGGTGGTCGGCTGCACCACCGCGGGCGAGATCATCTCGGGGTCCGGCTACCTCCAAGGCGGGTTGGTCGGGGTCGCGATCCGATCCGACGAACTCGTGGCGCACCCAAGGCTGATCGCCTCGCTCGAGGCCTTCGATGCCCAGGCGAGCGTCGACTTCATCCGCGAGCTCGAGCAGTCACTCACGATGGCCGACACGCTCGATCCCGAGCGCATGTTCGGGCTGCTGCTCGTCGACGGCACGTCCATGCTCGAAGAACAGGTCACCGCGTCTCTGTACAGCAACATGGCCGGTGTGTCGTTGTTCGGCGGCTCCGCCGGTGACGGCCTCGATTTCGGCGCGACCTTCGTGTACGCCGATGGCGCGTTCCACGAGGGTGCGGCGGTGCTGACGGTCGCGGAGACCACCCTGCCCTTCAAGACGTTCCGCATCCAGCACTTCGAGCCGACCGAGACCAAGATGGTCATCACCGAAGCGGACCCGCCGAACCGGATCGTCACCGAGATCAACGGCGAGCCGGCGGCCGAGGAGTACGCCCGTGCTGTCGGCCTCGAGGTCACCGAGTTGTCGCCCCAGATCTTCGCCGCCTACCCGGTGATGCTGCGGATCAACGGTGAATACTTCGTGCGGTCGATCCAGAAGGTCAACGACGACGGCAGCCTGACGTTCTTCTGCGCGATCGACAACGGGCTCGTGCTCACGGTCGCACGCGGCAACAATCTGATCGAACACCTCGAGCAGCAGCTGTCCCAGCTGACCGAGGACGTGCCAGGTCTCAAGCTGCTGCTCGGCTGCGACTGCATCCTGCGGCGGCTGGAGCTGGTCCAGAAGGACATCGTCGACGCGGCCGCACCGGTGCTGGAAAAATTCGAGTTCGTCGGGTTCTCGACCTACGGTGAGCAGTTCAACGGCATCCACGTCAATCAGACGCTGACCGGACTCGCGCTGGGGAGCTGAGCATGGGGGCGCAGACCGCCGACGAACGCATCGCGGAACTCGAACGCAAGCTCCAGGGGCAGCAGAAGGTCAATCAGGTCCTGATGGAACGCGTCGAGCGTTCCGTCGACGGCACCGGCGAGGCCTACTCGCTGTTCGAGCGCAACATCATCCTGCAGCAGAGCGTGCAGGAACGCACCCGCGAGCTCGAGCGCAAGAACGAAGAGCTTCAGCGCCTGTACGACGCGACCAACCGGGCGCAGAAGGAGATCGAGGAGGCCAAAGAGCTGGCTGTGGCGGCCAACCGCACCAAGAGCGAGTTCCTGGCCAACATGAGCCACGAGATTCGCACGCCGATGAACGCGATCATCGGCATGACGCATCTCGCCCGGCGTACCGAGTTGACCGACAAGCAGCGCGGC
>JBJHDB010000044.1:0-11929 GCA_050486325.1 Nitriliruptoraceae bacterium | reverse complement strand
GCCGTGCGGACGCTTGTGCCGGTCGCCACTGCCGTCCTGCGCCGCGCCCAGGCGCGGGTGCGCGACGTGGAGCCACACCCGCCGGTGGTCATCCTGCTCGACGCGAACGGTCGGGTCACGGGCATGACCGAAGGCGGGGAGGAGATCCTCGACGACCTGCGAGTCAACATCGACGGCGATTTCCCAGGCATCGTGCACGCCGCCGCCGCGAAAGCCCGGTGGAGTCGCAGCAGCACGCCGTTGACGACCCGGCTGCAGGGCCGCAGCGGACGGTGGCTGCGGCTTCACGTCGCGCCGATGGTCGACGGCGACGGGTCGATCGCGCTGACCGTCGAGACGGCGCGACCCGGTGACCTCGCCCAGATCCTGCTCGACTCCTACGGCCTGACGCCACGCGAGACCGAGATAGTGCTGTCACTGTGCCGTGGCATGCCGACCAAGGACATTGCCGACGAGCTGTGCCTGTCACCCCACACCGTACGTGACCACCTCAAGGCGATCTACGCAAAGACCGGCGTGGCCGGCCGCGGTGAGCTGGTCGCCGACCTGTTCACCGACCACGTGATCGCCGGTTTCCACCGCGCGGTCACGCACGTGTCCACCTGAGAGCGCACCCGGGGCGCAGGGGCGAGGATCCGATCCGCACCGCGCACCGTGACGCAAGGTCGAAAGCAGTGGCCGTCCACAGGCCCTGTAGGACCCATCGTGACGAGTTCTCGGCCGTTCGTAACGTCTCCGTTGCCGGCCTCGAGATGCGCCGGATCAGCCTCCCGCTTCGATATATACTGTTGGATAGGTTTGGATATACGGAGAGGGAGGGCGGTGGTGACCAAGAAACTGGTCGACATCGACGAAGACACCTTGGCGAAGGCGACCGACGTCCTCGGTGCAGCGACCATGAAGGAGACGGTCAACCGTGCGCTGGTCGAGGTCGTGCTGCTGGCTGAGCGTCGTGCCCACGCGGACCGGCTAGCTGGCATGGTTGGCCTCGACCTGGACGATGACCAGATCATGGCTGGCGCGTGGCGCTGAGGCCTGCCTACCTCGCAGACAAGAGCGCGCTGGCCCGCATGCCGATTCCGGCCGTGCGTGCCCGGCTCGAACCGCTGCTGGTCGACGGGCTGGTGGCCACCTGCGGGATCATCGATCTGGAGGTCGGGTTCTCGGCGCAGACCCCCGTGGTCCGTCGCGATGTTCGCCGCGAACGCCGCTCGCTGCCCCGTGCGAGGATCGACGACGACGTGTTCGACCGCGCGTTCGAGGTCCAAGGCATGTTGGCTGACGGCGGGCAGCACCGTCTGCCGATCCCGGATCTGGTCATCGCTGCCGCCGCAGAGTCAGCCGGCCTCGTGGTGTTGCACTACGACGCCGACTTCGGCCGCATCGCCGAGGTCACGGGTCAGGCACACGACTGGGTCGTGCCGCGCGGCAGCGTGTAGGCCGGGCGGAGTGGGTGACCCACGCATCCGCCGACGACATCCTGCCGGACCTCGTCTGACCGATGGCGGTCGGGAGCGCACGGACAGGTTCGTATGCTGGGCAGCGCACGCGAGCTCGCTCATGGGGATACGACACCAACACGCGAGGTGCCGACGGATGCGCTGCGACGAGCACGAAAGTTTCGGTCGCGACGGGCTGGTGGGAGCATGTCGGCAGGCCCTGTCGTGAACGCGGATACCGCATCGATCGTGCAGGGGGCGCTGACCGTCCACGTCTGGTCCGATGTCGCGTGTCCGTGGTGCTACATCGGGAAGCGTCACCTCGAAGCCGCCATCATCGAGGTGGTCAGCCCCGGCCGGCCGGTCATCGACGTCACCTTCCACAGCTTCCAGCTCTCACCCGACCTCCCTGCGTCGTTCGACGGCACCGCGCAGGACTTCCTGGTCGCCCACAAGGGGCTCGACCCGGAACGGGCCGCGGCCTTGCAGGAGCACGTCGCCGGCGTCGCAGCCGCAGCCGGTTTGACCTTCGATTTCGCCGCTCAGCGGATCGCCAACACCCGCAAGGCGCACCAGGTGCTGCACCTGGCACACGCGCGGGGCCTGCAGTACGACTGCAAGGAGCGGCTGTTCCGTGCGCATTTCACCGAGGGCCGAGACATCGGTCAGGACGATGAGCTCGCGTCGCTGGGCAGAGATGTCGGGCTGGAACCAGGCGAGGTGCTCGAGGCCCTCGCGGAGGGCGACTACCTGTCTGCGGTCGAACAGGACCTCGCGCTGGCGCGATCGATGGGTGTGACCGGGGTGCCGTTCTTCGTCGTGGACCGCCGCTACGCGATCACCGGTGCGCAGTCACCCGAGATGATGGTCGACGTACTCGAACGAGCCTTGGCCGACCGCGACGGCGGCAATGGCGGGACGCGCTGAGCGTCAGATGAGTCCCTGTGCGGCCATCGCCTCGGCGGTGATCCGAAAGCCGGCGATGTTGGCGCCGACGACATAGTTGCCGTCGTGGCCGTACTCCGCGGCGGTGTCGTAACACGTCGTGTGGATATCACGCATGATGTCGCGCAGTCGCTCCTCGGTGTACTCGAAGGTCCACCGGTCCCGCGAGGCGTTCTGCTGCATCTCCAGCGCCGAAGTGGCGACCCCACCGGCGTTGGCTGCCTTCCCAGGCCCGAACACGACACCGGCGTCGGCGAACATGCGAACCGCAGCGGGGGTGGTGGGCATGTTGGCGCCCTCGGCGACGACGGCACAGCCGTTTCGTGCGAGCACCTTCGCGTCACCCTCGGTGAGCTCGTTCTGCATGGCGCACGGAAGCGCCACGTCGCACGGGATGTGCCAGATCGTCGGGCCAGAACCGTGCGGGGTGAACGTCGCGTCACCCTTGTCGCCCAGATAGTCCTCGAGGCTGTCACGCCGCGCCTTGATCCGCACTACCAGGTCGTGGTCGACGCCGGCCGGGTCGTGCAGCACCCCGCGCGAGTCCGAGCAGGCCACCACGGTGCCGCCGAGCGCGTGCACCTTGTCCATCGCGAACAACGCGACGTTGCCCGCCCCGGACACGACCACGGTCTTGCCGTCGAGCGACGACGACCTGGCACGGAGCATCTCGTCCGCGAAGTAGGCGGTACCGAACCCCGTGGCCTCTGTGCGCACCATCGCGCCGCCCCAGCCGGTTCCCTTACCGGTGATCACCCCTGATTCGTGCCGGTTGGTGAGCCGCCGGTACTGGCCGAACAGGTAGCCGATCTCGCGGACACCGACGCCGATGTCCCCGGCCGGCACGTCGGTGTACTCGCCCAGGTGGTGGTAGAGCCCCGTCATGTAGCTCTGGCAGAAACGCATCACCTCGTCGTCAGATCGCCCGGACGGGTCGAAGTCGGCGCCGCCCTTGCCGCCGCCGATCGGCATTCGGGTGAGCGCGTTCTTGAACACCTGCTCGAAGCCGAGGAACTTGACGGTCCCCAGCGTCACCGATGGGTGGAAACGCAGGCCGCCCTTGTAGGGCCCCAGGGCGCTGTTGAACCCGACCCGGAACCCCCGGTTGACGTGAACCTCGCCGTTGTCGTCCTGCCATGGCACCCGGAACACCACCTGGCGTTCGGGTTCGCAGATCCGCTCGATCAGGGCGTGGTCGGAGAACTCCGGATGTCGCCGCAGGAACGGCCGCAGCGTGGTCAGCACCTCGCCGACGGCCTGATGGAACTCTTCCTCGCCCGGGTTACGGCGGATGATGTCGTGGCGCACCCGTTCCAGACGTTCGTCGATCGTCACCAGTGGCTCCCGGGTCGTCGCGGCACGCGTGGCGGCGCTGCTAGCGATGCTACTGAGGTGCCGGATCCGGATTAGTGTCACGGCATGGACACGGACACTCTGGCGCTCGCCCAGCGCCGCACGCTTCGGGTGCTGGTCGTCTCGCAGATCCTCGGTGGCGTCGGTGTCGGTGCCGGCATCGCGGTCATCAGCCTGCTCGGCTACCAACTGACGGGTCAGGCGGCGTTGGCGGGTGTGCCGCCCACCCTGATGACCGTCGGCGCCGCTCTCGCTGCCCTGGCGATCGCAAAGATCGCCATGACCGGTGGCCGTCGGCCCGGCCTCGTCACCGGATATCTCGTCGGGGCGGGCGGCGCGGTGCTCGCGGTCGTGGCCGCGCAGGCGGGATCCTTCCCGCTCCACCTCGTCGCTTCGCTGGCGTTCGGCTGGGCGTCGGCGGCCAACCTCCAGGCGCGATTTGCGGCGACCGACCTCGCGCCGTCCACCCGGCGAGCGAGCGCCCTGTCGACGATCGTGTGGGCGACCACGATCGGTGCGGTCGCCGGACCGAACCTCACCGGCCCGGGCGAGCAGGTTGCGGTGTTCCTCGGTCTTCATGCGCTCGCCGGGCCGTACGTCTTCTCGTTCGTCTCGTTCGCATCAGCAGGGCTCGTGCAACTGCTGTTGCTGCGACCCGACCCTCTGGTCGCCGCACGCCAGTACCGGGCATCAGCGCCTCCGAACGAGGCGGCGGCACGTGCCGGCGAGGTGCCCGCCCCCAGCGGTGCCGTTCCGGTCGACCGGACGGCGGCCGCCCGGACCAGCGTCGGCACGGCGCTGCGCACCGTTCGCGCGGTGCCGGCCGCGCTGGCCGGGCTGGTGGCGATCGCCACGGCGCACGCGACGATGGTCGGGGTGATGGTGATGACCCCGGTGCACATGGAGCATCACGGCGCAGCGCTCGACCTCATCGGATTCACGATCAGCCTGCACATCGCCGGCATGTATGCGCTGAGCCCGGTCGTGGGGCGCCTCGCCGACCGGTTCGGTCACCGACCGGTGCTGTTGGCCGGCTGCGGCCAGCTCGCGGCCGCCGCGGTTCTTGCCGCGATGGCCGAGCCGGTGGGTGCCGCTGCGTTCCAGGCCGCGCTCGTCCTGCTGGGAACCGGCTGGTCGTGCTGTCTCCTGGCCGGTTCGGCCCTGCTGACCGACGCGGTCATCGTCGACGAACGGCCGGCCGTCCAGGGTGCAAGCGACCTGGTGATGAACCTTTCGGGCGCAACCGGGGGAACGCTCGCCGGGGTGGTCCTGGCGCTGACCTCGTATGAAGTGCTGTCGCTGGGAGCACTGGCGCTGCTGGTCGCCCCGGTCGTGCTGGTGATCCGCATGCGGCAGCCCGAAGAGCAGGCGGTGGCGCTGCATCGTTGACGTTCAGCTGGGGAGACCTTCGATCGAGGCGACCACGCGTTCGCCGTCCGCGCCACAGAGGCGCCGCACCGCCGGCGGTGAGTCGTCGAGATGCGCGCCGACGATGTCCCGCAGGCCGGCGAGCTCGCGGTACAGGCCCTGGCCGGGACAGGCGGTCGTCGCGTGGTCGCGGTGCGAGGTGAGGCGACTCATCGGCACACGGTGTGCCGAAGCGAGGTGTGCGAACAGGGAGGCGAGCGCATCGAGCATCACCTCGGTGGGTGCCTGCCGGTCGAAATCACCCTCGCAAAGAACGCCAATATGCCCGGTCGGGTCGTAGCCGGTGAACGTGTCGCCCGCCCAGGCCGGATCACGCAGTTCGTACACGTTTCCTGCCAGGTCGACGCCGAAGTGGTAGGCGATGTCGGGCCACCCCTGTGCTTGATGGTGGCGTTGGTGGCCACGGAGGCGCTCCGGAACCCGGGTGGAGTCGTCGATCACGACCCCGGAGTGGTGCAGCGTGAGGTGAGTGACATCGTGGGGGCGCACGTGAGGTCCAGGCGCGGCCAACCCGACCGCGTCCCGACAGATCACCTCGATGGTCGGTGGAGCCGGTTCCGCTGCCGGCGGAGGTTCCGGTGCCGGCTCGGGAACGGGGCGCTGGAGACGGGCGTCCGCAGGATCGTCACCGTCGCGGGTGCCGTGCGGTGGGGCTGTTGCCCCCTCGCCGGTGGCGACCATGCTGGCCGTTCGGGCAGTGTCGCGGCGTGTGCCGCGGAGGGTTGTGGGAACGCCAAGGATCGCCGCGAGCGTCGCGAAACCGAGCAGCCGAAGCGATGTGCGTCGGTCCACCTGCACTCCGTCCCGGTTCCTTGCCGCCGGTAGCTATCCGGTCGGCGAGTACCTGTCGCCATACCAGTCGGCTGCCGCGAGCCGTGACCACACGTCGCGGCTGCCATCGTCGGTGGGCTGCTGGTACGAGTAGACGACGGCGCCGCCGGCTGCCGTGACCGCGGCGGCGACCTGTGCCTCGGTCGCCGCTGGCCGGTTCAGCCAGCCACCCACGCCTGGCACGACGGGAACACCGGTCTCAGCGGTCAGTGCCGCTTGGAAGCGCAGCCACTGGCCGAACCATGCGGCCTGGTCCGCGTCGTGCGCCCGGAAGTAGTTCATCGGCATGAGGACGTCGACGAGGCCCGCACGGACCCAGTTGGGCCAGTCTTGGAGCGCCTGGGTCGACGCCCGGGTCGAGCCGAAGGTGCCGTCGGGTGCCGCTTCAGGACCCGGACCCCAGGTGATGACCGCCGCGGACAGCTGGACGTCGCTCCCGGTCGCGTCGATCGCCTGACGCGCACGACGCACGATCTGGGTCCCCTGGTCGCGCCGCCAGCGCATCCACTCCGGGTCGGTCGGGTCTGGCGTGCCCGACCGGCCCGTGTCCGCGCGGAAGCGCTCGAGCGCGACCGGGTGGTAGCCCTCGTTCGTCCCGGCGTAGCGCACGTAGTCGAGGTGGATCCCTGCGACCGGGTAGTCCCGGGCGAGCTCGGTCACGATCGCGGCGACGTGGTCGTGGACCGCAGGCACGCCGGGGTCGAGGAACGTCGACCACTGCCCGTCGGCCGAGCGGGTCACCCAACGGTCGGCTTCCGGTGCGCTGCGGCCGTGCAACGCCGGGACCCAACCCGCAGGCGCGGGAAGGTCGTCGTACACCCCGTGCCAGGTCGGCGCGACGCTGATCCACGCGTGCACGGCGATGTCGTGCGCCGAGGCCCGGGTGATGAGCTCGTCGAGCACGTCGAGTCCGCCTTCGAGCTCCGGGTCGGCGGTGCGTGGCAGTACCCGCGAGGTGTAGTAGGCGTCGTGGCGCCGTGCGACTTGGGCGATGACGGTGTTGACGCCAGCGGCGGCAAGCTCGTCGACGGTGGCCGCGATGGACGCACGCGACTTGAGTGTGCCGTCGAACAGATGGATCCAGGTCCCGCGGATCAGGGGGTCGACCGTCTCGGCGGCATCGGAGTTGTCTGTCGGCGGGCTGGCATCTTCCGGATCGGAAGGTGCTTCGGGCCGCACACCCCGTGGTGTCGAGGGCGACGAATCATCGTGTGCCGTCACATCAGAGGGACGCTCGAGCGGTCCCGACGCGAACTGGCCGCCGTCACCACCGCCGCAGCCGGCGACGACGAGTGCGACGAGCAACCATCGTGGCGCCCATCTGATCCGCGCCGTAACCATACGGTCCTTGTCTCATCCACCCACCGAGATCGACTCGACATCGAGAGAGTCGGGCCGGGTGGCCAGCGTGACCGACGCGCCGTCGGTCTGCACGGTCAGTGTGAAGTGCCCGACGGTGCGCATACGGGCGGACAGGGATTCGATGGTATGGCCGTGCAACGACCGGAGTGCATCGTTTACCTGCTGCAGGTGGGCGCTCAGGCGTCGACCCGCCGGCGTGCGCCGGTACACGCCGGTGAGGATGCGCTCGCCCTCGGCGCTGTGCCGAGTCCGTGCGCGCGCGGTTTGCAAGACCAGCTCGAGCAACGACTCGAGCGGTCCGGTCAGATCGACAGGGACGTGACCATTGGCCACGGCCGTGCGCAGGCGTGCATAGTGCTGGCGCCGCGCGCCGTCCAGTGACGGCAGGAGCGCGTCCAGCTCCCCGGTCAGCAGCTCGCGCTCGTCGGCGTCGAGCTCGACCGGTGCCTCGTCCGCCGCGTCGGCGCCAGCCCTGCTCATTGGTGTGCGTCGTCGTGGGCGTCGCCGAGGATGGCGTGGAACTCGTGCTCGAACCCGCCGGTCTCGATCGGGCAGTGCATGCCACATTCTTTGGGAGCGTTGGTCTCCCACCACCAGCGACCGGCCCGGTCGTCCTCGCCGGATCGGACGGGGCGCGTGCACGGTGCGCAGCCGAGGCTGGTGTAGCCCTGGGTGTAGAGGGGATGCAACGGCACGCCGCGTTCCGCCAGGTAGTCGTCGACGTCCTCCTTGGACCAGTCGGCCAACGGGTTGATCTTGACGATGCCGTCGTGGTCGTGGTCGAGCTCGACCTTGCGGATCGCGGCCCGGGAAGCCCACTGATCGCGACGCAGCCCCGTGAACCAGGCGTCGAGACCTTCCAGCGCCCTGAGCAACGGTCGGACCTTGCGTATCTGGCAGCACACCAGCCGCAGCGGTACCGACTCGCGGAACAGGTCGGCGCCGTGCCGGTCGACCATCGCCGACACCTCGCGGTCGTCGGGGTGCTCCACCTGGATGTCGGCCAGGGGGTAGCGGCGCCGGACCACCTCGATGTAGTCGAGCGACTCCTGGGGCATCCGGCCGGTGTCGACGGTGATCACCCGGATGTCGGGGCGCACCTCGTAGGCCATCTCGAGGATCGCCAATCCGTCGGCCTGGAAGCTCGTGACGATGGCCAGCCGGTCACCGAAGGTGTCCAGAGCCCAGTCGATGACGTCCTCGGGCTCGCCGTCTTCGAGCTCGTTGCCGATCTCGCCGATCTCCAGATCGTCGAGGACGACAGGTGCGGCCACGGTGGTCGCGGTCATGGGTTCAGCCTCCAGCCAGTGCGGGAAGGATCAACAGTTCGTCCCCCGGTGCGAGCTCGGCGTCGAGTCCACCCAGTGAGCGGATGTCGTCCTCGCCGACATAGAGGTTCAGTGCCGGGTTGACCTCGTCGGGTCCGGTGAGCAGCTCGGCAGCCAGGCGCGGATGCTGTTCGGCGAGGACGGCCAGCGCCTCCCGGACGTCGGCTGCGGCGACCGGAATCTCGTCGGCGCCGTCCGACAGCTGCAGCAGCGTCCCGGGCACGCGCACGACCGGCAGCGCGACGTCGTCGTCGGACTCGTCGGGGTGGTCGGTCCCCAGCGCCAGCGCACGCAGTTCGTCGTCGGAGTGTTCGCCGAGGAACGTGCGGAACGTGTAGGAGGCGGCTGCGCCGTTGCGCGTCGCCCGCTCGGCGACCCAGCTACCGATCAGCCGGTCCAGCGCACCGTTGAGGTCGTCGGTCGGGATGCGACGCAACAGCGGGCTGCCGATCGCGGCGTCCGGGCCGAGCCCGCCGCGCAGCGCGACGTCGTAGGCCTCCACCCGCCTACCGTCGGCGAGCTTGGTGGTCGTGCCCTGCAGGCCGATGTCGCCGACCCAGTGATGCGCGCAGGCGTGCGGGCAGCCGTCCATGAAGATCTCGAGGTCCTCGATCGCCTCGCCGTAGCGGGCGTCGTACTCCTCGAGCAGCTCCTGCAGCTTGCCCTTGGTCTCGGCGACCGAGTAGTTGCAGAACTTGTGGGAGGTGCAGGCGATCGAGTTGCCGAACACCTTGTTGCGGCCAATCGGAAGATCGACGGTCTGCATGGCCGCGGTCACCTCGCCGAGGCGGTGGACCGGCACGTTGCCGACGATCACGTCCTGCTGGCGGGTCAGCCGCACATCGGCGCCGATGGCATCGACGAGGTCGGCGATCGCGATCATCTGGGTGCCCGTCAGCCAGCCCATCGGCACCGAGAAGCCGGCGAAGACGTAGCCGTCCTGGATCTGGGGCTGCACGCCGAGGTGATCGGCCTTGAGCTCCGGCTCGGGCGTCGCCAGCCGTTCGAGCGGTCGGCCGAGCCGTTCCTCGACGCGTTGCCGCACGCCTTCCGGGCCGTAGTCGTCCATCATGAACTTGATGCGTGCCTTGGCCCGACTGACGCGGTAGCGCAGGTCGTGCTGCCACGCGTCGGTGATTGCGCGCAGGACGTCGACGGTGTCCTCGCGGGGCACGAACACGTCGATGTCGCGGGACATCCGTGGCAGGTTGGACAGTCCGCCGCCGACCTTGACGGTGAACCCCTCGCGCCCTTCGTGGACGACGGCGAACAGCGCGACGTCGTGGATCTCGGGTGCGTTGCACTGTCCCGGGCAGGCGCTGATCGTGTACTTGTGCTTGCGCGGAAGGTTCGAGTACTCGCGGTTGCCCCAGAAGAACCGGGCGACCTCGTCGATCACCGGGCGCACGTCGAACGCTTCGCCCGGCTGGATGCCCGCGACCGGGCAGCTGGTGATGTTGCGGACCGTGTCGCCCTCTCCGCCGACGGTGGTCAGGCCGGTCGCCTCGACCGCGGCCAACACCTCGGGAAGCTCGTCGAGCCGGACGTGGTGCAGCTGCAGGCCCTGCCGGGTCGTCAGCTCGCCGTAGTCCTCGCCCCAGCGCTTGCTGATGTGGCCGACACCGCGCAGCTGGGCCGGGGTGATCTGGCCTCCGGCCACCTTGATGCGCACCATGAACGTGCCGACCTTCGGCTTGTCATGGGTCAGCCCCCACCAGTTCAACCGGACGATGTCCTCTTCGGGCACGGCCTCGTAGCCCAGCGCGATCAGCTGCGGCAGCTCATCGACGATGTCGAGCGGGAACTTGTCGGCTTTCAGACGCTCGATCGAGTTCCGGCGCAGCACCAGCTCCTGAGTCGGGTTGTCCCGCGACGATCTGCGGGCACGGCGCTGTCGCGCTGGAAGTGCACTGGTCGACATGGCGTGCTCCTGAGGTTGTGTCCGCGATCGGGTTCGTGACGGGTTCAGGCCGCCCCGACGAGTGCGGGCGAGTCGGCGAGCACGGATCGCATCGCGACCACGTCGCCGATGACGACCGTGGCCGGTGAGCCGACCCCGGCCTCGGTGACCGCGCCGGCCACGGTGGCCAGCGTGGCCTCGACGACCTGCTGACGGTCCGTCGTGCCCCATTCGACGACCGCCGCCGGGGTCGTGGGTGGCCGGCCGTGCTCGATCAGCTGGGCGGCGATGCCGTCCAGGGTCCCGACCCCCATCAGCACCACGAGGGTTCCAGGGAAGGCGGCCAGTGCGCGCCAGTCGACCTGCCGTGCCGGCTTGGTCGGGTCCTCGTGGCCGGTGACCACGGCGAACGCCGGTGCGAGACCGCGGTGGGTGACCGGGATGCCGGCCGCCGCCGGTGCCGCGATCGAGGAGGTGACACCCGGCACTACTTCGACGGGGACGCCGGCGGCGACGCAGGCGGCGGCCTCTTCGCCCCCACGTCCGAACACGTACGGGTCGCCGCCCTTGAGGCGGACGACGGCGTGGCCTTCCTGCGCGGCGGCCACGAGCAGCTCGTCGATGCCCCGTTGGACGGTGCTGGCGCCCGGCCGCTTGCCGACGTCGTGACGCACCGCGGTTTCAGGTACGAGCTCGAGCAGCTCCGGTGGGGCAAGCCGGTCGGCCGCCACGAACGTGCAGGTCTCCAGCAGCCGCGCTCCGCGCAGGGTGATGAGCCCCGGGTCGCCCGGGCCGGCACCGACCAGGTGAACGGTGCCGCGTGAGGCCGCGGATCCGGCGAGGCGTTCGCGACTGGTCACGACGCCACCTCCTGTCGTGACGCGTCGGTGTCGGGCGCTCCCGAGGCCGCGGCGGCAGGCTTTCCCGTGGTCGCCGTGGCCAGTGCGCCGGAGACCTCGGCGAGGATCCGGTCACGCACGGCGTCGACGCCCTGCACAGCCGCGAGCTCGAGGAGCCCGTCGAGGTCGTCGAGTGCCTGCCGCCATGCGCGGGACCAGACGTCGAACCCGACCTGCCGTGGCAGCAGCCGCGTCCGGGCGTCGTCGTAGGCGGCTACCACCTCGCCGAGCTCGTCGGCTAGGTACTCGTCGAGTTCGATGCGGACCCGGCGGGCCAGCGCGGGGGCCTTTCCCGCCGTCGAGACGGCGAGCTTGAGTGGCCCGCGCTCGACCACCGACGGAAACGCGAAGTGGCAGTGGGGGATGTCGTCGAGGATGTTGGTCAGGACACCGCGACGTTCGGCGGCGGCGAACACGGCGTCGGTGTCGGTGCCGTCCTCGCCG
>JBJHDB010000043.1:0-11937 GCA_050486325.1 Nitriliruptoraceae bacterium | reverse complement strand
GTGGTCGATCAGGTCGTCGACGGCGCCACCGCACTGCTGCTCGTCGGACCTGACGAACACCCCAGACATGTGCCCGCCAGCGACCTTCCCGACGGCGCCCGCGACGGCACCTGGCTCATCCTCGACCCCGATGGCGTGATCCAAGGAATCGACGAAGAACTCACCGCTGGCCGCAGAGCTGCGATCCACCAGCGCATGGAGCGAATCAGACGGGAGCGCAAGGGTGACCGCTTCAACCGCTGACGACTCCCGGACCGCCGTATTGGCGCGCCCGGTCGACCCCGCGCCGACGTCCGGCTGGATCGGTGTCACCTACGAGACCCTCATGATCGTGCTCGCGGTCATCGTCGTTGCCCTGCTCACCCAACCCGACGATGGCTGGATCCGCGCCATCAACCTGGCCATCTGGGCCGTGTTCGTCATCGACTACTTCGCCCGGCTCGCCCTGTCCGGCGACCGTCGCACCTTCGTCAGACGCCACGTGATCGACCTCGTGGCGATCATGCCGTGGGACTTCCTCCGCGCCGCCCGCGCACTACGCCTCGTACGGCTCCTACGCCTGCTGCGGTCAGCCGCCATCCTGTTCCGCGTGTCCGCCACCATCCGCGGCATCGCCTCCACCAACGCGCTCGGCTGGGTACTCATCGCCTCCACAGTTGTCGTCCTGCTCGGCGCCGGCACCGTCATGATCGCCGAACCCGGCCTCGACGATTTCGGTGACGCAGTCTGGTGGGCAATCGTCACCGCCACCACCGTCGGGTACGGCGACATAGCCCCCGCGTCGCTCGCCGGCCGTGCCGTCGCCGTCGTGTTGATGATCGTCGGCATCGGCACCATCGGAATGATCACCGGATCCGTGGCCACGTTCTTCCTCAGCGGCAGGCAGACTCGAACCAACCCTCACATCGACCATCTGCGCGGTCTGCTGGATCGCTGGGACGAGCTGACGGGCACCGAGAAGCGCACGGCAGCCCTGATCCTGGCCGATCTGGCCAACACGGACGACGGCGTCGTCGAAGCGCCGCATGACCAGGGCGCCCCGGCCGTCCCGCGAGGCGGATCATGAAGTTGCAGGACGCAAGTTGCGCCGCGGTCGCGCTCAGACCCAGCGACCGACGACAAGGCTGTGCGCGATCGTTCGTCCCGCAGCTCTGATTGGAGTTCAGCATGGCCAGCCACGTACCCGACATCCGCTGTCGAGCAACATTGAGATTCCGTCCAGCGCCACGACATGTCGGTTCTGGAACGGTCAACCTGGAACACGCTGCTGGAGAGAAGCGTGTGCGGTGGCGTGGCACCTTCACGCTCGAGGAAGTCGATGACCCAACTGTCTTGGGCAGCGGACGCACGGGAGACCACTACACGCTGGTGTTGGACACCGGGGCCGAGCTCGACGCCGCGATCCGCCACATCGATGGCATGCAACTGGAACTGGTGGGCGCGAGCGACCTTCCGAACGACCCTATCCATGACGAGGTACTTGGCTGGCTGGAGGACGCCGACGGAAAGCGACTCCCCTCGTCCAGGCGCACGACGAATGGGATCACGCGTGACATCGGTCGCGATCCGAAGGCCGTCGGTCTCCGACTCGAGCTCCTCGAGTCCCAGAAGCGGGTCAGGCACGGCGGTGGGACTTCAGCCTCCGCAGCGGACGGTGTCGATGGCTGGTACCTCAGGTAGAGATGAACCGTGACTACCAGGCGGGGGAGGTCGTGATCGATGCGTGGCCCATCGATGGCCAGCCCGGACCGTCGAGCGGTTCGGTGCGGCAGCCCAGGTGGCGGCCGGTTGTGACGGGCACGCGCGTCCGGCCAAGCGCCCATCAGATCAGCGGGTCAGGTCGCACCTGATGTGGTTCGGTGACGTCGATGTGCCTCGCGAGCTCGTTGCCGCGCATCAGGCAGGCGAACTCGTGCTGTTCGTCGGTGCGGGCGCATCGGTCGACGCACCGTCGAACCTGCCAACGTTCGGACGACTCGCACACGAGATCGCCGCGCATGCAGGCACAGGACTGTCGCCGCAGGATGGGCAGAGGCCGGACCGGTTCCTCGCGAACCTCGTGGACCGACGCGTCGGGGTGCATGACCTCGTCCACGAGCGGATATCGACGTCGACTCGATCGAATCGTACGCATCGAGCAGTAGCGAGACTCGCCGCAAGCAGCGCCACGATTCGTGTCGTCACGACCAACTACGACCTGCATCTCAGTCGGCAACTGAGACGCCACGCTGGCACGGTCCCGACCTACCGGGCGCCGGCGCTACCGCGAGGAGACGACTTCGAGGGTCTGGTGTACCTGCACGGCAACGTCGATCAACGTCCGCAGGATCTGACCATCACCGAACGTGACTTCGGTGCGGCGTATCTCACGGACGCATGGGCGACAAGGTTCCTCGAGCGCATGTTCGACCGGTTCGCCGTGCTGTTCATCGGCTACAGCCACGCCGATGTCGTCATGGGCTACCTCGCTCGAGCACTGCGGGACCCCTCGAAGCGGTTCGTGCTCACTTCCGAAGCTGATCGACTCGAATGGCGCAGCTACGACCTCAAGGTCGTCCAGTACCAGAAGATCGACGGTTCCCATCGCCAGGCGGTCGAATCGCTCGAGCGCTGGACCGAACGTTCGCAACTGAATCTGCTCGCGCATCGACAAGAGGCTAAGCGTCTGCTTGGTGGGCAGCCACCGCTGCCGCCAGAAGACGAGTCGTACCTTGAAGCGGCGGTCGAAGACGACACCCAGCTGAAGTTCTTCTGCGAGTTCGCACAGGACCTGGCGTGGCTGCCGTGGATCGCCAGGCAACCGAGATTCAACGCGCTGTTCGACCCGGCCGCCGAGATTGGTGACGGCACACGGCCTCTTGCGTGGTGGTTCGCGGAGACGGCGCTGCGCGACGAGGCTTCCAGCAACGCTGCGCTGCGTGTCGTCGAGGAGCAGGGGGGCAGGCTCAGTCCCGTGCTGTGGGACACCCTGTCACGCAACCTGTCGCGCGCGTCCTCGCCGTTTCCGCACTGGTGGACGCGTTGGCTCGCTGTCCTCCTCGATCATGCTCCACGACACGCAATGCACACGCTCGAGTTCCTGCTGGGCGACTTGCGGCTGCCCGCCGATCGTGTGGCTGCCCTGCGGCTTCTCGACCACCTAGTCGCGCCGTCCGTGACGATGCGCACCGCGTACGGGACACCCGCCTCGCCGCCGTGGTTCGAGGTCAAGTTGTGCGGCGACAAGGACCTCCTTGAACATGAGTACGCGAAGGTCTTCGGGCCACATGTCGCTGACGTGTCCACCGACCTGCTGCTCATCGCCGACACGCACCTTCGATCCACCTTTCGACTGTTGAACCTGACAGGCAGCAGTGCGCTGACGGATCCGCTGTCGTACAGCCGAGCAGCCATCGCTCAGGACAAACACAACGGCCGGTATGGCGACTTCGACGTGCTGATCGACATGGCGCGCGACGCACTCGAAGCCGAAGTGTCCAACGCGTCGCCGCTGGGCATCGGCATCCTCGACCAGTGGGAGCAGTCGGGTATCCCGCTGTTGCGACGGCTGGCTGTGCACGGCTGGATCCATCGCGCCGATGTGACCGCTTCAGGCAAGATCGATGCAATCCACCAACGGGGCTGGCTCGACGACCTCGAGGGCATTCCCGAGGTCTACGCGCTCGTTGCAGCCGTGATCGGCGATGCGTCCGCTGCATCGATCACCAGGCTCGCTCGGCAAGTCTCGGCATCCACAGGTGAGGCAGACACGTCGACGGCCCACTGGGACCTCAACATGCTCAGCTTGCTCGCCGACCATCGGCCCGACGTTGCAGCCGTCCGCACAGCACGAAACAGAATGGCGAGTCAGCATCCGGACTTCACGCCAGCGACGCAACCAGACCGGCGACGAAACTTCCGCATGGGTTTCGTGGCACCGAACCCTCCCATGTCTGAAGATGAACTGCGTGCACGCATCGCTGACGACGCACGTTCAGCCGTCAGCGAGCTTCGCACCTACGAGTCCGCGACCAGTGTGCTTGCCACACCCAACTGGGAGAGCACACTCGGCCTCGTCACCAACGTTGTACGAGAAGACCCGACATGCGGCTTCACCCTGATCGACCTCATCGAAGACGAACAGCCACAGCTCGTCGCTGCCATCATCCACGGCTGGACCCGAGCCAAGGTCGATGACGACACCGCAGAACGGATCCTTCAACGCCTGCTTCAACTGGATCCGCACCCCGTCAGCTACGAACTGACCTACTTGATCGCCCACAGCGACTCCGGACCAGACGCCACCGAATGGCACCGATACCCATCCGCCCGGACGCTCGCCGCACAACTGTGGGACACAATCCAGGCTCCGGAGGGCGACGACGGCGCAGCATCAGACGTCCGATGGCTCGACCGGGCCATCAACCACGATGCCGGACGCATCGCACGATTCTGGATCATCGCAGTCGAACACGAATGGCGAACTACAGGAGATCCCTGGCAAGGGCTCGATAGGCACACCCGAGAACAGCTGGAACGCATCCTCGTAACCGACAGCGCCGACGGCGAGCTCGCCCGGATCGTCCTCGTCAGCCACATGCTGTTCCTCTTCGATGCCGACCCGCCATGGTGCTCCGAGCATCTCCTGCCGCTGCTCTATTGGGACGACCCGCAACGTGCCTTGCGCATGTGGGACGGCTACCTGTACAGCCGCTGGAACGACCCGCTGTTGGCTGCTGGACTCCTCGACGCCTTTAGGGACGCGGTCGACCACCTCGACGCGATGCCCGAACGTGTCCGTGACGCATACTTGGCTCACGTCGCAGGCATAGCACTCACCAGCGAACATGACCCGACCAACCTCGTGTCCAAACTTGCCCGCGTTGGCCTGCCAGAACACAACAGCGAATGGATGCGACAAGTTGCCTGGCTGATGCGCGACCTACCAGCGAACGCCGTCCAACACGCGTGGCAGCGATGGATACGCGACTACTGGACGATGCGAGTCCGCGGCGCACCTCGAATGCTCACCGAGGACGAATCTTCCGCGATCGCCGGCTGGTCGGCATACCTCGTCGAGTCGTTTCCCGAGACCGTCGACCTCGCGACAATGACAACGGCCCGGCTAGACACGCCCAGCACCCTGGTCGATGACCTCAACGACAAGACTGTCGATCGATGGCCAGCGGAGACCGTCCGCCTGCTGGCCCACCTCCTCGAGCGAACCGAAGGTCAGATCTATGACTGTGACCGTCTCAAGAGAATCACCGCGAACCTGCGTAACCGGCCGAGGCCGCCCGACATGACGGTAATCGTCGACCACGCTCTACGCTTAGGTTGCAGCGACGCGCACGACTGGTAGGAGCACCGTGCACCGAAGTCGGATGAGGGCGGGCAGCGAGTCGCCAGAGGACCCGCGCAGTTGTGCGTCCTGGCACATCCGCGACGAATCGCCGAGCACGCGTCCTGCGCGAAGGGTGTTGAGGCTCCGCCGGCCCACAGCAATGGCCGCAGTTGCGCTGGAAGCGTCGGGGCCGGACGGTCATCCGTACGTGCACTCGCACCGGGTGCTCGGCTCGGTACTGTCACGCAGCATCGGCATCAGCGCGTGCGCTTCGCAGCCGTCGGCGCGGTCCTAGGAAGCCTCGCGTCGTTGTGAGGCCACAGCGCGAGCGGTTCGAGCCCTACTGGCCGGCTCGCTCATCTTCTCCGAGATGCGCCTACGGCGCCGGCGGCGGGTCCGGCGTGCCGCCACTGGGCCTTCCGGAAGCGTCGACGCCGCTGGCGAGTGACGTGCCTCCGGAATCGGACGTGTCATGTGAACCGTCGATCTATCCGAATCGGATAGAAGCGCACCTCAAACGACACTGATGGTGTGTTAGGCCGGTTGGCGGGCGCCGTTGCCGGTAGCGTGACAGTAGACGCGAGATAGACTGTCTAGTGTCCTGTCACGAGAGGTTGGCATGGTGCACGTAACGATCAGTAACGACGATCCTGTGCGAGCGGGCGACGATCGGCGTTCGCGCGAAGGTGTGACCTTCGATTTGGATGCCCCGTTCAACAAGGTCGTTGACGCGCTCATGCCGCACCGTGATGTCCCGGGCCCCGGTTTCGTCGCCCAGGCGCGGCGAATAGTGCAGGAACGGACCGACTACCTGGAAAAGCACGGCGCGTTGACAGCTGAACAGGTCGCCGAGTTGACCGGATCGTCTGCCGCCAACAGGCGCCAGACCGCGACTCGTTGGGCAGCTAAACGCGCCATCTTCGGAGTCGAGCACCACGGCCGGACGCTGTATCCGGCGTTCCAGTTCGACGTGGACACTCAGCGGCCGCGGCCGCAGATTCGGGCCACGCTCGAGCGGCTACCTGCACAACTGTCTGGCTGGGCGCTGGCGTTCTGGTGGGACACCCCGCTGGTCGATGGTGACCGTTGGGTTGTCCCGCTCGATGTGCTCGACGATCCCGAACAGCTCGCACGTCTGGCAACCATTGAAACGGCCGGCTGGCAGGCTGATGGCGCCGCGTGAGCGACGCTGTTGTCTGGCCGGCAGGACGCCCACTCGTTCGTGCTCACAGCCACATGTTCGGATCGACCGAGTTCGACGGACGCACTGACACCGATGCGCGGTTCTCCCCGTTGACCGTCAACGGCAACCTGGTGCCCGTGATCTATGCCGGGACAGATGACCGCACCGCTGCAGCCGAAACGATCTTCCGTGCCACCGCCGTGCACACCGGTCAGCGACGCGTCATGTTGGACCGCTACCGGGCATGGCAATGGTCACAGATCCTCCCACGCCGTGACCTGCACCTGCTGCCTATCGGCCAGCACCTCACCAACGCAGCAACACTCGTCGACGGCGACGCCACGACCTATCCGCAGGCACGCGCTGCCGCAGCAGCCGTGTTCGCCGCCCACCCGCACGTCGACGGGTTCATCTGGGCGTCACGGCAACTCCACCCGCGTCCGTCGACCATCACCATCACCGTCGACACCCCCGACGCGTGCGTCCTACTCGTCGCGGCTGGTGATGGCCGCCCAGGAGGAATCGCCCGTTCCGACCTGACCGCCGACCAACCCAGCGTTCCCTTCGCGTCGCCTGTCGGCCTGGAACGGCTCGACATCATCGGCGACCGGCTCGACATCACCATCCACCGCACCTGACCAACACCGGTCCGACGCAGCAAGAACGCTCGGGCTGTGGCCAAGTGGGACTGGTGTGGCCGGGATTGGGGGCGTCGGTAACATTACCGCGCGTCGAGGGAGGGCCTTCCGAGCAGGGCGCGTGCCTCGTCGGGATGGTCGCACACCCACGCGTCGATGGTCTGCTGCAAGCTGCCGGGGAGCCCGTCGGTCGGCTCCGGGGACGTAAGCCCCGACTGATCGACGAGCCGGTCAACGTGGTACCAGTGGTCGCGCCACGCCTCGTCCATTCCGGTGAGGCCGCTGTCGCCGGCCGCGAGCGTCTCACCGGTTGTCGCATCGGTGATCTCCCAGCGGTCGCCGTCGACCTGGCCTCCGTCAACAAGCCGGTAGCCCTCGACCTGGATGCCGTCGGCGAGCTTGCGTTCTGCCGTGGTGTCGGCCTCGAGCGCATCGAGCGACCGTTCCATGTGCAGCCGGATCAGCGGCAGCCAGCTGTCCACCTGCACCTCCTGAGCCGATTGACACGGGGCGGGGGCCAGTAGGACCCGGCCTACCGCCTGAGACGATGATCCTACGGGGCGGCAGGCCGGTCAGGCCGGTTGTCGTCGGGGATGACCGCGTCGATGCACGCGTCGATCAGTTCGGACGCGTGGTCGGGCACGAACCCGAGCTGTTCGAGCGCCGCGGTGATCGCGTCGAACGCGCGACGTTCTGCGTCGACCTGCGAGCTGGACATGCGGCGATGGCGTCACCTGAATGCCCGTCGGTGCCGATCGGGAACAGCGTGACCTCGAATGGGTGGCCGTCGTCGAGCTGTTCGGCTGCGGTGCGGGCCACGTCGGTGCAGACCGTTTCGGCGTCGGGATGGTCGGTGTGGATCACGATCTCGTCGCGGCTCATGCGGAGCGCTCCAGCCGGTTGCGTGCGGCAACCAGCCGGTCGATGCCCCTCACATGTGGCACGCAGCTATGGACTACAAGTCGTGCCAACTCACGGTCCTCGGCCAGCACTACTGGAAACTCGTCGACAGGGGCCTCATCTAGCCTGGCTTGGCGAGGCGCGGCGTCGGACTCGAATATCGGGCCTCGTACGAGGAGGATGCCCGCCCACCTTCTGGTCAAGGCGTCGGCAGGTTCCACGTGTCGAGCGTCGCGCCCCGGCTACTCGGCGCGAAGGCAACACCGCTGAGCGGAGGTGCACGTCGGCTCACGACCGCAGCTACACGTCGACCGGCGGTAGGTGTCGCCGTGCTTCCGCCGCGAATCCCGTCAGCCCTGCTCGTTCGAGGCTGGTGAGCAGCCCTTCGACGGTGTACGGCTCGCGCCTGTGTTCAGCTGCCTGGTCGTGCAGGACGCGCATGACGACGCCGGGGGTAAGGTCGAGCTGGTTGAGCGTGAACTCGTCAGCGGCGATCACTTCGACGTTGTACGGGGCGGTCGCCGATGCAGGAAAATCCGAGAGGTTGTCGGTCACGATCGCAGCGGCGTTCGCGCGCACGGCAGCCGCGAGCACGTGGCGGTCTTTCGGGTCGGTGCGCATCGATTCGATGAGCGGTTCGTAGCCTTCGACGAGGGCGTCCTCGAAGTGTTCACGCATGAGCGATACGACGCGTGCTGCTTTCGCCGGATCGACGCCCCGTTCGACAAGTGCATGCTCGAGCTCGCGCAGAATGTCGGCGGTCCACAATGGTCTAAGCAGGCGCGTTTCGGCCATCCTCAGCAGCGTGTCACGCCGATGTGCACCGAACAGCACACAGGTGTCGAGGACGACGGCGTACGCCACGGGTCACCGACGTAGCGGCGCGTCATCCAACGCGTCGTCATACAGACTTGCGTCGTCGGACACCGCGACGAGCTCGTCGAGCGCTTTTCGAGTCTGCTCGCGCGCACGCTGCTGATAGGCCAGCACGTCCACGAGCCGGACCCGCCGGTGCCGCCCCGGCTGGGTGTACGGGATCTCGCCACGTTCCAGCAGCTTTACGAACGTCGGCCGGCTGATCCCGAGAAAGTCGGCCGCCTCTTGGGTCGTCAGCACCGTGTCGTGCGGTGCGACGGTGATCGCCTGGCCACCACGTAGCGCCTCGACGACGTCGCGCAACGCGTTGTACACCTCGTCAGGGACGAGCGTCTCGTCACCATCGGGGCTGCGAAGCAGCGCGACCGGGACAGCGTTGATGAACGCTTCGAGTTCGCGAAGAACCCGGTCCTCCGCCGGGGGAAAGAACGTGCGTTCACGCAGATCACTCATCACAGCCTCCCCTCTACGCGTCGCTCACGCACCACAAACCTAACACAGAAACGAAAAAAACGAAAAGCTTGCGTGCGGTGGCAACCCCTTGCCTACAAGGGGAGTTTCGGTACTGTCGCGCGTGGCCCCTCGTCTCTGCCGGGCTGCAACTGGTAGTGGTAACGCCGGTTCGTCGGCATGTGGGCAACGACGACTGGAGCGACGATCATGTCAGCCGCGGGTACGGCTCGTCGTAGTCCCGGCGATAGGCGGCCGAATGGACGCGCGCCGCGGCTGCTGTTTCCAACGAACCGAGCCGACCTTCGTGTGACGTGGCATGAGGACGATGACGCGTTCATTCTCTCCCTGTGGCACGGGGATGTGTGCGTGGGAACGGCTCCACTGAGTGCTAGCGATGCGGCAGAAGTCGCATCGTTTGTCGTTAGCCAACTCGGGCAGCGCGTGAGTGCGGCACCTCCGCAAGCCGTTGAACCCGTCGCGCAGATCCACCAATCCCGTGCGCAACCGTTGATGAAACGCCTAGCGGAGCGATTCCGCGGGCTTCTCTGATCGCCAGCGCAGTGGATTCCTCGCGGCTTGTAATCCGTCTCATGAATGGGTTCCAGGTCGATGGTTGAGGTGTTGCATGGCGAATGGTGGAACCCCGACGCCTCGGGATCACGGGTCGCGGGCGAACTGCGACTCGACGCAGGCACCGCGACACTGAATCTGTTCAACGTGCTCGTCGATCTCGAACCTGACACGGTTTGGAACGAAGCCGTATGGGTTCCGCTGATCCATGGGCAAACGGCAGACGGTCAGCGTTTCACCCTGCTGGATTCGATGCTCACGGCGGACAGTTCCGACGGACGGATCGCGCGTCAACAGTTTCGGCCCCAGGCGACGCTGCGAGGTGCACTCCTCGATCAGGACGACCTGGAGTTCGACAGGATGCTGCTGGACCTAGCCCGGCTCGAAACGTTCGCCGACTACCCGAGAGTCGAGTTGGACACCGACGTCGACGATCACGGGTGGCGGCAGCGTGTCGAGCTGCGTGGACACCGAACGGAGCACCTGCAAGGTCGCCTCGACGACGCAACGGTGTCTCTCGTGTCGACTCCCCAGCACGGCGGCGGGGGGCAAGACAGCACGCTCGACCTGGACCTGTCGTTCGATGTGGAACCCGACCGGCTTCAGCCGTGGGAATGGTTCGTGGACCGCCCGGCGAGCGTTCTGTCAGATCTGGTGACCCTCGCGTTGACCGTCCCGGCCGCGATCCGATCGATACGCCTGCACTCGGTAGCAGGCACGCGTGGCCCTGACCGGGTATGGGTCGACCTGCTCCTCGCCTACCGGCAACCACGCACCAATCAGGATGCCGGGCAACCACTGGCAAGCTTCCAGCGGCTGTTCACCGCCCGCGACCTCACCGAAGACGTCATCGGACGGTGGAGCGAACTCAACGATCGAATGGGAAGCGTCATCCCTCTGACGTTCGCACCCATGTATGCACCGTTCATCTACGGCGAGCATCGGTTCACGAGCATCGCCCAAGCTGCCGAGGGAATCCACGACGTCCTGTGTGACGCGACGGACCTGCCGATCGCCGAGCATCGCGCCCGGGTCGATGCCGTCCTGGCGGCGGACATTCCCGGTGAGCATCGCCGGTGGGTCGAGGCGGTCCTGTCCAACGCGAATAACGTGCCCTATCGCGACAAGGTTGAACGGCTCCTCGCCGCGTGCCGACCGGTCGGCGAATCGATCGATCCGGCGTGGTTGGCCGACCGGGTCGCGAAGACACGGAATCCCTTGTCCCACGGCGCGCTCAGGCGCAACGGAATGCTCGATCACGAAGCCCGCCACTGGGTCGGTGAGCTGCTCACGTTCGCGATCGCGTGGCACCTGCTTGTCGAGCTGGGGTTCGAAGCCGACGACGCATCGAATCGTGTCTCCCGTCATGCCGACTTCCGACATGCGATCAACGAGATCCGAGACACCTAGGAACGTAACCGGCCCACGAAACGTTCGAGGTCCAAGCCGGTTGCCCTTCAGGCGTGGCGCATCGAGCGAACGCGACCGTTGTGGTTACTGTGCCAGCGCCGTTGTAGTGCCGGTTGCACCGTCGGTTCGGCGGGTGGACGGTTTCGGCTTCGCGGTGCTCCGCCGGTTCCCGTCGGCAGCGACGTGGATGTGGCAGCGTTCGAGGACGTCTTGCGTGATCTCCTCCGAGCCGTCATCCATTGCTTTGAGCGCTGCGAGGCGGATGAGTTGTGAGAGGGATGCGATGCGGCCGCGCGTGCGGTCGTGCAGGTAGCGCCAGTGCTTGCGCGCAAGCGATTCGGGTTCGTGGTTGTGAAGGCGGAGATGGTCCTCGAGCGTCTTGATGGTGGCGATCCACTCCCGTCTGCCTGCGGCTGTGGTCACGGTGTAGGGCGCGAGGCTGTACAGGGTGAACCGCCCGGAGGTCTGTGTGTCGCGGAGGGTTCCTGCTCCTTCGTTGAAGAGTTTGTTCTCGTGCAGTTCGACGCCTGCGTAGACGAAGGTTGCGGGGCAGGTGTTGGCCAGCTGTTTGAGGAAGTTGTTGG
>JBJHDB010000042.1:0-12039 GCA_050486325.1 Nitriliruptoraceae bacterium | reverse complement strand
CGATCTCCCCGCCGGCTTCGCAGAACTCGAGCGAGAATCCGCCGACCTGCGCGTACGGGAAGGCGTAGTCCTCGCCGATGGTGGCGATGCGTTCGTATCCGAGCTCATCGAACGCGTAGGTCCCCAGTCCCTGCATGTCCTGGATGCCGTCGCTGTCGAAGCGGAAGAAGTTCTCCGCGGGGTCGAGCAGCGTGCTCTCCACGGCACCGTGGGTGCCGTTGACGATGGTCACGTCCGGCTGGGACTTCGCGTACTCGACGATCGCCAGGCCCTCGGAACCGGAGGTCGGCCCGATGGCGACCTGGACACCGTGTCCTTCGATGAGTCGCTGCATCGCATCGACGGCGACGTCAGGGGAGGCGTCGGACGCCTCGTACACGATCTCTACCGGGACGCCCGCGACCGTGACACCGGTCACCGGATCCATGGGCGAGGTTCCTTCGAGCTCTCCGCCGAACTCGCTGAAGGCGATCTTCGCGCCGCGATAACCGTCGATGCCAAGGTCGGCCAGGGGACCATCCAGGGCGCCGAGCAACCCGATGAGCAGCACGTCGTCGGAATCCGGGTCCGCTGCGACGTCCTCGTCGCCCGCTTCGGGCTCGGGAGCAGGCTCTGGGGCCTCATCCGCGGCGTCCGGAGCGCACGCACCGAGCACGAGCAACCCGACGAGGCTCCAGCTGAGTGCGGCGGCGCGCATGCGGCGCGCCTTTGGCTGTGTCCGTGTTCGCATGGAACGGTCCTTTCAATCGGATCGGATCCTGGCCCGGCCGGTGCGACCGGCCATGGCCGGGATCCGTGCGGTCAACCGCTCCCAAATCCCGGCGAGTCCGCCGGGCGAGAGCAGCAGAACGAGTACGAAGATCACCCCGATCATCGTGTTGTAACGCGGGGTGAACAGGATCATGTAGTTCGTGAGCACGGTGAACAGGAGCGCCCCCGCGATCGCTCCCCCGAGCCGGAACATCCCACCGATGATGGCGATGATCAGGACGTTGACAACCCGGACGATGTCGATGGTTCCCGGCGAGATCTGCGCGTTGTACCACGCCGCGAACAGCCCCCCGATGGCGGCGATGAACGCCGCGAGCGCGAAGACGGCGATCCGGTGAAGCTCGACGTTGAACCCCAGGGCACGCATCCGCCCTGGGTTGTCCCGTATCCCTCGTGCGGTCAGGCCGAACGGGGTGCGCGCCACGTAGGAGAGCAGTACCCAGACCCCGATGAGTACCGCAAGCGAGGTGTAGTACAGCACCCGCGAGTTGTTCAACGAGAGCCCGCCAATGCTCGGACGGGCGATCGCCTGGATGCCGTTGTGCCCACCGGTCAACTCGTGCGCCTGATTGGCCAGCAGGTAGAGGATCATCCCGTAGGTCAGGGTGATCATCAGGAAGTAGATGCCGTACGTGCGTACAGCGACTGCACCGAGCAGTGCGCCGATGACGGTCGCCGTGACCAGAGCGATCGCGGCTGCCGCCCACGGAGACACACCGTGGTGGACGGTCAGGATGGCGACGGTGTAGCCGGCCACGCCGGCGATGCCCACCTGGACGAACGACACCATGCCCGCATGGCCGATCAGGAAAGTGAGGCTCATTGCGATGATCGCGAGCCAGATCGTCGACAGTCCGATCTGGCTGACCCAGAACGGCGCCGCGACATATGGAAGTGCGAGTGCGGCCACGACGAACATTGACGGCATGGCCAGGCGCAGCGTCCTCGACTCGCTCACTCGGCACTCCCGAACAGGCCCTGCGGGCGAACGACGAGGACGATGGCGAGTAGAAGGAAGACGTACACGACCGCGTACTGCGGATGCAGTGTCGCCGCGAACGCATCGACAAGACCAACCAGGACCGAAGCGATCGCCGCGCCGCCGAGGCTTCCCATGCCACCAAGGATGACGATGACCAATGAGATGAGCAGGAACCGTCCGTCGACACCGATCGCCAGCGACGAGAAGGACCCGCCAATGACGCCTGCTAGGCCGGCGAGGAACGCCCCGACCGCAAACGTTGCGGCGTAGACCACGCTGACGTTGGTTCCCAACGCCGACAGCATGTATCGGTCATCGACTGCTGCTCGGATGACGATCCCGGCGCGGGTCTTCTGCAGGACTCCCCACAGCACGCCCCCCACCACGAGAGCGGCGAACAGCACGACGAGGCGGTATCCGGGATATCTGGCCGCCAGGACCGGCAGCTCGAAGGTGAACGTCAACGCTTCCGGTGGATCGATCACCCGCACGCGCCCGCCCCACCAGGCAACGATCTGGTCCGCGATGATCACGATGAGCCCGATCGTGATCAGTGCTTCGCGCAGCGGCTCGCCCTGTGGCACCCATCGCAGCAGGAGCTCGCGGGTCACCAGCCCGATGGCGGCGACCGCAAGTGCCGCGGAAGCGAGCGCGAGCGTCCAGCTTCCGGTCCGCTGCCAGGTGGTCCACCCGATGTAGCCACCTAGCAGGTAGTACGAACCGTGGGCCATGTTGACGACCCGCATCACCCCGAACACGAGGGTGAATCCGCTCGCAACCAGAAAGTACAGGCCGGCCAGCGTCAATCCATTGAGGGTGACGAGGACGAACCGCGTCGGATTCTCCGCCGCCATGCGAGCAGCGAGAAGGCCAACCACGACGACGGCGACGCCGGCAGCGACCCGAAGCATCGTCCGCCGTCGAGCGACAGCGATTTCGTGTGCGGAGGTGACACGTGCCGCCTCAGCAGACGCCGTGGAAGACGACTCCTTCTCGCTCATGCGGCGCCGAAGTCGGTGTCGCGGTGGCGACGCATCGAGCTCCCCCTGGTCACGTTACTGCCGTACCCGTGCGCTCCCGTCACTGGCGCAGTCGGTCGGTTCTCCACTTACCCGGCTCGGGTCTTCGATGCGCACGGATGCACGTCAGACCACAGGGAAAGCGCTTTCTGCCACTCTAGATACGGGCTGCTCACGCTGTCAAGACGGACCCGGCGGCGTCACCCGCCGATGTAGGACATCTCCACACGCGGGCCGGCGAGCCCATCAGCAGAACGCAGTTCGGAGGCGCGGTCGGTGCGGCCCTTCCAGACCTTCAGGATGGCCGACTCGATCTCGTCGTCTGTCGCTCCGCCCCGAACCAGCGCACGCAGGTCGTGGCCGCGCGCCGCGAACAGGCACGTGTAAAGCTCGCCGATCGCCGATAGGCGCGCCCGGGTACAGGTCCGGCAGAACGGCCGGGTGACCGAGGCGACGACACCGACCTCGCCGGCGCCGTCGAGATACCTGAACCGCTCGGCGACGGCACCGAGCCGGCTACCACCATCATCAGCCGGTTCGATGGGCCATCGCGCATGAATCCGTTCGATGACCTCGTCGGCGGGCACCACCTTCTCGCGGATCCAGCCGTTGGTGGTGCCGACGTCCATGAACTCGATGAACCGGAGGGTCACGCCGACTTCACGCGACCAGGAAGCGAGCGGTTCGACCTGATCGTCGTTGACGCCCCGTTGCAGCACGGTGTTGACCTTGACCGGGGCGAATCCGGCGGCCAGCGCCGCCTCCACCCCTGCCAGCACGGCCGACACCGGCTGCGCGGTGTCCGCCACCGCCTGGAACGTCGCATCGTCGAGCGCGTCGAGACTGACCGTCACCCGCCGAAGCCCGGCTGCCGCCAACTCCTCAGCGAGCCGCGGGAGCAGGATTCCGTTGGTCGTCAGGGCGATGTCGTCGATGCCGTCGACCCCGACGAGCCCGGCGACAAGCTCTGGAAGATCGCGGCGCAACAGCGGCTCGCCGCCGGTCAGACGAAGCTTGCTCACCCCGATCCGAGCGAAGACGCCGACGAGCCGGGTCAACTCCTCGAACGTCAACAGCTCGGCGCGCTCGAGGAAGGCATGATCAGCACCGAACATCTCCCGCGGCATGCAGTAGGTGCATCGTAGGTTGCATCGGTCGGTCAGCGAGATACGCAGGTCCTCGACCGGGCGTCCCAACTGGTCGACGACCGACGGTGCGGCAGCGCTGCGCGGATCCTGGGCCATCCCGGCAGGGTAGCTGCCAACTCAGCCACGGAAGCGGCCCGACCGCGCAGTACCTTCGACTGACCGGCGAGCACGTCAGGAGGTCCCGTGCAGGTCGAGGTGCGCTTGTTCGGTGGGCTCGCGGCGCGCGCCGGGGCCTCCCGCGCGACCGTCGACCTCGACGAGCCCGCGACCGTCGCGTCGCTGCGCACCGCGGTTGCGGCGCAGCTGCCCGAACTTGCCGAGCTCGTCGCCGGGGTCAAGGTCGCCGTGGACCTGGAGGTCGCCGACGACGACACGCCGGTCGGCCCCACACGCGAGCTGGCGCTGCTGCCCCCTGTCGCCGGCGGCTCCGGTCCCGAGGTGCGCCTCGTCGACGGGGTGCGGGTCACGACCGGTCTGCACGCCCCACCGCTGCCGGTGGATGCGACGATCGCGGCGGTGACGACTCCTGCGGTTGGGGCCACCGTGACGTTCCTCGGCAGCGTCCGTGACCACGCACCGGACCTCGATCGCGTCGTCGGGCTCGACTACAGCGCCTACCCCGAGATGGCCGCCAAGGTGCTGGACGACATCGCCGACGAGCTCGTCGCCGGGAATCCAGGCCTCGTCGGTGTGGCGCTGCTGCACACCGTCGGTGACTTGTCGGTGGGCGATCCGACGATCCTGGTCGTGTGCACCGCAGCACATCGTGATCCCGCGTTCAGTGCCTGCCGCGACGGGCTCGAACAGGTCAAGGATCGGGTCCCGGTCTGGAAGCGCGAACGCACCGTCGAGGGCAGGCAACGGTGGGTCGGCCTGCCAGCCGGCGATGACCCGAACGGCTGAGCGCCGGTCAGCCCCGCACGAGGTCGAAACCGAACTCGCCGAGCCGGGCGTCGTCATCGTCGACGAGCACCGGCGTCCGGCCGGAGCGCATCAGCAACGACGCGGCGATCGACGCGCGATACCCGGACGCGCAGTGCACCCATATCGCACGATCCGCCGGGATCTCGTCGATGCGCCACGTCAGCTCGTGAATCGGCACGTGCTGCGCGGCGGCGATCCCTTCCCGGGTCCGCTCGTCGTGCCGACGCACGTCGAGCACGTGAATCGGCCGATCGGGTTCTCCCAGAGCTGCCGCCAGCCCGGCGAAGTCGACGACCCGGTACCCGCCGCGCTGCAGCCCGACACCGAACCGGTCGACACCACCGATTGCTTGTGCGGCCGGGCGGTCGATTCCGACGCGTACCAGCTGGCGCTGCGCCTCTGCGACGTCCTCCTGGGTGTCTCCGACCAGCGTGATCGGTGTCCCCCACGGCACGAGCCATGCCAGGTAGGTCACCAGCGAGTCCCCCACCTCGAAGTTGACCGTGCCCGTGACGTGGTCACGCGCGAACGCGGTGCGGGACCGCAGGTCGACCACCCATTCACCGGCGCTGATCCGCTGAGCCAGCGTGGCGGGGTCAGCCTCGACCGCTGGCGACAGGTCGATCGGGTCAGGTCCGACCCGATTGCGCGGCGCCATGTGGACGTAGTAGCGGGGATACGCGTCGAGGCCTTCGAGGAGCAGCCGGACGAACGCGTCGACGTCCCCGGTGGTCAGCGCGACGTTCACCCGCCGCTGCTCGGCGATCGTGGACGTCTCCACGCCCATCTGCTCATCGACGCCCGACGAGGGCAGGTCGCTGGACGCCGACGAGCAGAAGCTGCCGAAGCCGTGTGTGGGCAGCACCAGCGTGTCGTCGTCGAGCGCGGCGGCGAGCCGATGTGCGCTTGCATACTGCTGGCGGGTCAACGACTCCGCCTGAGCGCGTGAAACCAGGTCGGTGCGACCGACCGACCCGTAGAGCAGGCTGCCTCCGGTGAACACCGCGCTGGTCCCGTCCGCGGCCCGGGCCACGTACGACAGATGCGTGGGGGTGTGGCCCGGTGTGTGCATCGCGGTCAGGGTGACGTCACCGACCCGAAGCTCGTCGCCGTCGACGACCGCCTCGAACGGGAAGAACGTCTCCTCACCCGCCGCCATCACGTATTCGGCACCGGAGGTTCTTGCCAGCTGGAACCCGCCGGTGACGTAGTCGTTGTGGTTGTGGGTCTCGAGCACGTAGGTGAGACGAACCCCGAGATCCTCGACGACACCCAGCACCCGGTCGATGTCTCGCTGCGGGTCGACGACGACCGCATGACCGCCGGCGCTGAGCACGTAGCTGCGGTCCCCGAGCGACGGGGTCTGGACGGTCGTGATCTCCATCACACTCCCCTGGGCGCTCGATGCCGGTGGCTTCAGCCGGACGGGTGGAACCCGATGCCCTGGCCGGCGCCGCCGGAGGCGGGAATGTCGCGGTGCTCCATGCCCTTGTTCGCCTGGTCCTGGCGGAACGCATCGAGCCGTGCCGCGACCGCTTCGTCGGACAGTGCGAGGATCTGCGCGGCCAGGATCGCCGCGTTGCGGGCCGCGTCGATGCCGACGGTGGCCACCGGAACCCCTGGAGGCATCTGGACGATGGAGTAGAGCGCGTCAGCACCACCGAGGTGGTCGGACAGGCAGGGGACCCCGATCACCGGCAGCGGGGTGTGTGCGGCCACGACCCCGGGCAGGTGCGCGGCGCGACCGGCGCCCGCGATCAGCACCTGGTAGCCGTTCTCCCGCGCCGTCGAGGCCCATGCCGACACCGCGGACGGATTGCGGTGAGCCGACATCACGTCGAGCGTGTGGGCTATCTCGAACTCGGCGAGCTGATCGGACGCCTTCTCCATCGTGGAAAGGTCCGATTTCGACCCCATGACGATCCCGACCCTCGCGTCTCCCACCTGGCTGCTCCTTGTCGTCGGCCGACCCCCGCGTCGACCCGGGAAGTTAGCTGCGGTCACACCCCTGCGGCGATGTCGCTGCGCAGCTGCATGCCGGGCCACGATATCCGTGACGCGGCTTCGTAGGCCCGTCCGCGCGCGTCGGCGACATCCTCGCCGGTGGCGGTCACGGCGAGCACCCGCCCGCCCGCGGTCACGGTCCGGCCGGTGTCGGTGGCCGTTCCGGCATGGAACACGGCGACGCCGTCGAGCGCGTCGGCAAGGTCGATCCCGTCGATGGTCGCGCCGGTGGTATAGGTGCCCGGGTAGCCGCCGCTGGCGAGCACCACCGTCACCGCGCCACCAGCTCGCCAGCTCGTTTCGGCGCCGGCCAGCGACCCGGCGGCGGCCCGGTGCAGGAGCGCGCCGAGGTCGCTGGTCAGCATCGGCAGGATCGCCTGGGTCTCGGGGTCACCGAATCGGGCGTTGAACTCGAGCAGCCGAGGTCCGTCGGCGGTGTCGACCAGTCCGGCGTACAACAACCCCCTGAACGGTGCTTCCCGTTCAGCGAGCGCAGAAAGCACCGGCCGGAACACGGTGTCGCCAAGCGCCGTCGCGCGGGTGAGCGTGAAGTCGGGAACCGGGGTGTAGGCGCCCATGCCGCCGGTGTTGGGCCCGCGGTCGCCGTCGAACACCCGCTTGTAGTCCTGCGCGGGCTGCAACACGACCGCGTCAGTGCCGTCACACACCGCGAACACGCTGCGCTCTGGACCGTCGAGGTACTCCTCGACGACGATCTGGTCGCCAGCTTCGCCGAACACCCGGCGGACGAGCGCGTCGTCCACGGCCTCACGCGCTTCGTCGAGGTCGGCACATATGCGCACGCCCTTGCCGGCAGCCAGCCCGTCGGCCTTGACGACGTACGGAGCAGAGAACGACTCCAGGGCCGCGTAGCCGGCCGCAGGTTCGGTCACGGTGACGTGTCCTGCGGTGGGAACGCCGGCAGCGGCCATGATCTCCTTGGCGAACGCCTTCGAACCTTCGATCGTGGCGGCGGCGGCCGACGGCCCGAACACCGGGATCTCCCGCCGACGCAGCTCGTCAGCAACCCCGGCGACGAGCGGGCCTTCCGGTCCGACGACGACGAGGCCCACCCCGAGCTGTTCGGCCAGCGTGCCGACCGCCTGAGGGTCGCTCGCGTCGACCGGGACGGTCGGACCCAGCGTCTTACAGCCCGGATTGCCGGGCGCGGTGACCACCGAACCGACCGACGGGGACTGCGCCAGGGCCCATGCGAGCGCATGCTCACGTCCACCCGAGCCGATGACGAGCACGGTGCCAATCACGATCGTTCCTCCTGGATGTCGCCGTTGTCGCGGGCGCCGGACGACATGCCACCCTCCGAGAACGTCACCTCGGCGTAGGAAGCCGCACAGGCCGCACCGTCGACCTGGACGCCGGGCGCGTCGAGGAATCCCTCGATCAGGTCTATGACGCAGCCTCCGACGGTGAACACCGCATGACCCGCCGCGTCGAACTCGACCAGCTGTCCCCGCGTGAGCCGGCCGGCTGCCAGCCGCGCCCATGAGACGGGGGTGACCGGGTCGTAGCCTCCGGCGAGCAACAGGGCGGGTGTGTCCCCGTGGACCGGGGCCTTCTCTTCGGCCGTGGCGGTCCCCGACGTCCACGTCGCGCAGATCTCCAGCTGCAGTTCGAGCTGTTCGTACAACGCCCGACCGAGCGGGCCCGGAAGCTCGCCAGCCCGCTCCCGCGTGGCCTCGATGTCGGTGACCGCTGCCTCTTCGCGGCACTCCACGGAGTGGAACGTCCCGTCACTGGAGTCGTAGGCGGGTACGGCACGTGACGGCGCGACGCGCGGCCGGGAGTCGAGCTCCTCACCGAGCAGGTCCTCCAGGGCCCGGTCCGGGTCGAGCGCCGCGTCGGCGATCACCGCGGGTAGCTCGCCGATGAAACCGGTGTCGTACATCGCGGTGAACAGCGCGAACACCAGGTCGGTCCCATACAGGGCGAACCCGTCGACATGCGCCGGGTCGGCGTCGAGAGCGTCGATCGCCATGTCGAGTTTCGCGGCGACGTCACCGTGCGCCTCGGCGCAGAGGGTGTCCGCGGCGCAGGCGTCGAACAGCCGGTCGAACGCCGCGTAGGCCGCGTCGTTCTGTTCGAGCAGCCCGTCGACCTCCGGCGGGTACACCGAGTCGAACACCGCGGACCTCACCCCGTCGGGATACCGGTCGATGACGGCGAGCCCGACACGGGTGCCGTACGACACCCCGAAGAGGTTCCACTCGTCGATACCCATCGCGATGCGCAGGTCGGCGACGTCGGCGGCGTGCTCGCGCGTGGAGACCGCCGTCAGGTCGATGCCTTCGGCGACGAGCCGGTCGTGGCAGTCGCGCAGCGCCTCGCGTTCGTCGTCGTAGCCGGATTCGTACACCTCGCTGCACCCCAGCGACGGGGTCGAATAGCCGGTACCTCGCTGGTCGATGAGGATCAGGTCACGGGAGGCCATGCCCGGCCAGCCCTCCTCGGACCAGAAGTCGAACCAGGCCACCGACGACTCTCCTGGGCCACCCTCGAGGTAGATCACCGGATCGTCGTGCCGGTACGGGCCGGTTGCGGGAAGCACCGCGACCGCTACCGAGGCGACGCCCGACGGTGGGCCGTCGAAGCGGGACTCGGGCACGAACAGGGTGGCGCAGCGAACGTCTGCGCCGCCATCCTCGTCCGCGAACGGGCACGGGTGCCAGTCGAGCCGGGGCAGCTGGTCCACGTCGGCCGGTGGAGCCGCAGGGTTGGCCGCTGCCCACGCATCGACGTCATAGGGATCGTCGAGCAGGATCATGACGAACAGCACGGCGACGACAGCGGCTCCCAGAACCAACAAGCCGCCAATCGCCCCGACCACCCAGGGCCACACTCGGCGACGGCGCGGCGGCCCCGCTGGCGGCGGCCCCACTGGCGGCGGCCCCACTGGCGGCGGGCCGACGTTCAGCGGCGGGCCCACCGGAGGTGGCAGCGGACCACCGGTGGGCGACATCGTCACGACTGGCGATCGCGCGCGCCCGGTCCAGCCGACTCCGGCACGAGCGGAACGTCCCGGCGGACGAGCGTCTGGGATCGCTTCGGGCCGGTCGAAACCCATGTCACCGGCGTCTGCGCCTGCTCTTCGATCGCATCGACGTAGTCCCGCGCGGCCCGGGGGAGATCCTCGTAGCGATCGACCTGCGTGATGTCGTCACCCCAGCCCGGAAGTTCGGTGTACTCGGGCTCGGCATGATGGACGATCGACTGGTGGGGCGGGAACTGTTCCCACCGAACACCGTCATGACGGTAGGCAGTGGCGATCCGCAGCGTCTCGAAACTGCTCAACACGTCGAGCTTCGTCAGGAAGAGGTCGGTCAGCCCGTTGACACGGGTGGCGTACCGAGCGATCACCCCGTCGAACCAGCCGACCCGGCGGCGGCGCCCGGTGGTCGTTCCGTACTCCCCTCCGATCTCACAAATCTGCGCACCGACATCGTCGAACAGCTCGGTCGGGAACGGGCCGGCACCGACCCGGGTCACGTACGCCTTGGTGATCCCGATGACCCGGTCCACGTGGCGAGGCCCGACGCCGGATCCGGTCAGTGCGCCGCCGGCGACCGGGTTGGACGAGGTCACGAACGGATAGGTGCCGTGGTCCAGGTCGAGCAACGTCCCCTGGGCCCCTTCCAGGATGATGTGGCGACCGTCCTCGAGCGCACGATGGATGCGTTCGGTGGTGTCGTCGAGCAATGGCCGAAGCCGGTCGGCGTACGTCAGATATTCATGCGCTATCTCGTCGGCGTCCATCGGCAACCGGTTGTAGATCTTGGCCAGCTGCTCGTTCTTGTGGACCAGGGCGGCGTCGAGCTTCTGCCGGAAGATCTTCTCGTCGAACAGGTCCTGGAACCGCAGCCCCACCCGTGCGGCCTTGTCGGCGTAGGCCGGCCCGATGCCGCGCTTGGTGGTGCCGAGGTTGGCCTTGCCGAGCCGGCGTTCGATGAGCAGGTCGAGCTCGCGGTGGTAGGGCATGATCAGGTGGGCGTTGCCGGAGACCTTCACCCGGGCGAACGCGTCGAGGCCGCGTTGTTCGAGACCGTCGAGTTCGTCGAGCATGACACTCGGGTCGATGACCACGCCATCGGCGATCACCGGCGTCACATGCGGGTAGAGAATCCCCGACGGGATCAGGTGGAGCTTGAACACCTCGTCACCGACGATGACAGTGTGCCCCGCGTTGTTGCCGCCCTGATATCGCACCACCAGGTCGGTGGAGTCGGCGAGCAGGTCGGTCGCCTTGCCCTTGCCTTCGTCGCCCCATTGGGCACCGACGATGATGGTGGCGGGCACGCGCGGTCCTTCGCTGCGGCACGTCGCTGCCGGTGGGTGACCGGCTTTCCGTCGGGCCGCGTCGTCGCTGGCGGAGCACGGCGCTCCGGCGGCCGATGCCGGCCGCCGTGCCAGGACGTTAGCGCGGGTCGTCGGGACGCACGACCTCGGTGCCGGGCGTGTCGTGGCCGGTCGCCGGGGCGTCACCGCGATCGCGTCCGGAGGTGATGACCAGGACCAGGCCGAACACGATCAGCAGTCCGGGAAGCAGCCACCGGATGTCGGCGAGGCTGACCGAGAGCGTGTCGACGATGCCGACCAACCCGAGCGCGACGAACACCACGCCGAATACGAGGGAAACCACGTCCGCTGCGTGCCGGCTCATCGGCCCACCTCCTGTGTGGACGAGCTTGGTTCGCTGGTGTGATCGTCGGGACCGACGACGCGCAGCTCGCCGACGCCCAGCCGAGCGTCGATGATCAGCTCGGTGGCGCCGTCGCCGGTGACGATCGTCTCGGTGTGGCGGAGCCCGATCCCACCGGAGCGGTATGGCCCGATGCCCAGCTCACCGATACCGACCTGGCCTTCGACCGTCACGGTTGCGTTGTCGGGGAGGATGACGACGAGTTCACCGACGCCGAGTTCGATCGAAGTCGTTGCGGACCCGGCGTCGTCGTCGGCCGACCCGGTCCCGGCCGGCTGGGTCGCGGCCAGATCGAGTTCGGCGAGGTCGACCACGAACCGGCCGACCCCCAGCCGGAATCCGGCTTCGAACTCATCGACGGCGGCGGGCCGCTCGGTGACGTCGCCGGCGCCCTCGGACAGGCCCCAATCGGGCAGCGGACCGAACGCGACCGGACGCAACAGCTCGGCGGCAAGCACGATCGGCGCGAGCAGCAGC
>JBJHDB010000041.1:0-12136 GCA_050486325.1 Nitriliruptoraceae bacterium | reverse complement strand
GAGCTCGTGCAACGCGAACGTCGGGCGCGCGTCGCGTTCGAGCGTGGCCTGACCGGCCTCATCGATCTGCGGCCCGGCGACGAAGGCCTGACGATCGTCGAACTCAACCGCATCGCGTGCCGGTTCTTCGATTCCGGTCGTGACACGCTGGTTGGCACGACCTGGTGCGACATGTTCGAGCCTGGCGCGAAGGAACGTCTGCGCTCCGGCGTCAATGACCTCCTCCACGGGCAGATCAACGCCTGGCACGGCGAGCTTCCGGCACAGGTCGGTGACGAGGATCGATGGTTCGAGGTGGCGATCTTCCCCTCGATTCCTGACCAGCAGGGAGCGCTCCTGCACGCGCAGCTGCTCGACGTCACCGACAGACGTCGCCGAGAGGACCACCTGGTCGGGCTCGCACTGCGCGACGGGCTGACCGGGCTGGCCAACCGCCTCGTGTTCGATGACCACCTCGACCAGGCCATGACGGGTGCAGCCCGGGATGGTTCCCAGGTAGGGGTCCTCTACCTCGACCTCGACGGATTCAAACCGATCAACGACCGATGGGGGCACGAGGTCGGTGACGCCGTTCTTGCGACCGTCGCTGAGCGTCTCGTCAGTTGTTCCCGTGCTGTCGACACCGTTGCTCGCATCGGCGGTGACGAGTTCGCCGTCGTGCTCCCAGGCCTCGGCGACGACGCAACGAGGGAGCTCCTTGAGGTAGCCGCACGGATGCGGCGAGCGGTCAAGTCGCCCATGGCGATCGAAGGCATCGACGAGGCACTGCAGGTTGGTGTCAGTATCGGCGTAGCGGTCGGATCGGCGGGCGATGATCCGCGTGAGGTCGTACGGCAGGCCGACGAGGCGATGTACCGGAAGAAGAACGCAACCTCGGTCCAGGCGTGACAAGTCCCAGGGATGCGACAATCGGCCGACGCGACAAAGCAGTGGCCCGACGACGACGCGGAGTCGTCACTGCAGTGAGATGACGCCTGCCCGGTACCGTGGACGCGGCGACTCGGGGGCAGCCGCCGCGCGACAAGGAGAACCGCGATGCCGTCGCTTCGATCATCGGTGACCACCCAGGGCCGCAACGCCGCCGGGGCACGCGCCCTTTGGCGAGCAACCGGCATGACCGACGAGGACTTCGTCAAGCCGATCGTGGCGATCGCGAACTCCTACACCCAGTTCGTTCCCGGACACGTGCACCTGAAAGAGCTCGGTGAGCTCGTCGCCGGTGCCGTCCGGGAGGCTGGTGGCGTACCGCGCGAGTTCCACACGATCGCGGTCGACGACGGCATCGCCATGGGTCACGGCGGGATGCTCTACTCGCTGCCGTCGCGCGAGGTGATCGCCGACGCGGTCGAGTACATGGTCAACGGCCATGCCGCCGACGCGCTGGTGTGCATCTCCAACTGCGACAAGATCACCCCTGGCATGCTCAACGCCGCGATGCGCCTGAACATCCCCACGGTGTTCGTCTCGGGCGGACCGATGGAGGCCGGCAAGGTCGTGGCGGTCGACGGGGTGGCCCACGGCCCGACCGACCTGATCACCGCAATCGCCGCCTCGGCGTCGCCCGAGGTCGACGACGACGGGCTGACCGAGGTCGAACGCAGCGCGTGCCCCACCTGTGGGTCGTGTTCCGGCATGTTCACCGCCAACTCGATGAACTGCCTGACCGAAGCGCTCGGGTTGGCACTGCCCGGCAACGGCTCGACGCTGGCGACCCACGCCGCCCGGCGCGAGCTGTTCCTCGCTGCGGGACGCACCGTCGTTGAGCTCGCCCGCCGGTGGTACGAAGACGACGACGCTTCGGCGCTGCCGCGGTCGATCGCGACACGCAAGGCGTTCGAGAACGCCATGGCACTCGACGTCGCGATGGGCGGCTCGACCAACACCGTCCTGCACGTGCTGGCTGCCGCTCAGGAAGGCGAGGTCGACTTCGACCTTCCAGCAATCGACGCGGTGTCCCGGCGCGTGCCGTGCCTTGCCAAGGTGTCGCCCAGCTCCGACTACCACATGGAGGACGTCCACCGGGCGGGCGGCATCCCGGCGATCCTCGGCGAGCTGTACCGCGGCGGGATGCTCCACACCGACGTGCATGCCGTACACGCCAGCTCCCTGGAGGAGTGGCTGTCGGCCTGGGACGTCCGCAGCGACAATCCCTCGCCGGAGGCGACCGAGCTGTTCCACGCCGCGCCAGGAGGAGTGCGCACCACCGAGCCGTTCTCAACGACCAACCGGTGGCCCTCACTCGATCTCGACGCCGCCGAGGGCTGCATCCGCGACGCCGCACATGCCTACACCGCCGACGGCGGCCTGGCCGTGCTGACCGGCAATCTCGCCCCGTACGGCGCGATCATCAAGACGGCCGGTATCCCCGAAGAGCTCTGGCACTTCGAAGGTCCGGCACGGGTCGTCGAAAGCCAGGAAGATGCGGTCGCGACCATCCTCAACCGCAAGATCCAACCGGGCGACGTGCTGGTGGTGCGCTACGAAGGCCCCGCGGGCGGCCCCGGGATGCAGGAAATGCTGCATCCGACCGCGTTCCTCAAGGGTGCGGGGCTCGGAGCCCAGTGCGCGCTGGTCACCGACGGCAGGTTTTCGGGTGGCACCAGCGGAATCTCGGTCGGCCATGTCGCACCGGAAGCGGCCGCGGGCGGTGTCATCGCGCTGGTCGAGGACGGTGACCGGGTTCTGATCGATGTTGCGTCACGAACCTTGAAGGTCCTCGTCGACGAAGACGTGCTCGAGCGTCGGCGGGCGAAGATGGAGGCCAGCGAACGTCCCTGGCAGCCGCAAGACCGTGACCGCCCGGTCTCCCTGGCGTTGCAGGCATACGCCGCGCTGGCGACCAGCGCCCACACCGGCGCGGTCCGCCAGCTGCCCGTCCGGGCCGAGCGCCAACCGTCCTGACACGAAACGCGAGATCGGGGGCAACCGTGGACGACCTCAACGCCGTGACGCGACGGTTGTGGCACGTGACGGTCGGCGCCGGGTTCTCGGCAGCCATGGTGGCCTTCGCCTACCTGTGGGCCGGGTGGGTCACCGCGATCGTCTTCTCGGCCGGCTTCGTGACCGGATGGGTGCTCTGGCTCGCGCGCCGCTCGCCGGCGAACTTCGCCGCCATCAAGCTCCCCTATCTCGTCTCCCTGGCCGCCTACGTCGTCCACCGCATCGACGAGGAGCTGTCCGGGTTCGTACCCGCCATCGAACAGCTCACCGGCGCCGAGCCGGTCGATGTCACCTCGCCGCTGTCGATCGTGCTGGTGGTGTTCTCCGTGGCGTGGATGCTCAGCCCGGTATTGATCCGACGAGGCCATCCGCTCGGCTACTACGGCGCGTGGACCCTGTTTGCCGGATTCGGGATCCTCGAGGTTGCGCACTTCGTCTTCCCGCTGCTGACCGACGATCCGTACGGCTACTTCCCCGGCATGTGGACCGCACCGCTGATCATCGCCGCCGGCTGGTGGGGCCTGATCCGCATGTGGAAGGGCGGACCGTCACCCGAGCAGCAACGCGACACCGACCGCGCCGGTATAGACGTGCGCCCAGAACGGCGGTTGGAAGGCGAACGCGACACGCGGAGTGGCGAACCCGACCGTGAACAGCACGCCGAAGGCCATACCGGCCACACCCAGCCATCGCGGCAGGGACCCGTCGAGCAGTAGACCGGCCGCCAACACCGCGGAGGCGAGGTAGGCGGAGCACATGTGCACCGCGTAGAGCGCCACCGACCAGCGATTCAGTGGCGGCGCCGCCTTCGGCGGTGCACCCGAGCGCTCGTTGACCTCCGCCGCCCACGGCACCACGGTCAGCCGGAAAGTCAGCGCCGCGATCCAGCACACGGCTCCGATCGCATAGACAACGGAGGCCATCACCACCACCGCGCGTGCACTTGGAGGCGCGAAGACGAACGCGAGCCCGGCCAGACCGGCCGGGGTGATCATCATGGCGGCGATCATCCAGCCGTGTATCCAACGCCACCGCGACCGGTCACGATGGACGTGGGGAAGCGACTCGACGAATCCGGTGTCATACACCGGCCGCCATCCGCCGGCACCGACCAGGAACACCACAGCCCCGGCCACCAGGACCGCACCTACCGTGACGTCCATCGGCGATCGTGCTCCTGTCCGGCGAACATGCGCATCATCGCGCACGAGGCAAGGATCGGGCAATGACCACCGAACCCGCCGTCGAGGCGGTAATCGCGCGTGTCGACGATCGTGGCCGGCTCGGCGCGCTCCATCCGGAGGTGGCCCGACACGCCCGGCGGTTCGGCGCCGACGACGAGCTGGCGTGGCGTGCCACACTGGCGACACACGAGGTGTGCACCAACATCTTCGTCCACGGCGCCGGCCGCACTGCCGTGGACCTCACCATCGCTGTCAGCCGAACGCCGGGACGGCTACAGGTCGCCATTGCCGACACGACGCCGCCGTTCGATCCGACCGACCCCGAACCGACCGAAGGTCCTGGACCTGATGGCCACGGTCTCGGATTGACCCTCGTGCGCGGCCTGGCCGACGCGGTCGACTACGAGGCATGCGACGGGAACAACACCACCACGTTGGAGTTTCGTGCACGTACGGCCGAAGCAGTCCACCCTGCCTGAGCCGGGGACGCAACCCGGTCGGACACTCAGTCCTCATCGGGGGGAGACGTCGACCTGTCTTCCGGGGGTTCGGACGTGGCTTGCCGCGCCTGCCACGGGCGCAGCGGACCGGGCGTGATCAACCGCGCCTTGGACCCGCGGTCATGGATGACACATGCCAGCGTGCCGACGACTCCGGCGCCAGCACCGGCAAGCCCCACCGGACTGGTGATCAGGAACCCAGCGCCGGTGACGTAGACGATCGTGAACGCGCCCACCGCGTTGAACGTCCCGTGGAACACCGTCGCTGCGAGCACGGTGCGCGCACGCAGGGTGAGGTAGGTGTAGACCGGAGCGATGGTGATGGTGGCAAGAGTCATCACCATCGAACCCGCGACCGGGCTGTCCGGGAAGTTGTGGCCTTGCAGGACGATCGGCGCGTGCCACACCCCCCAGATCGCGCCAGTGACCATCGAGACCTTCCAGAAGCCCCATGGCGCGAGATGTGTGAGCAGGAAGCCGCGCCAGCCAAGCTCCTCGCCGAGAGCCGCGAGTGCGTTGATGGTCACGCCGGCGACCAGACCCTGGATGACGAACAGCGCCACCGGTGGGATGGTGAGCGCTTCGAGCTGCGCCATAGACGCTTCCACGTCAGCGGCGGGAAGCCCGAGTTGGTCGAGGTAGCCCGCCAGGTCCGCGGTGTAGGTCGTGCCAGGCAGCTGCAGGGCAATCACGATCGTGACGACGACGAAGATCAGTGGTGCGAACCACGCGACGACCATCCACCGGATCCGCCCGAGGCTGACGCCGAGGGTGCGTCGCACCGGCAACCCTGCGGTGCGCGCCACGATGATTGCGGCGATGCCGGGCGCCCACATGTAGCCGATGAGGATTGCGATCAGGCTCGCCGGCGAACCAAGTCCTACCCCGGTGACGAACAGGACCAGAGCGACCGTCCACGACAAGCCGAACGTCAGCGCGAGAAACCGTATGACCAGCCGAACATCGATCTCGGACCGCATTGATGCACCTCGCATACCAAGGGGTTGCGGTGGGACCAGCGCCGAGGAGCTCGGACCGCCGGCAGGCGTTGGAGCGATGGGTCCACCCCGCGAACGTGTTCTCGTATCGTAGGCACGTGACCGCCGATCCTTCTCCCACACTTCGTGAGGCCGCGTCGTGACCGCCCCGGCCGAGCGGCTGGGCCGTGGTGCCCATCAGGCGGCAAACCCGGCATCCGCCCCGGGTATCCCCGGCCTTCGCACGGTGGCCCGCCGTCCGCTGTACCGCATGTTCGGGCCGCCGCCGTTCGATGCGACCCGTGACCGCGGCGATCCCGGCCTGACCGGGCCCGGCTCGGCGACCTGGCAGCTCATCGCCGAACCCGCGGCGATCGCCGGCGGCATCCGCGGTCTGATCGTGCAGCTGTCGCATCCGTTGGCCATGGCCGGCGTCGCCGACCACTCCAGCTACCGCCACGATCCGCTCGGCCGGCTCCAGCGCACCTCGGCATGGGTGACCACCTCGGCATTCGGATCGACCGCTGAAGCGTTCGAGGTCGCGCGCCGGGTTCGCGCCATTCACCGCCGGGTCCGGGGTGTCGCCGCCGACGGTCAGGCCTACGATGCCGCCGACCCTCATCTGCTCGCCTGGGTGTCGATCGCCCTGACCTCGTCGTTCCTCGCCGCCGACGCCGCATGGTCCCCCACACCGCTCACCGGTGCGCGCGCCGACGCCTTCGTGGCCGAACAGGCCACGATCGCGGCACTCCTCGACCCTCGTGTCGAAATCGATCGGCTGCAGTCCGACGCGGCATCCGTCGCACGGTTGCGCGCGCAGTCACTCGATCTTCCGATGCTCACCGAAGGCCGGCTGCCGACGAGTACCGCAGCGCTCGGCGCCCTCGTCGACGGCTACCGCGACGAGCTGCGCCTGGACCCGGCCGGGCACGACGCACTCCGCTTCCTCGCCGACCCTCCCCTGCCGCGGGGTGCACGAGGCGCGTATCGCGTGATCCACGCCGGCGTACTCGCCTCGCTCGACGGCGAACTGCGCGACGTCCTGGGCGTCACCTCGACCGTGAGGCGCCGGGAGCGTGACCTGCGGCGGGCACGCCGCCTGCTCGCGCTCGTTCGGGCAGTCAACGGCACCTCACCAGGGCAGCGTGCCGCCGCCGAAAGAGTGCATGGACCAGTAGCCTCGTTCGGGCGCGCTTGAGCGGACTTCGGGGCCACGGAGTGGATCGCGTCGCGAAAGGCCTGCACGACCAGCGACCTGCTCCTGCTGGGCTGATCTTGAGGAGTGCCGCCCGTGGGATCGACCTGGCGCTCGTCACCGCGATCACGACGTTCGTCGTGACATCGATCGTTCCCGACCTCGGAACGGCCGAAGCAGTGCAGCTGCTTCGGATCGGCGGTGAGCTCACCCCGGCACGTGCCATCGCCAACACCATCATCGCGATCAGCGCGCTCGCCTACGCCGTCGGGTTCGAAACGGCCCGATCGATCACGCCGGGAAAGCGCATCTTCGGATTGTGCGTTGTCGATGCCGATGGTCTGCCCATCACCCGCCGCCAGGCTCTGATCCGAAACAGCTGGCTCGCCCTGCCCGCACTTCCCTGGCTTGGAACGCTTGCCCTGGGGATGTTTGCATTCATGATCGCAACCACCATAGTCACCAACCGGGCACACATCGGCTGGCACGACGAACTCGCCCGAACTGCTGTCGTGCACCTTCGCGCTCGGGCTGTGCGGTGACGCGGTGTGGTGTGCGCGTTATCGTCCGTGGTAGGCGCACACCTGTTCGTGCGCACCACACCGTCACGATCGAGGCAGACGATGAGGATCGGCGTCCTTGGAACCGGAGACGTCGGACGCCATCTCGGAAGCCGGCTCGTCGGTGACGGTCATGAGGTCACCTTGGGTTCGCGTACGCCGGACAACACCGTCGCGGCTGACTGGGCGGCCACTAACGGCGACTCGGCGGCACATGGCACCTTCGAAGCAGCTGTAGACAGCGCGGACATGGTCGTCAACGCCCTTCCTGGCGAGGTGTGCCTCGAGGTGCTGGCCGGACTTGCTGACGGCGCACTTCGCGGAGTAACGATTATGGACGTGGCCAATCCGCTCGATTTTGGCGGTGGATTCCCGCCGGTCCTCTCGGTGTGCAACACCTCGAGCCTGGCCGAACAGATCCAGCGGGCGCATCCGGCAGCACGTGTCGTCAAGACCCTGAACACGATGCACCACACGATCATGGTCGACCCTGCCCGGCTGGGTGGCGATCACGTCGCGTTCATCTGCGGCGACGACATCGATGCCAAGCAGCTCGTCACCACGTTGCTCACCGGCTGGGGCTGGCCCGAAACCTCGATCGTCGACCTTGGCGACATCAGCAATGCGCGAGGCACCGAGATGTACCTGGCGTTGTGGACCCGGGTGTACGCCGCGCTGGGAACCGGCGAGTTCAACATCGGCATCGTCCGCTGACACGGGGCGCGGCAGTTCGCAAGCTGCCCACGACGGCATTCTTTCGGCCTGCTACGCCGTCGGGAGCTCCAGAACGAATCGTGCTCCGCCGCCATCGGGAGGTTCGTAGGCGAGGTCGCCACCGTTGGCCACGGCGAGCGTGCGGCACACCGCGAGTCCGATACCGAGACCAACATCGACACGACCGTCCCCGGAGCTTGGTTGCACGAACGGATCGAACAGATGGGGCACAAACCATCGGGGTACGCCGTCGCCCGAATCGACGACCTCCACCTGCACGAACGTGTCAGCACGATGGACACGCACCGACACGGGCGGCCGCCCATACTTCCGGGCGTTGTCCAGAAGGTTGGTCATGATCTGGCCCACGTGGACAGGGTCAGCCATGACGATGCAGTCGGGTTCGATGTCGAGCTCGACGGTGATCGATCCGTCGTCGGCCCCGTCGCCGACCTCGGCGGTGCGCCGGACGAGTTCACCGACCTCGAATCGAGCCGACCTGGGCGTGGCGTCGTCTGCCCGGAAGCGTGACAACAACAGGACGTTGTCGATCAGCCCGGTCAGATGCCGGCCGTTGCGATGGATCGCCTCCAGGCCCGTACGTAGGTCATCGGGCAGGTCGCGATGCCGGTCGATCATCGCCTCTGCGAAGCCGACAATCGGTGTCAGCGGCGTTCGCAGCTCGTGTGACACGACGGCGAGGAGCTCGTCACGGTCCATGACCCGCTCGTGCTCCTCTTTAAGCTGAAGCGTGCGCGCGGCCAGCAGCATCGTGGCCAGCCCCGCAGTCGTCACGAACGACGTCACCAACACCCACGAACCGAGGAGGCCGGTTGAATCAGGGGAGAACGGGCCGTACCCGCCGCCGGTCGCGATGGTCACCACTTGAGCGACCAGGCCGACGGCAACGGCACTACCCGCGTTGCCGGCACGCAACCCGACCCACAATAGTGGAAGCACCACGAGGAACGTCGCATGGTCGGTCAGGTGGCCCTGCCCGAAGACGAACAGGCCGGCAACGAGGACGAGAATGGCCACTATCGACATTAGGGCCTCAACCGGTCGCCGATGCGGCCAGGACAACTTTCCGGTCAACGCCAGGACGACCGGCGCCATCGTGGTAATGCCGACCCCGTCGCCGAGCGCCCAGTGCAGCGCCGTCTCGGTGACAGGGAGTTGAGCACCGGCAGCGGCCACACCGATCGATCCCGGCAGTGCGCCCAACGCCGACCCGACGAAGGCTGCCGCACCGAATGCCACGACCCTCGACGGTGTGTCCAAGCCAGCCGCATCAACCCGCAGGATCAACGACGCTGTGGCCGATGCCGTCACGAGCTTGGCCACGGCCCATGCCGAGGCAACCTCCACGGCGGTTCCCTCGAGCACGTTGAGCCCGAAACGCATACCAACGACGGCAGTCAGAATGCCTGGCCACATCCACCGAGGCGACACCAGCAGCGCACCGACGAGCACCCCCGCGGGCGGCCAGTATCCGACACCGAACGCGTCGAGATCCTGGACGATGACCGAGTACCTGGCCGTGAGTTCGTAGGCGAGTGCGACGACAGCGGCGCGCACCGCCAGGTGGGGAAGCCCCAGATCGCCAACCGACCGCTGGTCGCCTGAACGGGACATGCTCGATCGGCCAACGACCTCCGGCTGCACCTGACGACCCTCGGCCAACTGGCCTCGCGATCCAAGCATCGACGTGCGACCTCGAGCATGGTGATCGTGAACGTAAAGACTCGGCACGGAGTGTTTCGGCAGCTCGCTGATCGAGATCAGGGCCTTTCGGCCCTACTGGCGCGGCTTGGACCGAGCTTGCACAGGACCAACGGAAGTCCGTGGTGATCGCGTGTCATGGACTGCCAGGGGTGACGGAGCGAATCCCTGCCGTTAGCCTCCCACGCCCGCAAACGAAGGATCGCGATGCTCATCGCTGCAGCAGTCACCGGTCTGGCCGCCATCGGGTTCGCCATCGCCGCGGTGGTCACAGGACGCAAGTCCGGCTGGCTGGGAGAGGCCGTCGTAACGCCCATAAGCGCGGCCGCTGCGGCCGTCGGCCAGCTGGTGCGCGTCGCCGGCACGGTCCAGCCCGGCCCCGCTGGTCCGGTCCAGGGTCCGATGTCCCAGCAGTCGATGGTCTGGTGGTCGATGCGAATCGAGGAGGAATGGCGCGAGCGAACGCAGAACTCGCAGGGCCGTTCGCAGACCCGGACACGTCGACAGGTGCTCGAACAAGAACAGAGCACCGCACCGTTCACGCTGGTCGATGCCCAGAATTCATCCGCGAATCTGCTCGTCGACGGCCGCGAGGTCGATGTCGACGAGGCGACCGTGACCTTCCACGACCGCGAAGGCGGGAGTTTCCGTGGCAACGTCGCGATCGGAGGCACCAACGTCAGCCTCGGCCGGGGCGGTCAGTCACGGCAGATCCAACGCGAGTGGGGACTCGCCCCAGGCACGCCGGTCGAAGCGGTGGGCACGGTTGCGACGACTGGCGACGGGGTGCAGCTCGTCGATGGCGATCGCGGCGGGCTGATCGTGACGACCCGTACGATCGACGCTCTGGTCGCGCGCACACGCCGCATGTCGATGCTGTTCTGGACGATCGCGGTGATTGCCGTGGTTGTAGCCATCGGCCTGGTCGCCGCGGCCTGACCAGCCGACCTGCGGAGCACGCCATGACGGAACGGATCGGGTTCGTCGGGCTCGGCATCATGGGGGCCGGCATGTCCCGCCGACTGCTCGAGGCTGGCAGCGAGGTGACCGTGTGGAATCGGACTCCTTCGCGCGCCGAGCCGCTGGCCGCTGCCGGCGCGGCAGTCGCCTCCTCGCTGCCTGAGCTCGCTGCAACCTGTGACGTCGTCGTGGTCTGCGTCGGTGACACGCAGGACGTGATCGACGTCGTCGCCGGCCCAGGCGGAATCATTGAGGGGATAGGGCACGGCGGCCTGGTGGTGGACTGCAGCACGATCAGCCCGGACGCGACTCGGACACTAGGGAAGACACTCGGCGAACGTGACGTGCGCCTGGTCGACGCGCCGGTGAGCGGCGGCAGCGAGGGTGCACGTGACGGGACGTTGAGCGTCATGCTGGGTGGCGATGCCGCTGACGTTGCACTTGCGAGTCGGATTCTGGCGCCGTGCGCCGCACGGCTTACCCATGTCGGCCCTCTTGGTGCCGGCCAGGCCGCAAAGCTCGTGAACCAGATTCTCGTGGTCGTGAACATGCTCGCCGTTTCCGAGGCACTGGTGTTCGCGGCCGCCCACCGGCTCGACCTCGAACGGACGCTGGACGCGGTCGCTGGAGGCGCTGCGGGCAGCTGGATGCTTGCCAACCGAGGGCCGCAGGTCATCGCGGACGACTGGCGCCCCGGGTTCACCGTGGATCTCCAGCTCAAAGACCTCCGGCTCGTGCGCGAAGCGGCCGCCCAGGCAGGCGTTCCGCTGATCGCGACGAGCCTCGTGGATCAGCTCTACACGATGCTCCAGGCCGAGGGCGCTGGCGCCGAAGGCAACCACGCACTGATCAAGGCCGTCGAGCGCCTCGCCGGAATCGAGGCAAGAACCGGCCGGTGACCGCGACGTACGCGGGGTACTCCTCGAAACGCTCCGCCAATCGCCGCTCCTCCCATCGTGCCTTGATGTGCAGAAAGGCGACGGTCGCCGCCGCGGTCACGACGACGGGGATGCTGCCCGACCCCATGGCGATCCCGGCGACGATCGCGATCAGCCCGGCATAGATCGGATGGCGCACCCGCGCATACATGCCGCCGGTGCGCAGCTGAGCCGACGCCACCGGCACAGGATGGGGCGTAAGGCCCGCCCCCAGCCCCATTGCGGCGATACCGGCAACGATCGCTCCGGACAGGATCAACACGACACCCACGGCCGAAATAGGCGCGGGTGTCGTCCAGTTCACTCCCCGCGGGAGCAGGACGAGCACGGCAAGCAATCCGAACTGTGCAGCGACGAGCAGCCACCCGACGGCACGGTCGTGACGACGCCGGCTGCCGGATTCGGCGAAGCCCTCCTCACGATCTTCGGCGTTCACTGCGCCTCCC
>JBJHDB010000040.1:0-12220 GCA_050486325.1 Nitriliruptoraceae bacterium | reverse complement strand
CCACCGATGCGTCGGTTATCGCGATGGCCTCGTACCCCTCGTACGACCCGCGCGAGTTCGTCGGAGGCCTGTCCCACGAGTACGCGGAGTACCTCTACAACACCGAAGGGGTGCCGCAGCCGGCCGTCAACCGGGCAATCCAGGGGCGCTATCCACCGGGGTCGGTGTTCAAGATCGCCAGCGGCGCCGCCGGCGTGGTTGGCGGTCAGGTCGGCCCGCAGACACGGCTTCCCTGCCCAGCCAGCTACACGATCGGGGGCAACACCTTCCGCAACTGGAACCCGGTGGCGGAGCCGGCGATGGGCCTCGCGACCGCCCTGATGCGCTCGTGTGACACCTATTTCTACGAGATCGCCTATCGGCAGTGGCTCAACGAGGAGCGGCAGATCGGCTCGGCGGGGGAGCTGATCGAAGAGGGCGAGGTACGTGAGGTGCTCGCTGAGGTGTCGGAGCGGTTCGGGTTCGGCCGCCGGGTGGGCATCGACCTGCCGTCCGAGGCGACCGGATACATCCCGACGCGGCTGAGCAAGCAGGAGCGGTGGCTCCAGCGGCGTGAGCGGTGGTGCGAACAGGCCGAGCAGGCGGACCCCGGGTCGTACGTGCAGCTGGTGCTCGAGGACAACTGCCTCTACGGAAACCGCTGGCGGGGCGGCGACGCGGTCAACACCTCGATCGGGCAGGGCGAGATCGAGACGACCCCGCTGCAGGTCGCCATGGCCTACCTGGCGGTTGCCAATGGCGGGGAGCTGCTTCGGCCGCGCGTGGGCCAGCGGGTCGTCTCACCTGACGGCGAGGTGGTCGAGGAGTTCGGTCGGGAGGTGATCGGCACCCTCGGGCTCGACGACGAGACGATCCGTGTCATGCAGGAGGGACTGCGCGCGGTGGTCATGGGCCCGGGTGGCACCGCCCGGGGCGCGTTCGCCGGGTTCCCTCTGGATCAGATCCCCGTGGCTGGCAAGACGGGCACCGCCGAACAGAAGCCCAAGGTCCCCTACGCCTGGTTCGCGGCCTACGCCCCGGCGGACGATCCGCAGTACGTCGTGGTGGTCAGCGTCGAGGAAGGTGGCGGCGGCTCGCAGACCGCCGCACCGATCGTGCGCAACATCTTCGAGCACCTGTTCGACCTCGTCCAGCCCGACGAACTCGAGTTCGAGGCCGGGCCGGAGATCCTCGACTGATGGCGTCCGAGCCGACCGGCCACCTCGCCGCCCCCACGGCAGGCAAGCGATGAGCGCGTTCGGGACCGATCGCGACCAGCGCATGCTGCGCGACGATCTGCAGTCCCGTTGGATGGACGCGTACGCGCCCGCCCGGCATCTCGACCCGATCCTGGTGCTCGCTGCGCTCGCGCTGACCGGCGTGGGCCTCGTCGCGGTGTTCAGCGCGAAGCTGTTCGCGCTGACCGCCCAGGGTGCGCCGACGACGCTGTATCTGAACCGCCAGCTGGTTGCGCTCCTCATCGGTGTGCTCGTCATGGTGGCGGTGACCATGTTCGACTACCGGCGGCTGCAGGGGCTTGCCGCCCCCTTCTACGCGCTGGTCGTCGTGCTGCTCATCATGGTGCTCACCCCGATGGGCACCCAGGTCGGCGGTTCACAGCGCTGGCTCGTGCTCGGCTTCCTGCAGCTGCAGCCCTCCGAGGTGGCCAAGCTCGCCGTGCTGATCGCCGTCGCGGCGCTGTTCGAGGAAGCCAAGGGCAACCCTGGGGCCGGTGAGGTCGTGGTCGCGCTCGTGCTGGCAGCGGTCCCGATGGCGCTGGTATTCGTCCAGCCCGACCTGGGCACGTCGATCGTGTTCATCTGGCTCGTCGCCGTGCTGTTCCTCGTCGGCGGGGTGCGAGCGCGCTACCTGGCGCTGCTGGTGATCGTCGGGTTGGTCGGGCTGGTGCTGGCCCTGCAGAGCGACCTGATCCAGGACTACCAGATCCGTCGTCTGACGGCGTTCCTGGACGCGAGTGACCCGGCGCTGGCCCAGGGGCCGGCATTCCACACACGCCAGTCGCTCATCGCGGTCGGTTCGGGTCAGTTGACCGGCAAGGGCCTGTTCCAGGGCACCCAGACCGCGTTGGCGTACGTCCCCGAGAACCACACCGACTTCGTGTTCACCGTCGTCGGGGAGGAGTTCGGGTTCATCGGCACGAGCCTGGTCGTCGCGCTGTTCGGCGTGGTCGTGTGGCGCGCGCTGCGGATCGCGGCTGCCGCCAAGGAACTGTTCGGAACCCTGCTCGCGGCGGGGATCGCCGGGATTCTGGTCCTGCAGGTGTTCGTCAACGTCGGCATGACCATCGGGCTGATGCCCGTCACCGGGATCCCGCTGCCGTTCGTAAGCTATGGCGGGACGTCACTGATCGTCTGGTTCACCATGATCGGCATCCTCCTCAACGTGCACATGCGGCGGTTCTGACGGCGGCCATCCTTGACGCGGGCGCCGGGCTCGCAAGATCCACGCGCTGCTACCCTCGATCCCGGCCGTGATCCGGCAACTGTCCACGCCTGCGCGGAGGTCTCGTGCTCGGTACCGCACCTGTCCTCGAGGCGCCGGCCACTCCCCGGCGCGGACGTCGGCTGCCGGTCAAGCTCGCGGGTACTCGGGCGATCGCGCCGCCCCGCTATTGGGAGGCGCTCGAACCGCTGCTCGATCGGGTGCGCAAGCCGGCCCAGTACGTCGGCGGAGAGCACAACCAGGTCGTGACGGCATGGGAGCAGGCAGACACCCGCTGGTTGGTCTGCTACCCCGACACCTACGAGGTGGGTCAACCCAATCAGGGCATCCAGATCCTCTACGAGGTGCTCAACGAGCGGGCCACGACGCTGGCCGAACGTGCATACGCGCCGTGGGTCGACCTCGAAGAGCTCATGCGCGAGGCGGCAATTCCCGCGTTCACCCTGGAGAGCCACCGTCCCGCGTGGGCGTTCGACGTGGTCGCGTTCACCCTGCCCCACGAGCTCGGGCACACCAACCTGCTGAACGTGCTCGACCTGGGCCGTGTGCCGTTGCATGCCCAGGCCCGCACCCTCGAGGACCCGGTTGTCCTGGTCGGTGGCCACGCGGCGTACAACCCCGAACCGCTCGCGACGTTCATCGACGCGGCGGTGATGGGTGACGGCGAGGAAGTCGTACTCGAGATCGACGACGCGCTCCGTGCCTTCAAGCACGAGGTGCTCGCCGGCGCCGACCCGGGCGATCTCGAAGCGCGTCAGTCGCTCCTTGAACGGCTTGCGCAGGTCGATGGCGTCTACGTGCCGTCGTTCTACGAGGCCCGCTATCTGCCCGACGGCCGGCTGCGACAGACCGTGCCCATCCGTGCCGGGGTGCCTCCGATGGTGCCCAAGCGAACCGTGCAGGACCTGGAGCAGTGGCCTTACCCGCGCAAGCAGATCGTGCCCAACACCGAGACCGTCCACGAGCGGTTCAGTGTCGAGATCTTCCGTGGCTGCACCCGGGGCTGCCGGTTCTGCCAGGCGGGCATGATCACGCGCCCCGTCCGTGAACGGCGCCCGGAGACGATCCAGAAGCTGGTGACCGACGGGGTGCGAGACACCGGTTTCGAAGAGGTCGGGCTGCTCTCGCTGTCGTCGGCCGACCACTCCGCGATCGGCGGAATTGCCCGCGACCTGGCTGACGCCTACGAGGGAACGACCACCTCCCTGTCGTTGCCGTCGACCCGGGTGGACGCGTTCAACGTCACGTTGTCCAACGAGCTGGCCCGCAACGGGCGACGCACAGGGCTGACGTTCGCCCCCGAGGCGGGCAGCGAGCGCATGCGCGCGGTCATCAACAAGATGGTTTCCGAGGAGGACCTGCTGCGTACCGCAGAGATCGCATTCTCGGAAGGCTGGCGCCACATCAAGCTGTACTTCATGGTCGGGCTGCCCACGGAGACAGACGAGGACGTCGTCGCGATCGCAGATCTTGGCATCCGAACCTACGAGGTCGCACGCGCGCACGGGCGCGCCAACAAGGTCACGATCTCGGTCGGCGGGTTCGTGCCCAAGCCGCACACGCCGTTCCAGTGGGCGCGGCAGGACCCGCCGGAGGAGATCCGCCGCAAGCTCACGCTGATCCGTCACGCGATCAAGGACCATGACGGCATCCGCCTGCGGACCAACGACCCTTCGGAAGGGGTGATCGAGGGCCTGCTGGCACGCGGTGACCGGCGCGTCGCCGACGCGGTCGAGCGCGCCTGGCGGCTCGGTGCCCGGTTCGACGGGTGGCACGAGATGCCCACGTTGGACACTTGGAGACAGGCGCTGGCGGAGACCGGCATCGATCTCGACTGGTACTGCTCCCGTGAGCGCGACGACCGTGAGGCGCTGCCGTGGGACCACCTCGACAGTGGCCTCGAAAAGCAGTGGTTGTGGGAGGACTGGCAGGAGTCGCTCAGCGAGAAACAACTCGATGACTGCCGGTGGTCGCCGTGTTACGACTGTGGGGTCTGCCCGGGGTTGAGCATCGACCACGACACCGGGTATACCGGTGCCTACAGCCTTCCCGTGCTGCCACAACGGCTCGGAGGAAGCGACCAGCTTCCAGTGACCGCCGAGCGGTACGCGTCCGATGACTGAGGTGATGCCCACGATCCGGATCGAGGACCATCGCGTGCAGCGCCATCGCATCCGCTGGACCAAGGAAGGGCGCACGCGCTTCATCTCGGCGCGTGACCTGACCTCGGTGTGGGAGCGGGCGCTGCGCCGCGCGGGTCTGCCGATCGCCTACTCCGAAGGCTTCACGCCGCATGCCAAGGTGTCCTTCCCGGATGCCCTGCCGGTCGGTCACGTCTCGACCGGCGAGTATGCCGAGTTGACGTTCGCCGCCCCGATAGACGCCGAGTCGGACCTCGCCCGACTTTCCGGTGAGCTGCCCGACGGCATGGACATAACGACGTTCTTCGAAGTGCCGGACGGTGCGCCGAAGCTGGCGCGCATGCTTCCGGCGACCCTTTGGGAGCTGGTGTGGCCCCCGGTCGACGCGACCGAGCTGACCGCGCTCCTTGTCCGACGCTGCGCCGAGCTGATGGCCCGCGAGCGTGTCGAGGTGACCCGGAGCCGTCCTGACGGCGACCGGATCGTCGACGTGCGCCCGGCCCTGCTCGAGCTCGCCGCGTCGACGCGCCGCTCCGAAGGAGCGGACGCGCGCACCGTTCTCCGCGCGGTGCTCCGCAACGACGGTCCGACCGTACGTCCGATCGATCTGTACGCCGCGCTCGCGCACGACGACATCGCCCCGCCCGCCGTCAATCGGCGTGTCGCGCAGGGCGAGCACGTACCCGAAGGTCTGCGCGAAGCGCTTGGCGGCGAGATCGAACGTCTGACGGCTGACGTCGAGGCGGAGGCCGCCTGACCACGAGTGAGCTTCACGTGACCGAGTCCGACGACCAGGCCCGACCGCCCACGACCGACGAGACGAACAGCACCGACGAGACCGAGGCAACGACCGGAGGCGCCACGCCGGACACGGTCGCTGAACCTGCCGCCAGGACCCGCACCCGAACACGGTCGCGCACCCGCGAGCGGCCGGTCGAGACCAGCCGCGCAGATGGCTGGGATGCCCCGGCCGGCGACAGCCGCACGGCGGATGACGCTGCCGGTGCAGGCGACGGTGGCACGTCCGGCCGCGCCGCGGACCGTGAATCCGGCGCTGCGACCGAAGGCGGCTCCGAGCGCGATGCGTCCTACTCCAGTTCGGGCGCCGGACGCCGCAAGCGCCGGCGCGGCGGGCGGGGGCGTGGCCGTGGCCGCAAGGCCGCGGCCGAGGAGTCGGCCACCGCGGCAGCGTCGAAGGCCAGCGGTGGAGACGACGGTTCGGACGGCGACGCCGAGCAGCAGGTCGAGCAGGCGATCGCCAGCGGTGGTACGCGTGTGGCGGCGCGTCGCGGGCGCAACGGGCAGCAGCGCCGCGGGTCGGCGCGGGTCGGCGGGGTCTCCGAAGACGTCCGCCGTGCGATGCTCGAAGGTCCGCCGCGCACGATGCTGGTGACCGCCGGGACGGATCGCACCCAGATCGCGGTGCTGGAGGACCGGACGGTCGTCGAGCACTACGTGACCAAGGCGGACGACGTCACCTACGTCGGCAACATCTACATGGCACGGGTGCAGAACGTCCTGCCGGGCATGGAGGCCGCGTTCCTGGACATCGGCAAGGGGCGCAACGGCGTCCTCTACGCCGGCGAGGTGCTCTACGACGAGCTGGACCTCGAGGAAGGCGCCGACCACCGCATCGAGAACGCGCTCAAGCCTGGCCAGAAGGTGCTGGTCCAGGTCACCAAGGATCCGATGGGAAGCAAGGGCCCGCGGCTGACGATGCACCTGTCGCTGGCCGGCCGCTACATGGTGCTGGCACCCAACTCGGACCTGTTCGGCATCTCGCGCAAGCTCACCGACCAGGAACGCGACCGGTTGCGGTCGATCGTCAAGCAGGTCCGGCCGGGCGAACACGGACTGATCGTTCGCACCGCCGCCGAAGGTGCGACCGACGAGCAGCTGAAGGCCGACCTCGACCGCCTGCTCGCCAAGTGGTCGCGGGTCGAGGAAGCCGCCGCGGACGCCAAGGCGTTGACGGCGGTGTACGAAGAGCCTCAGCTGGTGGTCAAGGTCATCCGGGACAACTTCGGCCCGGAGTTCGTCCGGTGCGTGGTCGACGATGAGGCGCTCTACCACGAGGTGCGCAGCTATCTGGGCGAGGTCGCCCCGGAACTGCTCGGAAAGGTCGAGCTCTACGGGGAGCCGTCGGCCGGTGCACGCCAGCGCGCCATCGGATCGGACGATGCCTCGGACGCCTCCACAGACGGCGACGCCGGCGGGGCCGAAGACGGCGAGGCGACCGACGCCGGCGAGGCGACCGCCCGGTCGCTCAGCCCCGACGAACTGAAAGCCGCCGAGCAGCGCCGCGGCGAGCTGGCGCCGCTGTTCGAGTCGTATGACGTCGCCGACCAGCTGCGCAAGGCGATGTCTCGGAAGGTGTGGCTGCCTTCGGGCGGGTACCTGATCATCGAATCGACCGAGGCGATGAAGGTCATCGACGTCAACACCGGGAAGTTCACCGGTGACGCCGACACGAACCTCGAAGAGGTCGTGCTGAAGACCAACCTCGAAGCGGCGGACGAGATCGTGCGGCAGCTGCGCCTGCGCGACATGGGTGGCATCATCATCATCGATTTCATCGACATGCTGCTCAAGGCCAACCAGGACCAGGTGGTGCGTCGCCTCAAGCGTGAGCTGCTGCGCGACCGCACCAAGACGCGCGTGTCGGAGGTGTCCCGCCTCGGGCTGGTGCAGATGACGCGCAAGAACGTCAGCCAGGGCCTCGTCGAGGCGTTCAGCACCAGCTGCACCGCCTGCGAAGGGCGCGGCATCATCTCCGAACTCGAGTGACGGCCGCCACGCAACAGGGCGAGCCGGAAGCGGTTTGGTCCCGCCCGCCCGACGGGTTCCGACGCGGTATGCGCCTCGTCGGCATCGCCCTGCGCGACGCGCGCGGACCGTTCGCGCTGGGCATCGCCGGTGCCGTGCTGTACGCGGCGATGACCGTCGCCGCGTCGATCGTCCTGGGCTGGGTGGTCGACGAGGTCGTGATCGGCATCGTCAGCACCGGTGCGTTCGACCGTCAGCTGGTGACGCTGGCCGTCGTGACGATCCTGGCGGTTGCCCTGTTCAAGGCGATCGGGGTCGCCGGGCGGCGTTTCGGGGCCTACGTCGCCCAGTACACCCTGCAGTCCACCTACCGGCGCAAAGTGACCCGCCGGTATCTCCAGCTGCCGCTGGAGTGGCACCGGAGGCATCCGACCGGGCGGCTGCTTTCCAACGCAAACGCCGATGTCGAAGCGGCGTTCTTTCTCGCGGCACCGCTGCCGATGGCGGTCGGTGCGACCGTTCTGGTGTTTGCGACCGCCGGACTACTCGTCGCCACCGACCCGGTGCTGTCGCTGATCGGCTTCTCGGTCGTGCCGCTGCTCGTGGTGGCGAACTGGCACTACCAGAAGCGGATGCGCTACGCCGCAGCGATCGCCCAGCACTCGCGCGGGGAGGTTTCGACCGCGGCACACGAATCGTTCGACGCGGCCCTGGTCGTCAAGACCTTGGGTCGGGAGGACGCCGAAACCGTCCGGTTCGCGCAACGTTCCGAGCTGTTGCGGGACCGGATGATCGTGGTCGGCCGGCTGCGCGCCTACTTCGACCCGATCATCGAGGCGTTGCCGAACGTGGGCATCTTGCTCGTGATGATCATCGGTGCCATGCGGGTCCGTGAGGGGGCACTGACTCCGGGAGACATGGTGCTCTTCGCCTACCTGTTCCGGCTGCTGGCGATCCCGATCCGCATCTTCGGTTGGATGCTTGGCGAGATGCCGCGTGCGATCGCCGGATGGGAGCGCGTCTCAGCGGTGCTCGACGCCTCCGGAGCGATGACCTACGGCACGGCACCCGCGGCGAACGGGTCCGGCGCACGCGCAGTACTCGAGTCGGTCACCTACCACCATCCTGCCGGCGCCCGTCTGGATGGTGCTTCCGCCGGCCGCGCGGCCGAACTCGGTTCGCCCGTGCCGGTGCACCTGGGCGACGATGCCGACCGGCGCGGAGTCGACGCGGTGGACTTGACCGTCCGCCCCGGGTCTACCGTGGCACTGGTCGGACCGACCGGAGCCGGAAAGTCGACGCTGGCGGTGCTACTGGCACGGCTGGTCGACCCCGACGAGGGCCGCATCGCACTCGATGGTCACGACCTGCGTGCGCTCGACCGACACGCGCTCGCTCGTCGCGTCGGGATCGTCTTTCAGGACACCTTCCTGTTCGATGACACGGTCCGCGCAAACATCACGCTCGGTGACGACCTGCGCGACGACGACATCGTCGCGGCGGCCGAACTGGCGCAGGCGCACGAGTTCATCACTGCCCTGGACGACGGCTACGACACGCTCGTCGGCGAGAGGGGGGCGGCCCTGTCGGGTGGGCAGCGGCAACGCATCGCACTCGCGCGGGCACTGGTCCGTCGTCCCGGGCTGCTCATCCTCGACGACGCCACCTCCGCGGTCGACCCAGCCGTCGAGGAGCGCATCCTCGCCGGCCTGGCAACCGCCGAGCTGGCCTCGAGCATCGTGTTGATCGCCTACCGATTGAGCACCATCCGGCTGGCCGACGAGATCGTGTTCGTCGACCATGGCGCCGTCGTGGCGCGCGGCCAGCACGAGGACCTGATGCGTGACGTCGAGCGCTACCGCGAGATCGTGACCGCCTACGACGACACTGCAGCCGCCTCGTGAGTGCGCCCCCGGCGGTCGCCGCCGAACCGGTGCGGGCATGGGAGACGCTCGTTCGCGGCATCAGGCTCAGTCCACGGCTCAGAACCGGTCTGCCGGGGACGTTGTTGCTCGCGGTCGTGGCCACCGCGGGCCGTGCGATCGTGCCGGTGGCGATCCAGCGCACGATCGATGACGGTTTCGCCGTTGGCGGTGCCGTGGAGCTGGCCACCATCGCGGCCATCGTGGCCTGGGCTGGCCTGGCCGTGCTGGTGACCGCGCTGGCCAGCGGCTGGATGAACCTTCGCCTGGCCGCGGTCGTCGAGACCGCGTTGAGCGACCTGCGTATTCGCGCGTTCCGCCACATCCACGACCTGTCCATGCTGCACCAGCAGAGCCAGCAGCGTGGGGCGCTCGTCGGGCGGGTCACCACCGACGTCGACGAGATCAGCAGGTTCATGCAGTGGGCCGGGTTGAACCTCATCACCGCGATCGGGCAGCTGTCGGTCGCGGTGATCGTCATGTTCGCCTATTCGTGGCGGCTCACCCTGGTCGTGCTGGTCGTGTTCGTCCCGTTCGTCCTGCTCGCCCGTTGGTTCCAACGGCGGTTGACCCTGGCCTACGTCACGGTCCGCGAGCACCTCGGGAGGATGTTGGGGGTGATCGCCGAGACGGTCGTGGGCGCCCCGGTGGTGCGCGCCTACGGCGTGGAGCGCCACATGCAGGACCGGCTCGACGATGCGATCGACAACCACCGGCGATCCGCGGTTCGCGCCGGCGGATTCGTGTCGAGCTTCGCGGGGAGCGGGGAGATGTTCGGCGCGCTGGCGACCGCCGGTGTGGTTGTCGCCGGTGTCTGGCTGGGAATCGACGGTCAGGTCACCCCCGGTGTGGTCATCGCCTTCCTGTTCCTGATCACGTTGTTCGTCGATCCAGTGCTGATCGCCGGCGAGGTCGTCAACGAGGGCCAGACCGCCGTGGCGGGGTTCCGACGGGTGCTCGACGTGCTCGAAGTCGAGCCTGATGTGGTCGACCCGGGACCGGATGGGCGCGACCTGCCCGACGGCCCCCTGGGCCTGACCATGGCCGATGTGTCGTTCCGCTACCCGCGGCCCGGCGAACGGGCCGCAGATGCGACCGGACTTCGGGCGCTGCGCGACATCGATGTGGAGCTGCGCCCAGGCGCCCGGATCGCGGTCGTGGGGGAGACCGGATCGGGCAAGACCACGTTCGCCAAGCTCGTGACCCGGCTGATGGATCCGTCCGAAGGCGTCGTCCGCATCGGTGGCGAGGACCTGCGGCGCGTGGCGTTCACGAGCCTGCGCAGCCGGGTGGTGATGGTTCCCCAGGACGGCACCCTGCTCGACGGAACGATCGCCGACAACGTTCGGATGGGCCGCGAGGAACTCGACGACGACGGGGTCGTGGCCGTGTTCACCGCACTGGGGCTCGGCGACTGGGTCGCCGAGCTCGCCGAGGGTGTGTCGACCCGGGTCGGTGAACGAGGACAGTCGCTGTCCTCCGGTGAACGTCAGCTGGTCGCCTTGGCGCGCGCCTATGCGAGCGACCCGGATCTGCTCGTCCTCGACGAGGCGACCTCCGCGGTCGACCCGGCGACCGAGCAGCGCATCCAGCAGGCTGTCACGGGACTGATCGCCGGACGCACCACCGTGGTGATCGCCCATCGGCTCTCGACGGCGATGGCCGCCGACGAGATCCTCGTGTTCGACGACGGTCGAGTCGTCCAACGGGGCTCGCATCCCGAACTGGTGGCAGTAGACGGGGCCTATGCCGCGCTGCACGCCAGCTGGACCACCTCGGCGGGGCGTGGCTGACGGCGTATCCTCGAAGCGATCCGGAGGTCGAGGTGGAACTGCGCCCCGAGCGATCCCGCACCGGCGTCGTGCACCCAACGTCGCACGCTGCGGCGTTTCCGGCGACACCTGGCGATGTCGTCGACGATGCGGTCACGACGCTGCGTGTCCACGCGGAACGGTGGTTGGCCACCGATCTCGATCACCGTCTCGCGCTGCTTGAACGGACCCGGCTGTCGACCTGGGAGGCCGCACCCGCGTGGGTCGCGGCGATGCACCGCGCCAAACGGACGCCGGAGGTCGGCGCCGCCTCGGCCGAGGAGTGGTTCCTCGGCATCGTTCCCGTACTGCGCCAGCTGCGGCTGCTCGAACGAAGCCTGCACCAGATCGCGACGACCGGCCGTCCCCGGCCTCCCCGCATCGCGGTGCGTGCCGGGGGAGACGTCGTCGTCGACCTGCTGCCGGCCGACCGGTTCGACCGGGTGATCCTTCGTGATCATCGTGCCCAGGCGCGTATCCGTGCCGGCGTCGGCCTCGAGGAGGTCGAGCAACGCATCGGTCGGGCCAGACCTGTCGGGCAGCAGCGGCGACCCGAGATCGGCGTCGTGCTGGGGGCGGGGAACGTGTCGTCGGTGCCCGCGCTGGACGTCCTGCACCAGCTCTTCGTCGCCGATCGTGTGGTGCTCCTCAAGCCGAGCCCGGTCGTGCCCGAGCTCGGTGTCCACCTCGGGGAGGCGTTCGCGCCGCTCGTAGAAGCTGGCGTGCTTCGCATCGTTCACGGAGACGACGATCTCGGTCGTGCGCTCGTACGGCGTGAAGACATCGACGCGGTCCACGTCACCGGCAGCAGACGAACGCTGACCGAGGTGGGTGACATCGCGGCGCCGGAGGTGACCGTGACCGGAGAAGCGGACGGAGTGACCCCGGTGATCGTCGTGCCGGGGCCCTGGACCGACCGGGAGGTCGAAACGCACGCGCGTGTCATCGCCGGGACGGTGACCAGCAACGCCGGTTTCACCTGCGTGGCGCCAAGGGTGCTGGTGCAGCACCGCACCTGGGCGCGCCGTGGCCGGCTCGGTGACGCCATCGCCGCGTCACTGGCCCGGGCCCAGCCTCGATATCCGTTTCACCCCGGCGCCGCGCAGCGTTTCGCGGCCGCGGTGGCCGGACGTGGACG
>JBJHDB010000039.1:0-12233 GCA_050486325.1 Nitriliruptoraceae bacterium | reverse complement strand
GTGTCCTTGAAGGACTCGCCTTTGGACACCGAGGATCCCGATGCAGAGAAATTGATCACCTCGGCGGAAAGTCGCTTGGCCGCGAGGTCAAAACTCAGTCTTGTGCGTGTGGAGTCCTCGAGGAACAGGTTGCACACCACGCGCCCCCGCAACGTTGGCACGGTGTTGCGCTCCCGGCGAGCGATCGGGAGCAGTTGCTCGGCGGTGTCGAGGATGCGCACGACATCACGGGCATCGAGGTCAGCGGCGCTGATCAGGTGCCGCAACGTCACGACGCCTCCTCGATATGGACGACCGCGTCGCGGCCGTCGGTTTCGGTGAGAAGGACCCGGATTTGGTCGTGGTAACCGGTGGGAAGGTTCCGGCCGACGTGGTCGGCACGGATCGGCAGTTCGCGATGGCCACGGTCGACCAGGACGACGAGCCGGATACGTTGCGGACGTCCGAGTTCCGCGATCGCGTCGAGCGCCGCGCGGATCGTGCGTCCGGTGAACAGCACATCGTCGACCAGCACGACCGTCCGACCATCGACGGCAACCGGCATGTGCGTCTCGCCGATGGGCAACGGTCCACGCCTGCCGAGGTCGTCACGGAACAGCGTGACGTCCAGCGTGCCCGTCGGTATCGATGTCCCGTCGGTGGATTCGATCAGACGGGCGAGCCGTTCGGCCAGCGGCGCACCACGGGTGGGGATCCCGACGAGAAGAAGGCCGTCTGTGCCGCCGTTTGCTTCGACGACTTCGTGCGAGATGCGCGTCAACGCACGACGGACGTCGTCGGCAGCCAGCAGCTCGCGCACGCCAGGGTCCTTTCCGGCCTCACGGGACCGGTCATTAAAGGAGGGTCATCGGTGGATGACCATGGGCCCGCACGGCGTGTACCGGGCACCACGTCGAACGTAGCACGGACCGGACCATCCGTCGGTTGCTCCGGGGCCGTCACTCGGCTGGCGCCTCGCCTTCCGGTTGAGCCAGGTGCTGACGGATCGATTCGAGCACGCCGTTGATGTAGCGACCGGAGTCGCCGGTCGACCATTCCTTGGCGAACTCGACGGCTTCGTCGATGACGATCGCTGGTGCCGTCGCGCCGGTCATCAGTTCGTGCGTCGCCAGGCGCAGGATCGTGCGATCCACGGCTGGCATCCGCGAAAGCTGCCAACCACGGGCGAAGCGTGCGATCAACGGGTCGACCTGCGGACGTGATTCCACGAACCCGGTGACCAGTGCACGCGTGCGTTCGTCGATCGGAGGCACACGGTCATCGGCATCGATGTCGTCGAGCACCGCTCGTGCACGCGAATCGTCGGTCACCGTCGCGAGCACGCTCAGCGGATCCGTCCGGCGCAGGTCCGCCTGGAACAGGATACGCAGGGCACGTGCTCGGGACTGGTGCGGGTCGCGACCGGCCCGTCGCGAGGAGGATCGTGGACGCCGGCGCGGTTCGACGCCGTCGGCCATCGTCACGCCCGCGAGATGTAGTCGCCGGAGCGTGTGTCGACCTTGACCTTCTCGCCGGGCTCGATGAACAACGGCACCTGAACCTGCTTGCCGGTCTCGAGTGTTGCCGGTTTCGTCGCCGAAGTCGCGGTGTTGCCGGCGAATCCCGGGTCGGTTTCGGCAACCACAAGCACCTTCGAAGCGGGCAGTTCGACGCCCACGATCCGCCCGTCGTACACCTCGATCTGCAGTTCGTCACCCTCGACCAGGAAGTCTGCGGCGTCGCCGATGGCGTCCGCGGACGCCTCCCGCTGTTCGAACGTGTTGGCGTCCATCAGCACGAAACTGGTGCCCTCGCGGTAGAGGAACTGCACGGTCGAACGTTCGACGATCGCCTGTTCGACATCCTCGCCTGCACGGAACGTCTTGTCGACGATCTTGCCGGTCTCGACCTCCTTCAGCTTGGTGCGCACAACGGCACCGCCCTTTCCCGGCTTGTGGTGGTTCCACTCGACGACCTGCTGAAGCTTGCCGTCGATCAGCAGGGTCATGCCGTTCTTCAGGTTGTTGGTCGAGACCACGCGCGTACTCCGGGTGCAGGCCGCGACCGGTCAGTCGAGGCTCATGGATCTGGGCAGCTGGGTGAGGATCCGCACGTCACCGTCGCCGGTGATCGCGAGCGTGTCCTCGATGCGCACGCCGCCGATGCCGGGGAGATAGATGCCAGGTTCGACGGTGAAGGTGCTGCCAGCGCCGAGGCTATCACGCGACCCTGTCGACACCGCGGGGGCCTCGTGGATCTCCAGGCCGACCCCGTGCCCGGTTGGATGGGTGAATGCATCGCCGAACCCGGCATCGACGATGACCGACCGGGCAGCGTCGTCGACCGTCGAAGCCGGCATCTGCAAACCGGTGATTGCCTGTCGTCCAGCACGTTGGGCCGCACGAACCACCGAGTGAACCTGGGCAAGTTGCTCCGAGACGACGCCGACAGCAAAGGTTCGGGTGCAGTCCGCGTGGTAGCCGTCGATACGCGCTCCGCCGTCGATGGTGACGAGATCGCCTGCCCGTACGCGTCGATCACCTGGTTCGTGGTGCGGAACCCCGCCGTTGGGTCCGCTGGCCACGATCGTGTCGAACGCTGGCGCGTCCGCCCCCATGTCCACCATCCGGCGCTCAAACGCGATAGTGAGCTCACGTTCGCTCCGACCTTCGAAACCGTGCTCGCTGACGAGCCACATGAGTGCTCCCGCCGTGATGGTCCCGGCCCGTTGTAGCGTCGCAATCTCCTTATCGTCCTTTGTCGCTCGGTGCCGTTCGACGATGCCGACGAGCGGGACGATCGTGACCGCCGAACCCAGGCGCGATTTCAGTGCTTCGACGGCAGACCACGGGAGAAGATGTCCCTCGACCCCCAGACGCGCCCTGGAAACGAGCTTTCGGAGCGCCTCGCCCGGGTCACGGGTGATCCGGACCGGTGTGCCAACAGCTTCGCGCTCCGCACGGCCTTCGTAGCGAGCGTCGGTCAGCAGGAAGTCCTCGTCGCCCCTTGCGCCCACGACGACCTGTCCGGCGCTGCCGGTGAAACCGGTCAACCAGCGGATGTTGACGGCCGAACCGACGAGAAGGTGATCGATGCCGAGCGCGTCGAAGGTGTCGCGAACGCGAGTGCGACGGGCCGCGTACTGCGACGCGTTCCAGCTCACGCCGATCCGCGTCGTTGGTGCAGGGCGACCGCGGCTCGGACCGCCAACGGGTAGCCGTCGATCCCGAAACCGGCGATCACCCCGTCGCACACCGGCGCGATGACCGACCGATGCCGGAAGGGCTCACGTGCCTGCAGATTGGACAGATGGACCTCGATGCACGGCTTGGTGATCATCTCCAGCGCGTCGTGGAGCGCATAGGCGTAGTGGGTCCAAGCACCCGCATTGATGATGATCCCGTCCGTCCCGTCCACGCGAGCCTTGTGCAGGCGTTCGATGACGACACCCTCGTACTCGCTCTGCAGGTCTTCGAGCGAGCCACCGTGGGTGGCCGCCTCTTCACGGGCAGCGTCAACGACGTCTTGGAGCGTTGCGGTGCCGTATTGTGCCGGGTCGCGGGATCCGAGCTGCGAATGGTTGGGGCCGTGAATCAGGAGAAGCTGCACGCGGTGTCCGTTCGAATGGAGACATGACGGGTCGAGTCGAATACTGCTGCCGACGACGGTCGGCGAAGTTCATCAACCGGCCTGCCCGGTGTCAAACGTCAATCAGGCAACCACCCTTGCCACCAGAACGTGAGGAATCCGTTGCACGAGCCTTCGCCGACCGACCCCTCGACGACCGATGTCTAGCGCCACCAGCGTGACCGAAGCCGGTGGGCCGGGACCGGATGACATGGACACGAATTCCACCGGTGCCGGACCCATGCGACGGGGCAATCGGCGGGTCACCGGAAAGGAGCAGTACTTCACCCCGCGGGACACGGCGAACGCCGTCCTGGACGCCATCACCTCGGTTCTGCCGGACTGGACGTCACGTGCGTTCATCGAACCCGCCGGCGGTACGGGCACGTTCATCGATGCGGCCCGAGCGCGAGGTGTGCAACGGGTGGCCAGTTGGGACATCGAGCCGCGCCATCCAGAGGTGCTGCATGGCGACTTTCTCCGTCAAAACCTGGCGGTGCGTGATGCCGTGTGTGCCACCAATCCCCCATTCGGCCGGAACAACGCGCTCGCTGTGCCGTTCTTCAATCACGCGGCGACCGCGTGCGAACTGATCGCGTTCATCGTTCCTCGGTCGTGGCGGAAGTGGAGCGTCACGAACCGGCTCGACCGACGTTTTCACCTCGTGTCGGACGAAGATCTCTCGATCAACTATCTCGATACGCAGGGATGCGTCGCTGGGGCATACGGGAAGTTGCGCACCTGCATTCAGATCTGGATGCGTCGCGAGCACATGCGGGATCGAGTCATCGTCGAAGATCGTGGCATCGTCACCAAGACGTCGCCCCATGAGGCCGATGCCGCGCTGACCGTGTTCGGCTACGGATGTGGGACGGTCAGGACCGATTTCCCTCGGGAGACGAATACCACCCAGATGTTCCTGCGCTTTGGTCATCCGCGTGCGTTGGAGGCGCTCGAATCGGTCGACTTCTCTCGGTTCTTCCTGAATACCGCGTATACCGAAGCGCTGTCGATGCAGGAGATCAACTACCTGCTCAACGAGTACATCCATGGTGACGCGGGTCTGGTCACCCAACGGGGATAGACGGGCCCATCCTCAGCGACCCGGGCCAGGCACCGGACCGGGCACACCGAGCTTGCGCATGCCCGGTCCGGTGGTGACGCCTTCGCTCAGTACATGATCGTGCGGGTGAGGTGGTGCGGCCAGAACGTCGCGTGGTAGGACTTCCACAGCCGATAGTCAACCTGGGGTATCACCAGCCGAAGCTCGTCGGGCCGCCGTTCGTTGATCGCATCGGTCAGCAACGCCGTCGCATACAACGTGTGCGCACGAATCTCGATCTCCTCGTCGGAGTCCCGTGGAATCTCCTCGCCCTCGTTGATGCGCCGTTCAAGCCCTTCGTCGTAGCGGAAGATTCCCATTACCCGCATGGCCACCGGCACGATGTAGTCCGCGAACGCGGTCATCCGATCGAGGTCGCGCAGATTGACCAGCTGCGCCGAGTGCAACGCCCACAGGCCCAGCTGCGCGAGCTTGAACAGCTCGACACGCTGTCCGTGGTAGTCGCTGACGTCATCGAAACGGGGAAATTCACCGACCATTCGCTCGAGCAGCCCGTCACCGTCGGCGTACATCGCGGGCGCACAGTCGCGTGCCCAGTTGTGGAACCGTCCACCATATTGCTCGACGAGGACACGACCGATCGTGTTGAGCATCTCGGCGCGTTCGTCGAGCATCGGCATCTCGATGTTTCCGGTGAACACCTCCGCGAGTTCGTCCCGCGTGACCTCCGCAAGCCACGAACCTTCCAGGATCGGGATGCCGTTCTCCCGTGCCCGGTGCAGGCACGCGAACATGCCTTCGCTGTCCACCCAGGTGCGGTCATGGCGTTCAGCCGTGAACTTCACCCCGGTGTCGAAATCGGTGAACGCAAAGTTCAGGCTCGTGATCAACATTGTCAGGTCGATTGCGTCGCCGGAATCGGTCGGCAATGCGAACGGACCGGACGAAACCGTTCCAGGCAGCTGGAATTCTTCGTAGGCCATCCATCCAGCGACCTGTTCGATCGCGTCAGGATTCGTCGAAACGTGTGTCGAACCTTCGGCCACAGGGGCCACCGACTGCAGAACGGAAGATGTCCAGTGTGGTGCGGTGCGACTCATCACAGCTCCTCGATTGTGATTTCGGTCGCGGCTCGGCCGACGGGGAGACCACGGGCCGCAGATTGCGTGCGGATACTCGCCACCAGGCAATCCGGTCGAGATCGCCCCGTTTCGACAGGCAGTGGCACTGCTAACGTAGCTGCGACGTTAGCTGTCACCCACAGGCGCTGCGCCATCGGCATCGCCGGGCGCACCCGACGCATGTCGGCAGCTCCGGATCCGTTCACCGCATCGCATCCGATCGCCGGACACCGATGCTGACCTCGAGGGGGCACCCATGGCACAGACGGCCGACCACGTTCGTATCGCCGTTGTAGGCAGCACGATGACGGACCAGATCGCCTACGTACCGCGTGCGCCCGAAGCAGGTGAGACACTGGTCGGAGATCGATTCCAGATGGGGTTCGGTGGCAAAGGCGCGAACCAGGCGGTGATGGCCCGGCGGTTCGGGGCTCAGGTGTGGATGGTCAACTGCGTCGGTGACGACACCTACGGTGAGCTGACCCTGGCCAACTTCGCCGACGTCGGCGTCGACACGACCTTCGTACGTACCGTCGCCGGTTCGAGCGGGGTCGCACCGATCTGGGTCGAGGCCGACGGTACGAATCGCATCGTGATCGTGCCGGGCGCCAACCTCGAGGTGACACCGGAGCACGCGCGCGAGGCGATCGAATCCCTTGGTGATCTCGATGTCGTCGTCGGACAGTTCGAGATCCCCCAGGAAGCGACCACAGCGGGCTTCGCCGCTGCTCGTGCAGCGGGTGCGATCACTGTGCTCAACCCGGCGCCAGCCGCCGAGATCCTTCCAGACCTGCTTGCCGTGACCGATTGGCTCGTCCCGAATGAAGTCGAGTTCTCTCTGCTCAGCGGCGGCGGGGATGCCGACGACGACGTTGCGCTGGTCGATTTCGCCAAGGCGACCTCGGTGCGTCTGTTGGTGACGCTCGGTGCGGCGGGCATCGCCCTTGTCGGGGGTGATGGAACGGTCGAACGGATCCGGTCACCAAAGGTGGATGCGATCGACACGACAGGTGCGGGAGATGCGTTCCTCGGCGCGTTCGCGGTTGGGCTCGCGCTATTCGACGACACGGCCCGGGCGTACGACCTCGGCATGCGTGCGGCTTCGGACAGTGTGACCCGGCCGGGAACGCAGTCGTCGTTCGCCAGCCCCGACGACTGCGCGACGATGCTTGCGGACCTGGTCTGACGTCAGCCGACGGGAAGACGCGGCAGTCGTTCGATCAGCCGCCGCAGGAACGTCTGTGCATCACCCTGTTCGACGACACGTGCGTTGGGTGATCGGCTCGACCGGTGCCGCCAGTCCGCGACGACCTCGCCGGCAGTCAGGGTGCCGCCGACTTCGACGTCGACGAACACGGGTGTCGAGGAGACGAGATCGGGATCCGCTGCGGCCGATACCACATAGGGATCGTGGATGTGCGCGCCGTAGAATCCGTCGTAGGTCGCGTGAAACTCGAAGTAGAACCGGAGCGCGTCGATGACCAGGCGCAGAACCGGATCGGCGAACCGCACGGCCATGAGCTCTTCGGCGTCCTCGGGCAGCCTGGTGCCCGGTTCGATCGCTGAGGCGAGCTCCCGAAGGTGCTCGGGAAGGATCATCGCCTCTTCGGTGACGTCCAGCCCCATGATCACCGGTAGCGCGACGTCAGCCGGCCGCTCGGACCAGTTCGCATAGACCACCTTGGCCGCTTCGGGATCGACGTGGACGTTCCACTCGGTGCGGGGACCGGTGTTGCCGCTGTGCCGGAAACATCCCCCCATCACGTACACACCGGCGAGCAGCTCCGGCAAGCGCGGCTCGGCGAGCACAGCACTTGCGAGATTGGTCAAGGGCCCGAGGTTGACCAACGTGATCTCGCCCGGGCGCTGCCGAGCGGATTCGACGATGAACTCCACGCCATCACCGGCGTCGGGTGGTGCGCTGTCGCCATCGAACTCGGCATACCCGATGCCGGCGGGTCCGTGCGTCTCGGGTGTGATCACCAGTGGACGTGCGATCGGCCGACGGCGCCCGACCACGACGGGCACGTCGTGCCGGCCCGCGACGTCGAGCACGCCCCGCGTGTTGCGAGCTACCTGATCGGCGTCGGTGTTGCCCCCGACGCAGGTGGCACCCACCAACTCGATCTCTGGAGATGCTGCCGCATACAACAATGCAAGAGAATCATCGATGCCCGTGTCGACGTCAAGAATCAATGGTGTGGTGTGCATCGAGCGCGTCCTGTTCGTCCTCAGGCAAAATCACCTTCACCGGATCGCATGGTCATCATCGGTGACCGCACTCGTACGACGTTGCACGAGTTCGCTGACGATGGCGATTACCGCTGGTGCAAGGCAGAACAGCGCGATGATGATCCGCCCGTCATCAGCTCCCGCGGCATCGACGATCATGCCGGTCACCGTCGAACCGATCGCCAACCCGAGCGCGACCCCGGCGCTCATCCAGTAAAAGGCCTCCGTGCTGCGATCGGTCGTTGTCGTCAAGGCGACATACGTGTTCGCCTGGATGAAGGTCGGCGCTATTGCCGCGCCCGCGACGAATCCCGCGACAGCGAAAGCCGCGTAGCTCTGCACAAGTGCCAAGGGCCAGATCGACGCGGAGTAGATGATCAACGTGATCATCAAGCGACGCCGGGGATGCATGCGGAATCGAAGCCGGCCAACGACGAGTGCTGCGGTCAAGCTCGCCGTCGAACTCAGGAACAACACCAGGGCAGCGCCGTCCGGTCGACCAAGGACGTCGGTGTAGGCGACGATCAGCACCAGCACCGCGGCAAGTGTCGAGCCGAGCCCGACCATCGTCGCCAGCAACCACATCCGACTCGAGTCGACCCAACGCGTTGACAACGGGAGGCCAGACGCACTGTCCCGACGGTGCTCGGGCAGAGCGGTCACCCCGAGGGTTCCGACGGTCGAGCCGATGGTGGGAACCAAGAGTGCGGCCGTCGAGCTGACCGCCGTGGCGAGTCCGGTTGCTGCGGCAGGGCCGACCAGGTGGTTTATCTCGTCGTTGATCGATTCGAGCGCATGCGCGGACTCGAAGTCTTCGCGCGCGACCAGGGTTGCCCAACGAGCACGTGCGAACGCACCGATATTCGGCGCGCTGGCCCCTGCCATGGCAGACAGCGGGATCAGCGCCCATACGAGCTGCGAGGACATCGCGATCCAAACGAGGCCAAGACATGCAGCAACGAAGACGACGAGCAGCCGCCGTCCGATCAGGCGCTGGCCGTGTCGATCGATCCAGCGTCCGGCGAACGGCGCGATGGCAGCGCCTGCGAGACTGAACCCCGCCGAAGCCACCCCGCCGATCGTGTACGCACCGGAGACACGTTCGCCGACGATGACGAGTACGACAGGCAGCATCGACATCGGCGTACGTCCGAGCAGTCCGAAACCAAGCAGGCTTCGGGCGCGTGGCGCAGCCAAGACGTTCTTGTAGCCGCGCTGCGGTGCGACCGGTCGGGCATCGCCGCCGGATGAAGGTGTCGACATGAGGGGTCAGGTCGCTTCGCTGCGCCGGTAGGCGTAGCCGATCCCGGCCGGGGGGCGCAGTGTCTGACGGCCGAGAGCGAGGACCAGCAACGTGGTCAGATGCGGGGCGAACCCGACGAACTCCGAGGGTACGACACCGTAGAACAGATACCAGGCCATCAGCGCGACAGCGGCCGCGCTGTAGGCGATGGTCGGCTTGATTTCCGCTTGACGAGCCGCACGGATCGCCAACAGGACGAATGCGACCGAACCGAGGATCAGTAGTGAGGCGACGGTGGCCTCCTGGCGTACCCGCAACGCATCGGTGAAGCCGAACAGCAGCGCACCGATGCCGAGCCGCCCAGGTGTCCAGTTGCCGAAGATGACCGTCGCCAGACCGATGAACCCACGCCCGGCGGTCTGGCCTTCGCGATAGATGTTGGTGGCCACCGTGACGAGGAAGCCCCCGCCCAACCCGGCGAACGCACCCGATGCGGCCAATGCGTAGTAGCGCATGCGGTTCGGGTTGACGCCGAGCGAGTCGGCCGCTGACGGGTTCTCCCCGCACATCCGCAGGCGGAGACCGAACGACGTACGCCACAGGACCCAATAGCTGAAGGGCACGAGAGCCAGCGCCAGCAGGGTGAGAAGCGACACGTTCGTGGTCAGGCCAAGAAGGACATTGGTGACATCGCTCACCACCGGAATGCCCAGACTGCCCACCGGTTCCAGTGCCGCGCGTAGGCCGGGGATGCTCACCGTTGCGATCGGTGCAAGCGGGGGCGATTGGGTGACGCCACCTCCATCCATCGGTTCGAACACGATGGATGACAGGAAGCGCGCAGCGCCCGCGGCGAGCAGATTGATCGCAAGCCCCGACACGGCTTGATCGACCGCGAAGGTGACGGTCATCAGCGCGTGCAGCAGACCGAACAACATGCCGCCGAGCGTTGCCGCCAGCACGCCGGTCCACGGGCCGTAGAGGAAGCCGATCCAGGCGCCCACCCAGGTGCCCATGATCATCATGCCTTCGAGGCCGATGTTGATCACGCCGACGCGTTCGGCCCACAGGCCACCGAGACCCGCGAGGAGGATCGGGGCGGCGAAACGCAGCGATGCACTCGCCGAACCACGCGAGACCAGGTCCGGCGTACCGGCGATGCGCGCGACGATTGCCAACACGATCACGCCGAGGATGGCGCGTACCCACCAGCGTGACAACAGCGCACGGGCAGGAGTCGCGGGTGCATCGTCGATGCGTGGCGGGGTGCCGGCCGGTGGCGTCACGTGCACGCTCATGTGCCGCTCCGTTCGCCTTCAGCCGCCGCAGCTTCCATCTGCGCCTCGGCGCGTCCGACGAACCGCTGCTGCCGTCGCACGCTGTACCGCCGGACGAGTTCCCATGCCACGACCACCGATAGCACGATGACCGCCTGCATGATGGTGACGACTTCGCGTGAGACGCCCAGCAGGTCGAGCATCTGGGCGGAACGTTCGAGCCAGGCCCACAGCATCGCACCGAACGCCACGCCGACCGGATGGTTGCGTCCGAGCAGCGCAATCGACAGGCCCGTGAACCCGAATCCGGTGGGAAAGTCGAGGCCGTACTGGTACGACGATCCGAGCAGCTGCGGGATGCCCACGAGGCCGGCGAGTGCGCCCGACATGAACATCGTGATCACGATCATGCGTCGTGAGTCGACGCCGCTCACCGCGGCAGCACGCAACGAGAGGCCGCTTGCCCGTAGCTCGAAACCGAACCGGGTTCGGTTGAGCAGGAACGCGTAGAGGATCCCGAGTGCGATCGCGATCGGCACGAATCCGAACAGTTCGAGATCGCCGAGCATGATCGGGGGAATCCAGCCGGATTCGGGAATCACCGCGGTCCGCACGTTGTTGCTGCCGACCTCCCGTGAGGCCAGTCTTCCTGGGGTGAGCAGATACGCGATGATCCCGGTGGCGATCGCGTTGAGCATGATCGTGCTGATCACCTCTGAAACGCCGCGCTTGACCTTCAGGTAACCGGCGATCCCAGCCCAGCTCGCTCCCACCGCCATCGCAACGATGATGATCAGGAGGATGTGGAGAACCTTGGGCAGGCTCACGTGCGCACCGACCACGGCCGCGGTGAACACCGCCAGGCGATACTGACCGTCGATGCCGATGTTGAACAGGAGCATCTTGAACCCGACTGCTGCGGCCAGGCCGGCCAGGTAGTAGGTCGCGGCCTTGTTTGTCACCAAGACCATGCTGTTCGAGGTCGTGCTGAACTCCAGCACCGGAGGGAGCACTTCACCGGGCCGTGCCCCGGCCATGATCAGGATGACCCAGACCAGCAGGGCGGCGAAGCCGACGGCGAGCAATGGCGCAGCCAGGGTGAGAACAAAACGTTCGGCGCGTTGCCCGATCATGCGGCATCGGCTCCGGTCATAGCACCTCCGAGCTCTTCCGGTGTGACCTTGGACGGGTCGAACTCGCCGACCATGCGTCCGCGAAGAATGACTGCGATGCGATCGGAGAGTCCGATCAACTCGTGCAAGTCTGCGGAGATCAACAGGATGGCCAGGCCCTGGTCGCGCGCTTCGGTCAGGCGACTCCAGATCGCGGCCTGCGCGCCGACATCGACACCACGTGTCGGATGTGCGGCGATGAGCACACGGGGTTCGCCGGACAACTCACGACCCACGATCAGCTTCTGCTGGTTTCCGCCCGACAACGCGGAGGCGAAGACGTCGATGGTCGGGGTCCGCACATCGGACTCCGCGACGATCTGCTCGGTCTGTTCACGCACGACTGACCGGTTAACGAGCTGCCCATTGACGAGTGGGGCGAACATCTGATGACCGAGGAGCCGGTTCTCCCACAGTGTCGCTCCGAGCAGCAGGCCTTCGCGGTGACGATCCTGGGGGATATAGGACAAGCCGAGCGAACGTCTGAGTGTCGTGGTCGACCGTGTGACATCCCGATCA
>JBJHDB010000038.1:0-12286 GCA_050486325.1 Nitriliruptoraceae bacterium | reverse complement strand
GTTCTGCACCCCACCCCGAAGCTCGTCGAGCTCCGCGGCGCGCTTCAGCCGCTCGAGTTCGGCCAGCTTGGCCTTCAGCACCCGCAGCGCCACCGCCTTGTTCTGGTGCTGCGACTTCTCGTTCTGGCAGCTGACCACGGTTCCGGTGGGAAGGTGGGTGATACGCACCGCCGAGTCTGTGGTGTTCACGCTCTGACCACCCGGCCCGGACGACCGGTACACGTCGACGCGAATCTCCTCGTCGGGGACCTCGATCTCCTCGTCGAGTTCCGGCAGCACCGGCACGACGTCGACCAGCGCGAACGAGGTCTGTCGACGGGCCTGCGAATCGAACGGGCTGATCCTGACGAGACGGTGCACGCCGTGCTCGGCCGACAGCCAGCCGTACGCATCGGGCCCGCGGACCTCGAACGTGGTCGACTTCAGCCCGGCTTCCTCACCGTAGGACTGATCGAAGATCTCCACGTCGAACCCGCGGCTCTCGGCCCACCGCACGTACATCCGCTGGAGCATCTGGGCCCAGTCCATCGCATCGACACCGCCCTCGCCGGCATGAATCGACACGATCGCGTCCGACGCGTCGTGCTCACCCGACAGCAGGGTCGCGACGTCGAGCCGGTCGAGTTCGACGACGATCGCGTCGATGCCCGCCTGCACTTCGGTGGCTGATGCTGCGTCGTCCTCTTCGACAGCGAGCTCGTCGAGCACCTCGAGGTCGTCGAGCCGACTGGTGAGCCGGTCGCTTCGCGACACGGCCGACTCGAACCGGGACAGCTCGGTGGTGACCTGCCGCGCCACATCCGGGTCGTCCCACAAGCCGGGTTCGGACGCGCGCGCCTGAAGCTCGGCCAGCCGCTCCCGCTGACCGGCGACGTCGAGGTCGACCTCGAGCTGCGCGAGGCGTTCGCGCAGCTGGGCGAGCTCGTCGGCGTGACTGGTGGCCATGCGGTGCTCCTGCAGTTCGCCGACGGCCGGTGGCGCGTCACTGACGTCCGCGTCGGCGGCGAGACGTCACGAAGATGCTACCGACGCCGTCCCAGCGGCCTTCGGCGACCAGTACCGTCGGCGACCTCCGGCAGCACTGCCGGGTGCTGCACGACAGGACGGGAGGACCACGCGTGGGCCTCGACACGAACTCCGACACCAACGTCGCACTGGCAACCCTGCCCAAGGTCGAGCTGCACGTGCACCTCGAGGGAACCATCACCGCCGAGGTCGCCACGACCCTGGCCCGCGGGCACGGTGAGGATCCCCACGCGGTGCTCGGCCTGGTCGACGGCGGGTACCCACTGAAGTACCGGGACTTCGACCACTTCGTCGCGGTGTTCCTCGCTGCCAGCCGGCAGCTGCGCACACCCGACGACCTGACCCGTGTCGCGGCGGCGTTCGCACGCCAGCAGGCCCAGCAGAACGTGCTCTACAGCGAGGCCACGGTCACGGTGGGCACGCTCGTCGATCAGGGCATGGACGCAGCGGCGATCTGGTCGGCATTGAACGACGGATTCGCCGAGGTGCCCGACACCAGGATCGGGCTGATCGTCGACAGCATCCGCGAACTCGGTCCCGACAACGCCCGCGCGACCGTCGATCTCGTCGGGGCCGCCGACGCACCGGTGGTCGCGCTCGGCCTCACTGGCATCGAGGGTTCGCTCCCCGAGTCCGAGTTCGCGCTGCTGCGAACGGCCGCGGACGACCTCGGCATCGGCCTGGTCGTGCACGCCGGCGAGACCGGCAAGGCCGACAACGTCCGTGCCGCACTCGACGAGCTGGGTGCCGACCGCATCGGCCACGGCATCGCGGCGGTGAACGATTCCGCACTGTTGGATCGCCTGGCCCGGGACGGCACTGTCCTGGAGGTCTGCCCGTCGTCGAACGTGACGCTTGGCATCGTCGATGGCCTCGACGTCCATCCGCTGCCCAAGCTGGTCGAGGCCGGTGTCGCGGTGACCATCAACAGTGACGATCCGCCGTTCTTCTCCACGACGTTGACCGACGAACTCGCCCATGCGCGACAGCTGCTCGGCCTGGACCGCGCAGGCCTGGCCGACGTGCAGCGCCGCGCGATCGACGCGTCGTTCGCACCTGCCGAAATTGTCGCCGACGTCCACTCGCGCCTGGACGCCTGGGTGGTTGGGACGGACGCCTGACGGCCAGGGCCATCCCGCGCCGTTAGCCTGCGGGACAACCGCACCGGCGAGCCGTCCATGACCGATCGCGAGACCTACCGCACCGAGTTCACCACGCTCGACACCGCGACACGGCGGGCGATCATCCGCACCGTCAACCGCGGGCAGGCCGTGGAGACCCGCAAGTACGCGCGTGTCGCCGTCGCGGTCGCCCGACGTCAGCTGCGGTTCTGGAAGTACGCGTGGCTGGTAGGGCCGGCGCTCGGACTGTTGCAGCTGACCGTGTCGCCGCCGGAGGTCGCCCTGGCCAACGGCATGTTCGGCACCCTGATCCTCGCCGGGTTCGCCTGGTTCTGGATTCGCCGTGCCCGTCGTGCCGAGGAACTGAACCTGACGATCGCCGAAGGTCGGATCGGACCACCGCGCCGAAACACCACGCGTGCGGGAGGTGCTGATTCCGGTTCTGGCGGCTCATCGTCCTCCACGTCGACAAGCGGCACCGACACGAGCCGGTCCCAGCTGCCCGGGGTTCGCCCGCCATCACCACGGGGCAAGAAACGGCGCGGCAAGAAACGCTGACGGGCACGCAGGGCCTGACCGGCAACGCTCGGCCGACCGACGCGGCTGAGCCGATGTGATGGCCGCGGCGAGCGTTGGGTCAGGCCGGAGCAGCTTCCATGGTGCGCCGCGCGGCCGCCACCACCGCCTCGACGGTGAATCCGAACGCCTCGAAGAGGCGTTCAGCTGGTGCGGATGCCCCGAAACGGTCAAGTCCCACCACCTCGCCGTGGTCACCGACCCAGCGGTGCCAACCGAACGACGTCGCAGCTTCGACGGCGACCCGGGCGCGCACGTCGGGTGGCAGGACGGCGTCGCGGTACGCGGGATCCTGGTCGACGAACACTTCCCACGAAGGCATGGACACCACGCGGGCCCGTACCCCCTCGCCAGCCAGTATCTCGGCCGCGCCGGCCGCGAGCTGGACCTCCGAACCCGTGGCGATCAGCACCACCTGGGGGTCCGGCCCTCCGGGCTCGGCAAGGATGTAGCCGCCACGCATCGGCCCGGTGTCGCCGGGGGTGGCCAACGCGGGCACCTTCTGGCGGGTCAACGCGATCACCGAGGGACCATCGGCCTCCAGCGCAACCCGCCAGGCTGCCGCCGTCTCCACCCCGTCCGCCGGGCGCAGGACGGTCAGCCCGGGGATCGCCCGCAGCGCGGCCAGCTGCTCCACCGGCTGATGCGTCGGGCCGTCCTCGCCCAGCCCGATCGAGTCGTGGGTCATGACGAACACCACACGCTGGCGCATCAGCGCAGCGAGCCGGATCGACGCGCGGCAGTAGTCGGTGAACACCAGGAACGACGCGGCATACGGCGCGAAACCGCCGTGCAGCGCCATGCCGTTGGCGATCGCGGCCATGGCGTGCTCACGCACACCGAACCGCAGGTTGCGCCCGTGGCGGTCGTCGGCCGAGAAGTCCCCGCCGCCCGCGACGTCGGTGTTGTTCGAACCGGCCAGGTCCGCCGATCCACCGAACAACTCGGGCATCTTCGGTGCGAGCACGTTGATCACCGCACCGGAGTGCTTGCGGGTCGCATCCGCGTCCAGCACGGACGGCAGCGCATCAGCGACGCGATCGACGAGGAGGTCGACAGCACCGTCGGGAAGCGCCCGCTGGACCACACGCCGCTCGAACTCGGCGGCAAGCTCCGGATGATCGGCGCGGTACGCCTCGAAGCGTCGGCGCCACGCGTCGTGCGCATCAGCACCGGCCGCACGGCGATCGACGTGGTCGCGAACCTCGTCATCGACCACGAACGGTGTGTCGTGGGGCCAGCCCATCGCCTGACGGGTCAGGGCGATCTCGTCGTCACCCAGCGGCGAGCCGTGCGCGTCTGCGGTGCCTGCCTTGTTCGGCGACCCGTGTCCGATGACGGTCGGCACCGCCACCAACGACGGTCGCGGGTCGGCATCGGCCTCGGCGATCGCGGCACGCAGCTCGTCAAGGTCCTCCGGGTCGGACACCCGCCCGGTGTGCCAACCGTAGGCGTCGAACCGGCCGAGCACGTCCTCGGTGAACGCCAGATCAGTCGACCCGTCGATGGTGATGCCGTTGTCGTCGTAGAGATAGGTGATGCGGGACAACCGCAACGTGCCCGCGAGAGAGGCAGCCTCGGATGCGACCCCTTCCATGAGGTCCCCGTCCGAGACGATCCCGTAGATCCGGTGATCGACGATCTGATGCTCACCACGGTTGAACTCAGCGGCGAGTCGTTCCGCGGCCAGGGCCATGCCGACGCCGTTGGCGAAGCCCTGTCCGAGCGGTCCGGTCGTCGTCTCAACACCGGCCAGGTCGAGGCTTTCCGGATGACCCGGCGTCACCGAGCCCCACTGACGGAAGTCACGCAGGTCGTCGAGGGTTGGCCGCTCGTAGCCGCTCAGGTGCAACGCGGCGTAGAGCAGCATCGACCCATGACCGGCCGAAAGCACGAATCGGTCACGATCGGGCCAAGCCGGGTCGGCCGGGTCGTGGCGCATCACCTCGCGGTACAGCAGATACGCGATAGGTGCACAGCCCATCGGCATACCGGGATGGCCCGAGTTGGCCCGCTGGACAGCGTCCATCGCCAGCGTGCGGATGGTGTCGATCGAACGTCGGGCCAGCTCGTCGGACATCGGTTCCTCCGCCTGCGCGGCGTCATGTGGTCTGGCGTCGTTGGCCACGGCGCGACCGACGCCCGTCGCCCTGGATGCCGGGTTCGCTGGACTGCGATCAGGCGGCGCCGGTGCCGGCGGCCGCCGGCGAGCCTACTGGTGGCCGGGATGCGCCTGTGGTCGTCCGATGTCCCCGGGCGGTCGGCTCGCGCAGGTCGGCGTCAACGCTCCCGGAGAGCGTCGCGGATCTCGCGCAGCAGCAGGAGATCCTCGGGTTCGGCCGCGGGTTCTTCCTCGGCCTGATCGGCCTGACGCGCTTTGAAACGGTTGTACGCCCGAACCACGAGGAACAGCACGACCGCGACCAGCAGGAAGTTGACCAGTGCGGTCAACACCGCACCCAGGGAGCCCACCGGAACACCGTCGTCGCCGACCGCCGTGCCGAAGGTCAGCAACCGGTCGAAGTTGGCCTCACCGAAAAGCAGGCCGACACCGGGCATGATCAGTCGGCCCACGATCGCCTGGACCACGCCAGTGACCGCGACACCCATCACGAAACCGACAGCGAGGTCGATGAAGCTCCCCCGGTCGACGAAGGCACGGAACTCCGCGATCATCAGCAGCCCTTTCCCTCGTGCGCCTGGCTCGGGACGAGCCGTTGGCGCTCCGACCGCGACATTACGCGACGTTCAGACTCCACCTCCACCGATCGAATCCAGCCAGCGAGCGACGACCGCAGCGCGCGCCGCCACGACCTCTGTCGTCTCGACGGGCCCGCCTGCCGAAACCGGCACCCGCAGGTCGTGGTCACCACCCTCGACGACTTCGACTGTCGTCGGCACGGTCAGCTGCGGCAGTTCGGCCGTGAGCACGTCCAGCTTGCAGAACGGATCGTGACCGCCCTGCAGGAACAGGCACGGTGCGGTGATCGCCGGCCAGTGCGCGACGCGAGGCGCTTCGGGACGTCCCGGTGGGTGCAGCGGATAGGCGACGAGCACCAGCCCCGCGACCGACAGGCCGTCGGCATGGGCCATCGAGGCGACCCGGCCGCCGTACGACCGGCCACCGACGACCCAGTCCTGGTCGGCGTCGACGAGATCGTGCACCGCAGCGGCCACCGCTTGTAGCGAGGCGACACTCGCTTCGGCACGGGGCGGCAGCGGACGGCCGGATTCCCGATACGGAAGGTTCGCGCGCACGCAAATGCCGCCGGCCGCAGCCACGATCTCGGCCAGCGCGACCAGCCCGACCGAGTCGAGATCACCGCCCGCGCCCGGAACGAGCAGGGTCGGTGGCAGTCGGGGTGCGGCCGGATGGTGGATCGCCGCAGTGACCGCGTCGACCGATTCGCCCACGACCGGCAGTCGTATTCGCTCGACCACCGGATGTTGTGGGGAACCCACGCGGCTCAGTCGCGATCCGGCGGGATGATCACCACGGGGCAGGGCGCGTGGACGGCGGCCTGCTGGCTGACGGAACCGAGCAACAGGCCTCGGAAACCGCCCAGGCCACGGGCACCGAGCACGAGCATCTCGGCGCCTTCGGCGGCGGCGGTCACCACCCGGGCGGCACCTCCCGCCTCGACGGTGTAGGTGACCTCGACGTCGCCGGCGCCACCGGCCTGCTCGAGAGCGGCAGCAAGGGTCGCCTCGCTGGCGAGCCGCAGCTCCTCGTCGGAGGGCAGCGTCACGATCGCGGGCATGGCCGTCAGCTCCGGAGTGGGGTAGGCATGCACGAGCTCGAGGCTGGCACCGCGCAACCGGGCTTCGGCCAGCGCCCACTCGAGTGCACGAACCGCGTTGTCGGACGAGTCGATACCGACCACGATCCTGGTCATGATCCTCAGCCTTTCATCGGGCGTCCGGCCCGTCACGGTCGCGACGCAGCTGGCGTTCGCCGGGTCGTACCGCCGCGACCATCTCAGGGTCGGAAGGCAGCGGTGCGGCCCGTGGTGCTCCTACCCTCGCCGAGACCTCGGCGGCATCACAGTGGCTTGTGGACCCAGTCTTACGGGCCAACGGTCCCGGCGACAGGCACCCATCACCGTCCACCCTACGATAGGTGACGGCTGTACCCGGCCGAGAGCCGGCGGAGGTGGCCCCGGATGCGTGATCCCGACCGGCGGCTCGCCGGGGACGAGACCGTTCTCGTCGCGCTGCGCCCCCACTGGAACACCCTGCTCGCACCGCTCGTTCTGGCGATGGTGTTCGCTGCGGCGGCCGGTTTCGCCTACGCGGCCCTTCCGGCGGGACTTGCGCTCACCTCGATCGCCATCGCTGTCGCCGGATGGGTCGTCGTTGGCCTGCCACGGGTGCTGCGTCGATGGGCGACGTCGTATCTCGTCACCACCGAACGCGTGATCGTCCGATCCGGCGTGCTGCGCCGAGCCGGCTCAGAGATTCCCCTCACCCGGATCAACGACGTCCAGTTCCACCAGGCACTCACCGGACGCCTGCTGGGTCACGGCACGATCCGCATCGTGACCGACGGACCGACACGCGTCCTCGAAGACGTGCCCGACCCGGAAGCCGTGCAGGCCCAGATCTACACCGCTCGGATGCTCCGGTCGGCCGGTCGCGATGCTGCGGGGAGACGTGACACGGTGGCCCAGCTCGAAGTGCTCGCCGACCTGCACGCACGCGGCCAGCTCGACGACGAGGAGTTTCGCGCCCACAAGCAACGCCTGCTGGACGGCCCGGCGACGCGCGACGATGCGTATTAGCCGCGTTGCGGACGCACGTCCCGGTCCGCTGGGGCCGTCCTGCCCTGCCACCACCTCGCCCCACTGGCGATGATGACCTGCAAGGCCACCGAGTACGGCCGCCGGGCTCGGCGCCCGGCTTTCCGGCAACCAGCGGCAGCCAGCCGCGGCCAGCGGCAACCGCCTGCAGAATCGGCAAACACGACCGAAACGAGGAACCACGATGTCTGAGAAGACCGCCGTCCCCTCCGACCCGATCTTGCGCCTGGTCGGTGACCCGGTCGCGACGATCCGTCCCACCGCGACGCTTCGTGAGGCCGCTTCAGCGCTGGCCGCCGACGGCGTGGGGCTGCTCGTCGCCGTCGACCCGGCGGGGGTGCGCGGAGTGTTCTCGGAACGGGATCTCGTACACGCCATCGCCGACGAACTCGACCTGGATGTCGAACGGGTCCGCGACCACGCCTCGACCGAAGTCGTAAGCGTCGAGGAGACCGACACGATCGCCGCAGCGGCGCAGGTGATGGCCGACGCGGAGATTCGTCACCTGACTGTCGCGCGTCGCGGCGTGATCCACGGGGTCGTGTCGATCCGTGACGTGCTCAACGTGCTCCTGCGGGATGACGGCTGACCGGGACCGGACCCTGCCTGGCCGTCCAGACGTTGGTCACGGCACCGCCGCGACCAACGCCGCGCCTTGCGCTATCTCGCCCACGTCTGCGCGTCGACCGGTCCCACAGGGCAAGCAGGCTCGGAAGCACCAGGACCGCGGCCACGAACGAGTAGGCGATGGCGTACACGATCACGTAGCCCAGCTGCTCGAAGGGCCGCAACGTCGAGGTGACCAGGACACCGAACCCGATCGCGGTGGTCAGCGCCGACCCGGCCAGCGCCCCGCCGGTGGCCGTGACCGTCCGGCGCAGCGCGCCCTCCGAAGATGTAACCGTGGCCGACCGTAGCGACCCGTCGCCAGCACGTTCCTCGAGAAATCGGGCGGTGACGTGGATCGTGAACGGCACACCGATCCCGATCGACAGGGCCGCCAGCGTCGCGGTGACCGCGTTTAGTGGGATGCCGGTCAACGCCATCGTGCCGAAGGTCGCGGCAAGCACCAGAACGACCGGCAGCACGGTGAGCACGCCGAGGACGGCCCGGCGGGCGACGACGCGGTAGTGGATGGCCAGCAGCACCATCGCCGCACCCAACGCGATCAACAACGACGTGAGCTGGGCATCCTCGATGTCTTCCCCGATGCGGGCCTGCACCAGCTGAGGTGAGGCGACGGTCACCTCGATGCCGCCCGACGTCAGCGGTTCGAGCGCGACGGTGATGCCTTCGGCGAGCTCGGTGGCCGCCGACTGCCCGGCTGAGGTGCGCAGCTCGATCAGCCCGAGTCCACCGTCGTCGGTGAGCGCGACGCTGGCATCCGGTGCCGCGCCGAGGCGCTCGACGTTCGGTACATCCGCCAACCGACCCACGGCTGCGTCGAGCGATCCGTCCGCGCGCGCCTCGGCGACCCGGCCCCGCAGCAGCACCTGGGTGGTCTCGTCGAAGCCTCCCCCGAAGTTGTCGGCGATCTCGGCGAAGGTCGCCAGTGCTGGTGCGTCCCGTGGCACGAAATCGGTTAGCTCGAACTCAGTGTCGAGCTGGGTGAACCCGTAGCCACCGGCGATCACGACGAGCATTGCGACGGCCACGGTCGTGACAGGAACACGTTCGGCGAGCACCGCCGTGCGCCCGATCAGTAGCGGCAGCCCCCGGGCGTCGCCACCAGCGAGCGCCTCGACCGGTAGGCGGCCACGGCGGTCCGCCCGAGCATCGAGCAGAGCACGTGCGGCGGGCAGGACGGTCAGGGTGAGAAAGAACGCCGCGGTGATGCCCAACGCCGCCAGCACCCCCAGCGTCGCGAGGAAGTCGACGGGGCTGGCGATGTTGGTCAGGAACCCGATCGCGGTCGCGGCCGTGCACAACGCAAGGGTCGGCCCGACCGAGCGCAGGGCGCCGTCGAGCCCGCCGATGGCACCGCCGGCCGAAGCCAGGCCCGACCGGTAGCGCGCCAGCAGATGGATCGCGAAGTCGACACCGAGTCCCACCACGAGGATCGGCACGATCTGGGTCTGAGGCGAGAACGGGCCGATGAGTCCGGCGTATCCCGGCCCCAGCAGGACCCCTGCGCCCTGCATCCACACCACCGACAGGATGATGACCATCAGCGTCAGCAGCACGTCGGTGACGGTCCGGCGCACGATCCGGACGCGCTGCCGGCGACCGGGCGGAACCCAGTACACGACCGCGAGAACCACCAGGATGATCGCCAACGCCGTGCCGAACAGCCGGCCGACTTCCGGTCCGATGTCGTTGTCGCCGAGCATCAGACCGAAGCTGAACGCTTCGGCGGTGAAGCCTTCCGGCAGTGCTGCGTCGTCGACGGCCGCCGCGAGCTCGGTCTGCAGCGCCAGCGCCTGGTCGTCGTCCAGGCCGGAAGCATCGAGGAACACCAGCACGAGCGCACGGGTGGCCGGCTCGCCAGGTCCGGTGAGTTCGTCGACGAGGGCAGCGAACTCTGGCGGGATGCGTTCACGCGCCTGCGCGCGAAGGTCAGTGACGGTGGCATCGTCGAGCACGTCCGGGTCCAGTCCGGCCATACGCACGACCGCCTGCACGTCGGCGAGGTAGGTGGCGATCGGCGGTTGGCCTTCAGCGTCGACGAGCCGGTCGGCCACGGGCGAGGTGGTGACCGCCGCCTCGATGGCCTCGGCCGCGCGCAGGCCGTCCGCACCGATGATCGCCGCGCCGTCGCTGGACACCAGGATCTGGACCACCGTGCGCGCTTCGCCGAACTGCTCGTCGATGACCTGCAGCGCACGTGCCGGCTCGTTGTCGACCGCGATCGCATCGTCGGTCACGGCCCGGGGAACGAAGGTCGCCAGGACAACACTGGCGGTGAGCATGCCGACGATCGTCCACACGGGTCGAGCCACCGCGAACCGTCCGAGAGCGATGACGATTCGCACAGGGCACTCCATGGCTCGAAGACCAACGCGGTCGGGGTGGTCTGTCGCGGGTTCGGTGCACGTGCCGCACCGGACGGGTGACCAACGGTCCAGGTCAACGGTCCGGATCAACCGTTCAGATCGACCAGTTGGCTCGTCCTACGAGACGCCCTTGGTCACGACCCGGTCTCGATCGGGGCCAGCTGCGCGGTGAAGTGCCGCAGCCAGCGCGGCTGGGAGACGATCTCGAGCCCGCGCAGTTGCGAGGCGCGCGCCGCAGTGTCGGCGATCACCTCCCCGACGTAGTCGACGTGGCTCTGGGTGTAGGTGCGACGTGGCAACGCCAACCGGACGAGCTCGTAGGGCGCCGGCTCGTCGGTACCGTCTTCGCGCGACCGGCCGAACATCAAGGTGCCGATCTCGACGCCACGCACCCCGCCGGTCAGGTACAGCTCGCACGCGAGCACCTGGCCGGGGAACTGGTGCGGCGGGATGTGCGGCAGCAGCGTGCGGGCGTCAAGGTAGACCGCGTGTCCACCGGGGGGCCGAACGGTCTCGACACCAGCGTTCCAGGCGAGCTCGGCCAGATAGGCCACCGACCGGGTCCGGTAGGCGAGATAGGCCGGGTCGGTGACCTCGGTCAGGCCCTGGGCCAGCGCATCGAGGTCTCGACCGGCAAGCCCCCCGTAGGTCGGGAACCCTTCGGTGAGGATGAGCACGTTGCGGCAGCGTTCGGCGAGCTCGGCGTCGTTGACCGCCAGCACCCCGCCGATGTTTCCCATCCCGTCCTTCTTCAGGCTGATCGTGCACCCGTCGGCCAGCCGGAACATCTGCTGTGCCACATCGCGGGGCGAGCGACCGACCAGGCCTGCTTCGCGTTGGACCACGAACCAGGCGTTCTCGGCGAAGCGGGCGGCATCGAGGAACAGCGGGATGCCCCAGCGGTCACACACCTCGCGAACCGCACGCACGTTGGCCATCGACACTGGCTGTCCACCGCCGGAGTTGTTGGTGATCGTGAGCATCACCAGCGGGATGCGTTTGGCACCTTCAGCACGGATCGTGGCCTCGAGCGCCTCGACGTCCATGTCGCCTTTGAACGGAAGCTCGGCGTGCAGGTCGCGGGCCTCGGGCCGGATCAGGTCGAGTGCGCGGGCGCCCTGGAACTCGACGTTGGCACGGGTCGTGTCGAAGTGGGTGTTGTTCGGCACGACGTCGCCGGGCCCGACCATTTCGGAGAACAGGATGCGTTCCGCGGCACGTCCCTGATGGGTCGGGATGACGTGCGTGTAGCCGGTCAGGTCGTGGACGGCCGCCTCGAAGCGCTCGAACGACGCCGCGCCGGCGTACGACTCGTCGCCACGCATCATCGCCGCCCACTGCTCGCTCGACATCGCACCGGTGCCCGAGTCGGTCAGCAGATCGATGAGCACCTGCGAAGATGACAGGCCGAACAGATTCCAGCCGGCGGCACGAAGCGCCGCTTCGCGCTGCTCTCGGGTGGTGTCCTGGATCGGCTCGACGACCTTGACCCGGAACGGTTCGATGATCGTTCGCACCTGAGGTCCTCCCCGGCCACCGGCGGCGGCGAGCGGCCCGTCGTCCGTTCGCGGTGCAGCTTCCGTGACGGGGCACAGCAGTACCAGTCCGGGATGGACACCGCTCATGCGGGCACGCAACCAAGCGAGGCCCGCCCAGCAGCCGACGCCCCCTCGGCATGGAATACTCCTCGATGCTCGACCACGTCACGGTCGGGCGACTTTCGAGCCCTGAGATCGCCGATGACGCCGACGGACACGCGCATGTCCGATGC
>JBJHDB010000037.1:0-12665 GCA_050486325.1 Nitriliruptoraceae bacterium | reverse complement strand
GCATGGCGGGAGCGTACGGGCACCCCGAGTACTCTCCCTGCCCTTTGGCAGGAGCGGCGCGTGATCGACTTGACCGACGTCGGTGTCGTGCTCGGCGGCCACCGGCTGTTCTCGGATGTGTCGATGCGTGTGGGTCCCGGTCGGCGCGTCGCGCTCGTCGGAGGCAACGGTGTCGGCAAGACGACGTTGCTGCAGGTGATCGTGGGCGACCGCGAGCCGGATGTCGGTCGCGTCAGCCGTCCACGTGGGCTGCGCATCGGCTGGTTGCCTCAAGACGTCGTCGACGACGTCGGGGCCTCGACGTTCGTGCTCGAGCACGTCATGTCCGGCGCGACCGAGACGGTCGCCCTCGGTGAGCGCATGCGCGAGCTCGAACAGCAGATGTCGTCGGGCGGCGAGGCCGACCGGGACGGTCTGCTATCCGACTACGCGCGGGTGCAGGACCGGTTCCAGCAGCTGGGAGGATGGGAGCTCGAAGCCGACGCGCACCGGGTGCTCGCCGGCCTGGGGTTCGCTCCCGAGGATGCGCAACGTCCGACCAGGGAGTTGTCGGGAGGTTGGCGGGTCAGGGTCGCGCTCGCGCGTCTACTCATCGCCCGGCCGGATCTGCTCGTCCTCGACGAGCCGACCAACCACCTCGACCTCGACACCATCGCGTGGCTGCAGGACCGCCTGATCGCGACGCCAAGTGGGTTGCTGTTCGTTTCGCACGACCGTGACTTCATCGACGCCGTCGCAGACACGATCGTCGAGCTCGCGGCGGGGACCGCCGTCGAGTACGACGTTCGAAGTGGCACCGTCGCTGCCGAGGAAGGCGGTTTCGCCTCGTTCGTTGCCCAGCGCGAAGAGCGGCTAGAACGACTGCACGCGGCACGAGCCGCGCAGGATCGCCGTGTCGCAGAGATCGAACGGTTCGTCGAAAGGTTCCGGTACAAGGCATCAAAGGCACGGCAGGTGCAGTCCCGGGTGAAGTCCCTCGACCGGCTGGAACGCGTCGAGGTCGCCGACCGACGCGAACTCGTCGCGCGGTTTCAGCTTCCCGAGCCGCCACGAGCCCCACGGGTGGTGGTCGCCCTCGAGGGAGTGTCCGTCGCCTACGGGGAGCGCCGTGTCCTCGACCGTGTCGACCTGGCCATCGAGCGAGGGAGGAAGGTCGCATTGATCGGGCCCAACGGTGCGGGAAAGACGACACTGTTGCGGCTGATGGCCGGCGCACTGAAACCTGACTCGGGGCAGGTGACCCATGGTGCGAACGTCTCCATCGGCATGGTCGATCAGCACCAGATCGAGGTGATGGACCTCGAACGGACCGTGCTCGAGGAGTTCCGGACCTCGCTGGCCGAGCAGCACCGGGCAGCCAACCATCGGAGCATGCTCGGTGCGTTCGGTTTCCCCGGCGACCTCGCCGAACGGCGGATATCCGAGCTGTCCGGAGGTGAGCGCACCCGGCTGGGGCTGGCGAAATCGATGGTCGCGCCCGTCAATCTGCTGCTTCTGGACGAACCGACGAATCACCTGGACCTCGCCTCGCGTGACGTGCTGGAAGACGCAGTGGCGGCCACTTCGTCGACCGTCGTGCTGATCACCCACGACCGGCACGTCATCCGGGCGACCGCTGATGCCATCGTCGAGGTCGGCAACGGCGGCGCTCGATGGTTCGACGGCGGGCTCGAGGAGCTTCAAGCGCGTCACGAGGCCAGCTCGGCAGTGGGGACGCTGCCGGAAGCGGCGTCGGGCAGACCCGCCACGGCGCACGCGGCGGAGCACACCCAAGCGATGACGGACGCCGGGAGCGGCCGCAATACGCGGGATGCCGCGGCGCGTCGTGATGCCGGCGCAAGGCGCAACGAGGCCCACCGTCATCGCCGGTCACTGGCCGAAGCAGTCGCACGCACCGAATCAGAACTGATGCGCGCCGAAGCCGAGGTCGCCGAGCTCACCCGATCACTGGCCGAACCAGAGATATACACCGACCAGGACGCCGTTCGCGATGTGGTCGACCGTCACGGCCAGGCCAAGGACCGTGCGGCACAACTGTTCGACCGGTGGGAACGTCAACAGCTGCAGCTGGAGGAAGCCGAGGAGGCGTTGGCCGCCATCGACCGCGACGGTCAGCGTGCGTCGAAAGGCACGTAGTCGCGCTCACCCGGACCGAGGTAGAGCTGGCGCGGACGCGCGATCGCCTGTTCCTCGTCCAGCAGGTTCTCCTGCCAGTGCGCCAACCAGCCCGGGATACGCCCGATGGCGAACAGGGACGTGAAGATCGAGGTGGGGAAGCCCATCGCCTGGTAGATGATCCCCGAGTAGAAGTCGACGTTGGGGTACAGCTTGCGCTCGATGAAGTACTCGTCCTCGAGGGCGATGCGTTCGAGTTCGACGGCGATGTCGAGCAACGGGTTGCTGCCGGTGACCTCGAACACCTCGTGGGCGAGCTTGCGGATGACCTTCGCGCGCGGGTCATAGTTCTTGTAGACGCGGTGGCCGAACCCCATCAGCCGGAACTCGCCGTCCTTGGCGCGCTTGACGAACTCCGGGACGCGATCGACCGAGGCGATCTCTTCGAGCATGGTCAGCACGGCTTCGTTCGCCCCACCGTGCTTGGGCCCGTACAACGCGGCGCACGCACCGGCGGCTGCCGAATACGGGTCTGCATCCGAAGAGCTGATTGTCCGCATGGCCGTCGTCGAGCAGTTCTGCTCGTGGTCGGCGTGCAGGATCAGCAGCACGTCCATGGCGCGCTCGAGGATCGGATGCGGTTCGTACTTGAGCTCGGTGGTCTTCCACATCATGTTGAGGAAGTTGCCCGGGAAGGACAGGTCGTTGTCCGGGTAGGAGTAGCGCATACCGATGGAGTGGCGGTAGGCGAACGCGGCGAGGGTGGGGAACTTGGCGATCAGCCGGATGATCTGCATCCGTCGCGTCGCTTCGTCGTGCAGGTCCTTGGCTTCGGGGTAGAACGTGGACAGTGCGCCGACAGTGGACACCAGCATGCCCATCGGGTGGGCGTCGTGGTGGAACCCGTCCATGAACTGCTTGAGGTTTTCGTGGATGAAGGTGTGGTGGGTGACGTCGTGGACCCACTCTTCGTACTGGGTGACGGTGGGAAGCTCACCGTGGAGGAGGAGGTAGGCCACCTCGAGAAAGTTGGAGTGCTCTGCAAGCTGCTCGATCGGGTAACCGCGGTAGCGCAGGATGCCCGCGTCCCCGTCGATGTAGGTGATGCGGCTGTGGCAATTCGCCGTGTTCTTGAAGCCGGGGTCGTAGGTCAGCAAGCCGAAGTCGTCGTCGGACACCTTGATCTGGCGCAGATCCATCGCCCGGATCGCACCGTTTTCGATCGGGACCTCGTAGCTGCGTCCCGTCCGATTGTCGGTGATCGTCAGGCTGTCCGTACGGTCGCTCATCGGGCGGGAAACTCCTGGTCGGGCGTGCATCGGCCTCGCACGCTACCTGCGACGGAACGGCGTCGCGTTGCGGGCCGTAGGCCATGGTATGCGCTTACTAAGCGGCTGGACCGTGCTCGCGTCCGATCTCATCGGGCCGGAGCGGCATCGGCGACCCGGCGAAGCGCCCGTACCATCACGCGCGCTTCGTCGTCGTCGACGTGCTGTGCGAAGTGCTCGGCTACACCCGCGAGGTGGGTGGGCGCTGAGCGTCGCAACGTGGCCAGGCCTTGCTCGGTCAGCTCGGTGTAGGTCCCACGCCGGTCCGAGTCACACTCCGCGCGTGTTACCAGCCCCTCCTGCTCCATGCGATCGACCAGTCGTGTCAGCCCACTCTTCGAGATCAGCACGGCCTGCGCGAGTTCACGCATGCGCATGCGGTGATCCGGCGCTTCGTGCAGTTGAAGCAGAACGTCGTACCAGGTGAGCGGCAGCGACGCGCGTTCCTGCAGCTCACGGGCGAGCTGCTGGATCGTGGAGGCGTGCGCTTCGAGGAAAGCGCGCCAAGCGGCGAGCTGGAGGTCAGCAACCGCTGTCGTGTGCGTCGCTCGCGGTGAGGTCGCCAGTGAGGTCATGGCACGAAGTCTAGCCGTGCGGTCACCACCGGTTCTGGCGGTCGACCGAAGAGCTGATACGCGTGTCGCTGGGTGTCGTAGGAAGATCGGTCGACGAACAAGGGGCTGTCGACGGCTCCACACCGTCGACAGCCCCTCGCCAGTCCGTTGTCGTACGGACGCTCGTGCGATTACAGGTCGTAGGGCCGCAGCGTCCCGCGTCCGTTGTTCTTCGCTCGGCGTGCAGCGTCCACGAGCATCTGGTTGATCTTGCGGTTGAGCTCCTCGGGGAAGTTGGAGTCCATCCGCAGGCCTTGGTTCTTGACGGCTTCCTTGACCTTGCTCTGGACGACGATGGAGTCTGCCATTGACTGCCTCCTCAAGCGGTGGGTAGAGGTCGTGCACCGGCTCCGTGCCCACGTTAGAGCGTCCTGGCCCCGAAACGCGAGCATTTCCGGTGTCGCACGCCGTAGTCGAAGCGTCGTCGCTCCGACGGCTGAACGATCCTGAGCGTAACCGGCTCCGTACCCAACGTGATGAACTGTGGGTCCGATGCGACGAGGTGACGATGCCGACCGCGGTGGTGCTGTTCACACGTGATCTGCGGGTGGAGGACAACCCGGCACTCGTTGCGGCATGTCGCAACGCAAGCCTGGTCGTGCCCGTCTTCGTCTTCGATCCGAGGTTGACCGGCACGCGCTATGGCTCGCCACGTCGGCTGGCTCGCCTGCATGCCGCGGTCGGCCAGCTGAGGCAAGCCATCGAGGCACGAGGCGGTCGGCTGCTCGTGCGCCGAGGTGCGACGGTCGAAGAGCTGCATCGGATCGTCGTCGAGACGCAAGCGGATGCGGTCCACCTGATGGACGACGTCAGCGGGTTCGCTCGTGCACGGCAGGCGAATATCGAGGCGATGGCCGCACGACAGGGTGGCGTGCGGGTCCACACCCATCCAGGTGTCGCGGTGGTTGCGGCAGGAGCGATCAGGCCGTCCGGTGGCGATCATTACCGGGTGTTCACCCCGTACTGGCGGCGATGGCGACTCGAACCTCGCTCCGAGCCGCTCGCCGCGCCGGCGCATGTCCCCACGCCACCCGGCCCCGTCGACGGGGATCTGCCGCCATTGGAGGACATGATGGGGACGGTCCCCGTGGAGGTCCCCAGTGCCGAGGCCGGCTCCGGCGCTGCACGACGTCAGCTGGATGCATGGGTGAGCGGGCCGCTGGCCGAGTACGAGACCCTGCGTGACGACCCGGGCGCATCGACCTCGCGGCTGGGTGCGGCTTTGCATCTGGGGACGTTGTCCGCGGCCATGGTCGTCGACAAGCTGGACGAGGACCGTGCGGCGCATGCCGCGTTTCTGCGTCAGCTGTGCTGGCGGGACTTCAACGGTCAGCTTCTGGCGTTCAACCCGACCATGGTCCACACCGAGTTGCGTCATGCGCGAACGTGGGTCGACGACCCGGAAGCGTTCACTGCATGGCGTGACGGGATGACCGGCTACCCACTGATCGACGCAGGCATGCGACAGCTCGCGCGCGAAGGCTGGATGCATGGTCGTGTACGGATGGTGGTGGCCTCCTTCCTGACCAAGCACCTGGGTATCGACTGGCGATTGGGCGCATGGCACTTCATGGATCACCTCGTCGACGGCGATGTGGCGAACAACTTCGCGCAGTGGCAGTGGGCCGCCGGCACCGGTACCGACACGCGGCCGGGTCGCATGTTCGACCCGGTCGCGCAGTCGCGGCGGCACGACCCGACGGGCCGCTGGTTGCGTGCCCAGCTGCCTGAGCTCGCCGAACTCGACGAGTCGGTGGTCCACACTCCCTGGCGAGCACCACGCGGAGGCGCCCACGACGCCTACCCGGGCCGTATCGTCGACCATGCTGAGGCACGTGCACGATTCGACGCGTTGCGGGCGCGCTGAGCGCTACGACCGCCCGTACGCTCGACGACCACGAGGTGAAACGTGGAGATCGAGCTGCGTGTGCAAAGGCTGCGGCCCGAGGCCGTGCTGCCGAGTTACGCGCATCCGGGTGACGCCGGCCTCGACCTGTCGTGCTGTGAGGAACTCGGTCTCGCGCCTGGCGAGCGTGCGGCCGTTCCCACCGGGATCGCCGTGGCGATCCCGGACGGCTACGTCGGACTCGTGCACCCGCGTTCGGGGCTGGCGCGGCGCCATGGTGTCACGGTCGCCAACGCACCTGGGACCATCGACGCGGGATATCGCGGTGAGCTGGTCGTGCTCCTGATCAACCTCGGGGCGGAGCGTGTCGACTTGGCGGTCGGCGACCGCATCGCCCAGCTCATCGTGCAGCCTGTTGTGCGTGCGACCCTTCGTGAGGTGCCGTCGCTGGAGACGACGTCCCGCGCCGATGGCGGGTTCGGGTCGACCGGTGGGATCGGTGTCTGACCGCTCGGTCGGGCGCGGCGATGTGAGGGTTTGCCGGCCGGTCACGGGCTGGGTTACCGTGCGCCGGCGACGTGCGGATGTAGCTCAGTTGGCTAGAGCGCCACCTTGCCAAGGTGGAGGTCGCGGGTTCGAATCCCGTCATCCGCTCGCGGCTGGTGTGACCGACACGGCGGTGCGCAGTGACGCCTTGTGCGTGCGGCACGGTGCGCATGGTTCCCACCGGCGCTAATGCCTGGTCGACGTCCGGATTCCCGGTTCTTCAGATCGGGCGGGAGGCGCGACGGCCATCGAGCGCACCAGCATTGTCGCGACGCACCCGGACGGCGCCACCGTGTCGGTACGGGTGCTGCCGCGAGCATCGCGCACCGAACTCGTCGGCGTGCACGGTCTGTCGGTCAAACTCCGAGTGGCCGCACCTCCGGTCGGTGGCGCCGCCAATGAGGCGGTCACGAAGTTCATCGCCGACCGGTGTGGTGTCCCAGCCGGCGATGTCGCGTTGCTCATGGGTGCCATGAGCAGACACAAACTGTTGTTGGTTCGCGGGCGTGACGCCGCTGCAGTGGGGCACGCTCTCGATGTCGATCTGGAGGGTGGGTCATGAGCAGGATCGTGGTGGGAGTGGATGGGTCGAATGCTTCGACGGCAGCGCTGCGCTGGGCGCTCGAGGAGGCACGGCGACGTGCACTGCCGCTCGAAGTCGTGTTCGCCTATGAGTCGACGCCGGTGTGGCATGCGTACGCCTATGAGGGCTTGGTGTCCTCGTCACACATCGCGACGGTCGACGCCGAGCTCGAAAAGGAGCGGCGTCAGGCGCACGAGCACGCCCGGACGGTGGTCGACACGATGCTCGGATCGGGTCTCGACACGACCGGAGTCGAGATTCAGACGAGCCTGGTCGACGAAGGTCCACCGGCATCGGTCCTGGTCGAACGTGCGGCAGACGCCGAGATGCTGGTCGTCGGCTCACGCGGCCGTGGTGGGTTCGCCGGCTTGCTGCTTGGCTCGGTCAGCCAGCAGTGCGCCAGTCACGCGAGCTGCCCTGTCGTGATCATCACCGAGCATGCGGCGGACTAACGGCCGTCCTCCCAGCCCCACCGCGTGGCCCCTGCTGAATCGTTCACGGGTCGAATCGGTAGCCGACGCCGCGGACGGTGGTGATCCAGGGACGGTCCGTGGCCTCGTTGAGCTTTCGCCGCAGCTTGCGCACGTGTTCGGTGACGGTGGATTCGACCTGCCACTGACTGGATGAATCCCAGACCTCTTCGAGCAGCTTTTCACGGCTGTACGCGCGCCGCGGCCGCTCCGCAAGAAACGCCAGGAGGTTGAACTCCATCGGGCTGAGCTCGATCAGCTGGCCGTTCCCGCGGGCTTCGCGAGCCGCGCGGTCGATGCTCAGCGCATCAAGATGCAGGATGCGGCGCCGGTCGACCGGCCAGCGTCGCCGCAGCACGGCCTCGACGCGGGCATCCAACTCAGCGGGGGCGTAGGGCTTCACCAGGTAGTCGTCGGCTCCCAGGCGCAGTCCGACGATGCGGTCTTCCAGCCTGTCCCGGCCGGTCGTGATCACCACCCCGACGTCGGGTTCGTCACGCACGTCGTCGAGCAGGTCGAGCCCGGAACTGTCAGGCAGTCCGAGGTCGAGCACCACCAGGTCGACGCTTTCGGCGGCGAGCAACTGCCGGGCTCGTTCGACGGTGTCCGCTTCGAGCAGCCGGTAGCGCTCGCTGTCCAGCGCCTCGGTCGCGAGGCTTCTGGCACCGTCGTCGTCCTCGACGATGAGCACGGTCGGCATGGCGTGTGCACCCGGTTGATGGAGGATCGGTCGTTCGTCGTGTGGCCGAACGCGACCGGCCGGTGATGCTAGTGCTGCCGTGACGGCGGAAGATTCCGGTGTCGACGACGCCCTTGTGTCCCATCCCGGGGTGGCCACCTCCGTGGTCACCCGAGCTCGTTGATCAAGCGGTCCAACTGCTGGACAGCATCCTCGATCATGGCGACATATCGGTCGCACGGATCGTCGAGCGCGCACTCGCGCAGCAGCTGGGTGAAACCCTGGATCGTGTGCAGCGGCGTGCGTGCGTCGTGTCGGAATCGCAGCAGGCGTGCATCGTCGTGCACCCGGGTGGACTCGGCTGCGTCAGCCATCGGTGGTGCCCGTGACCGCCAACACCGCTTCCGCGCTCGCCGTGCCCGCGCTGGCCGTGCCCGCGCTGGCCGTGCCCGCGCTGGCCGTGTCCGCGCTCGGGGTGTCTGTCTCGCCCGTGTCGATGCAGCTGGCGAGGAAGACGTCGACGAGCGCAGGATCGAGCCGTGTGCCTCGGACACGTCGCATCTCGTCGACAGCCTGATCGACCGACCAGGCCGGCTTGTAGGCGCGTTCGTGCACCAGCGCGTCGAATACATCGACCACCGCAGTGATCCGGCCGGCGACCGGGATCTCCCACGACTCCAGCCGCCTCGGATAGCCCCGCCCATCCCAGCGTTCATGGTGGGTGAGTGCGATGGTGCGCGCCAGCTGCAGCACGGGGTGCGGACTGATCCCGAGGACCCGGGCTCCCTGCAGGGTGTGGGTCTGCATGAGCGCCCGTTCGTCGGGGCTCAACGCCCCGGTCTTGAACAGGATCGAGTCGGGCAGTGCGACGTTGCCGATGTCGTGCAGGGGGGCCGCCAGGCGCAGGCTCTCCACGGTCTCGGCATCCAGGTCGGCGGCACGAGCCAGCGCTGCCGCGGCTTCGCCTATGCGGTCCATGTGCGCCGGAGAGGTGTTGTCGCGCAGCGCGGCGACGGTTCGCAGCTGATGCAGTTGGTTCTCCAGAGTGCGGTCCAGCTCGATGCGAAGGTCGTCGACGTCGCGTTCGAGCATCGTGGTCACGCGCCGCATCGCATCGACGGTGGCGCCGACTTGGAGCTGGTTGCCGACCCGGGTGATCAGCTCCTCGACGTCGAACGGCTTGTGGAGGAGGTCGATCGCGCCGAGCTCGAGTGCGCGGCGTGACAGCTCAGGCCGGTCGTCGGCGGTCACCGCGATCACCGGAAGCAGCTGGCCGACGGCGAGCATCGCGGTGAGGGACTCCAGGATCTGCAGACCCGAGCGGCCGGGCAGGTGAAGGTCGAGCACGACCAGATCGGGCAGTCGTTCCGCCAGCCGCTCGAGTGCCTGCTCGCCGTCCACCACGACATGTACGTCACCGACGGCATGACGCTCCAGCGCCGAGCGCAGCAGTGCGCCCGCCCCCGGATCGTCCTCGACGATCAGGATCTCGGGAAGCGTGGTCGTGATCGCCATGCTCAAACGTTCCCAACTTGTGCGGGGCCCTCGTTGAAGATCTTGTCGGCAGTGGCTGAGCAGGTCTGGAGCCCACCCTTGGACAACGTTCGGTCACGATCTGGTCAACGAGGCGTCGCCGGCTACCGCCTGTGACACCCCCTGTAGCATGCGGCCGATGGAGACCGAGCTGATCGAACGTGCCCGCGCCTGGATCGACGGTGACCCTGATCCCGTCACCCGGCAGGAACTCACCGAGCTGATCGATTCGGGCGACGAAGCCGCATTGCGCGCCCGGATGGACGGTTCGTTGAGCTTCGGCACCGCAGGACTTCGCGGCGTCGTAGGCGCTGGCCCGCTGCGGATGAATCGAGCGGTGGTCATCCGCACCACCCGCGGCCTGGGCGACTACCTGTTGGCCGAGGTGCCGGATGCGATCATGCGTGGCGTGGTGGTCGGATTCGACGCGCGTCCGGATTCCGAACAGTTCGCACGGGACACCCTCGGCGTGCTGGCCGCCATGGGCATCCGTGCATACCGGTTCGTCACCGCCCAGCCCACGCCCCTGGTCGCCTATGCGCAGAAGGCACTGAATGCGGCGGCTGCGGTGGTGGTGACCGCGTCCCACAACCCCCCGGAGTACAACGGGTACAAGGTTTACGCCGACGGCGCGGCGCAGATCGTGCCACCGACCGACGGTGCCATCGCCGCCGCGATCGATGCCGTCGGTTCCGCCGTGGAAGTGGTCATCGACGACGTCGACACCAGTGCGCACGTCGAGGTTCTCGGCGGCGAGGTGGTCGATCGCTACCTGGCGGAACTCGCCACCGCGCGGCCGCCGGTGGCTGGACCGGATTTTCCGATCGTCTACACCCCGTTGCACGGCGTAGGGGGTGCACTCGTCCAACGGGCGCTCGCCAACGCCGGATACGGGCAGGTTCACGTAGTGGCCGAGCAGGCCGAGCCCGACGGGACCTTCCCCACCGTGGCTTTCCCCAATCCCGAAGAACCTGGCGCTATGGACCTCGCCATCCGGTTGGCCGCCGAGGTCGACGCCACGCTGATCCTCGCCAACGATCCCGATGCCGATCGCTTGGCTGTCGGTGTGCGTGACCGTGACGGTGGTGGCCACCACCTGCTGACCGGGAACCAGATCGGTGTCCTGCTCGCCGACCATCTGCTGCGCAACGGTGATACCGACCGGCCGCTGTTGGTCGCCAGCATCGTGTCGACACCGATGCTCGCGGCGGTCGGAGACGCCTACGGAGCGCACACCGAGTACACGCTCACCGGGTTCAAGTGGATCTGTGCCGCTGCGCGGATGCTCGAAGCCGAGCGGGGACTGCGGTTCGTCTACGGCTTCGAAGAAGCGCTCGGCTCCTGCGTCGGCAGCGTCGTGCACGACAAGGACGGCATCGGCGCAGCGGTGGCCTTCGCGGACCTGTCGCGCAGTCTGGCCGCCGACGGCCAGACCGTGCACGACCGCTGGGAGGAGCTGACCGAACGGCACGGATTGTGGGTGAGCCATCAGCTCTCTATCGCCCTGCCGGTCACAGCCGGGCGTGCCAAGGTCGAGCAGGCGATGGAGCGGCTCGGCGACGACCATCCGCTGACAATCGCCGGGCATGACGTTCGTACCACCACCGACTTCCGGACCGCTGCGGATGAGCGGCCCGCCTGGCTTGGAGAGCACGACCTCATCGCGTTCGACCTCGAAGACGGCCGCGTGATGATCCGGCCGTCAGGCACCGAGCCCAAGTGCAAGATCTACGTCGACCTGCGTGGCACGCGTGAACCTGGCGAGGACGTCGTGACGGCAACCGCCAGGCTGGAGAACGAGGCAGTGCGCATCGCGGCGGACGTGCGTCGCCTCGCCGGCTTCGATGCGGATGGGTCCACAACTCGGCCGGCCCCTGGCTGATCGCCGCGATGGTGCCCGTGAGACCTGCCGGTACGGCACCTTGACGACCTGGAGCAAGGAGCAACCATGCCGATCGCAACGCCCGAGACCTACGACCAGATGATCGACCGTGCCAAGGAGGGCAGTTTCGCCTATCCGGCGATCAACGTGACGTCGTCACAGACGCTGCTCGCGGCATTGCGCGGGTTCGCGGAGGCCGAGAGCGACGGGATCGTCCAGATCTCCACCGGTGGCGCGGCCGCCTGGTCGGGGTTCACCGTCAAGGACATGACCCGAGGTGCGGTCGCTTTCGCGGAGTACGCGCACGTCGTGGCCGAGAGCTACCCCGTCCAGGTCGCGCTGCACACCGATCACTGCCCCAAGGAAGCGCTCGACGATTTCATGCGTCCACTCGTCGAGTTGTCCGTCGAGCGCGTCGCCAACGGTCAGCTCCCGTTGTTCAACTCCCACATGTGGGACGGGTCGGCGGTGGAGCTGGAGGAGAACCTCACGATCGCCGACGAACTGCTCGATCGCTGTGTCGCCGGGCGCACGATCATGGAGATGGAGATCGGTGTGGTCGGCGGTGAGGAGGACGGCATCGTCGGGGCCATGGACGAGAAGCTCTACTCGACGCCGGAGGATGCCCTGGCCACCGCGGAGCGGCTCGGGACCGGCGAACGTGGTCGCTACCTGCTCGCGGCGACCTTCGGCAACGTCCACGGCGTCTACAAGCCCGGCCATGTTCAGCTGCGACCGTCGATCCTCGGCGAGTTGCAGGCCGCGGTCGGAGCGAAAGTCGGTCGCGACAAGCCGTTCGACCTCGTGTTCCACGGCGGGTCGGGCTCAGCGATCGAGGAGATTCATGAAGCGCTCGATCACGGTGTGGTCAAGATGAACGTCGACACCGACACGCAGTACGCGTTCACGCGTGCCGTGGCCGACCACATGTTCCGCAACTATGACGGTGTGCTGAAGGTCGACGGCGAGGTTGGCAGCAAGAAGCAGTACGACCCGCGCTCATATGGCAAGGCCGCCGAGGAGTCGATGGCTGCGCGGGTGGTCACCGCATGCGAGGAACTCCGTTCGG
>JBJHDB010000036.1:0-12816 GCA_050486325.1 Nitriliruptoraceae bacterium | reverse complement strand
GTCAGTTTCGGCTGAGCCGGCTTCGCGGGTCCGCTGCGCTTCCGCTTCGGGCGAACCGTCAGGATCCGGCTTGGGCGCCTTCGCAGTCGCCGCGTACTCGTCGACGTACTCCTGGCCCGACAGGCGCATGATCTCGTACATCAACTCGTCGGTGGCCGACCGCAACGCGAACGGGTCGCCGCGACGGTCGCGGTACCGCGACAGGTCGAGCGGTGCGCCGTACGTGACCGTCACCTGGGCGCGGCGCGGCAGTCGTCGACCGGAGGGCATGGCGGAGTCGGTCCCGCTGACCGCGCACGGGATGATCGGCACGTCGGCTTCGAGCGCCATACGCACCGGTCCTGTCTTCCCGCGGTAGAGCCGGCCGTCGGGGCTTCGCGTGCCTTCTGGATAGATGCCGAGCAGCTCACCTCGCCGCAGGATCTCGACGCCGGTGCGGAGACTGCCCTCGCCACGCTCGCCACCATCGCGATGAACCGGAACGACGCCGGTGCCAGCGAAGAACCACCGCGTGCGCCACGAATCCCAGTAGTCAGCCTTGCCGAGGAAGTACACCGGACGGGGTATGCGCAGCGGCAGGACGATCGAGTCGAGGAACGACAGATGATTGCAGGCCAGAATCGCCGGCGCGTCTGCAGGCACGAAGTCGAGACCTTCCACCTCGAGCCGCAGATACGGCGTCGCGATGGGTGGGATCACACGCCGCAGCACGCGGTACATGCGTGGCGCGTCAGACATCCCTGACACGGGTGCCCTCCGTCTGGTGACATCCCCACGCCGATCGGGTCACGGTCGTCGGCCGGGCTCGTCGGACAGAGGCCGCGCACCGGCGGGGCGATGAGGCGTCGCTAGCCTACGACGCGAAGGCAGTGGCGTCGAGCCGACACCCTGCCGATGACGGAGGCGCCGTGGCTGAGGACTTGGGAAGCTGGCCACCCGAGCAGGCCACCGTGCTGCTCGAAGCACTGACCAAGGCGGGGCTGTCGCCAAAGGCGAAGCGCACCCGCCAGGGTGTCGTGGTCACCGTCAGCGACGACGAGGCCGACCAGGCACATCGCACGCTTGTGGCGAACATGGACGCCATCGCGCGTGCGGCACGTCCCGCACCACCGGCGCGCGGCCGGCGCCAGACCCCTCCGGCCCGGGAGTCATCGGCGGAGCGGCCGTTGACCTCACAGCGGTTGACGACATTGGCCCGCCCGCTCGGCGTGCTCATCGTCGGGTTGATGCTGGCCGCCGTGATCCCCCCACTACGCCTTCCGATCGTGGTGTTCACCGTCGCGGCGATGATCTACCTGATCGGCAAACAACAGCCGCCCGACGAACGCCTCGGTCGCTGAACGTGGCACGCCGGGAGTATTGCCCTGATCGTGCCGGATGGCGTGTTCAGGTCGCGGGTACGCCCTCTGGTCAGCTGTGTGCCACGCCAAGCGCCTCTTGCAGGAATCGGGCCTGAAGCTGGGACAGGCGTGCGGTGATCTCGACCTCGGGTGTCATGTGACTCACCCGCGGCAGCGGCAGGAACTGGTGATCCCACCCCGCACGTAGCAGTGCTTCCGACAGGCGCAGGCTGTGGGCCGCGAAGACGTTGTCGTCCGCAAGGCCATGGATGATCAGCATCCGTGGGCGAGGTCGGCCTCGCGGCTCGACCCGGCCGACGAGATCACCGTTCGGGTCGACCAGGCTCGATTCGGTGTAGGCAGCTGATCGCGACACAGGATGACCGAGATAGCGCTCGGTGTAGTGCGTGTCGTACATCCGCCAATCGGCAACCGGCGCGCCTGCGACCGCAGCGTGGATCTGCCTTGGCGCACGGATCGCGGCCAGTGCCGCCAGGTACCCCCCGAACGACCAGCCCCGGATCCCCACACGATCGAGGTCGAGCCGTGGCTCCAGCCGCGCGGCCGCGCGCAGTGCAGCCAACTGGTCGGCGAGAACCACATCTGCCATCTGGCCATGAATCGCCCGCTCCCACGCCGGGCCACGTCCGGGCGTGCCGCGACCGTCGACCACCAGGACGGCGAATCCCTGATCGGCAAGCCATTGCGAAGCCACGAACCCGGTCGAGGTGGCCAGCACACGCTGGGCATGAGGACCACCGTAAGGGTCGAGCACGACGGGAAGGTCACTGCTGCCGTCGGCGGTCTCGGGAAGCAGCAGGGCGGCACGCAGCCGGCGTCGTCCGAGCGATAGCCAGCGCGGCCGTGGGGTCACCACCGGCACTTCGGCAAGCACCTCGATATCACCGACGGCCTCGTCTGAGGCGTCGCCCGCGACGACACGAACCTGCGGTACGGGACGTTCCGGTGTCGCGCTCGACAGCACCACCCACCGGCGGGCGACCGTGGCGGTGTTGACGGCGTGGCCACCGGCGAGGCAGGCGACGCCCGCACCTGGGGACCAAGCCCACACACCGACCGTGGTCGGATCGCCGTCGGATGCGGTGAACACCACCTGCTCGTCATGCACACCGACCACCCGGCGTACCTGCATCCGCGTGGAGGTCACGACCTCGTCGTCGACGACCAGTGCCCGCGTGCCCTGCGGGCCGGCCTCGTCGCGGTCCTCGACGGTCACCAGTCGCCATCCGCTCCAGCAAGGGACACCGTCGATGAGTTCGCTCGGGTGATCGGCATGGCGTTCGCGCAGCACGGTGGTGGCCCCGCGCTCGGCGTCGACCGCCAGGATCGCAAGCGCGTGCTGGTCTCGGGACTGCACCTGGATGATGAGTCGGTCCCGCCGGTCCGGCGCGAGATCCCAGGACACGCGTGTCAGGTACGGATAGCGATCACGGTCCCACGAGACGTTGACCCGCCGTGCGCCGTCGGTGGACAGGACTGCCAGGCGGACATCAGCGTTTCGGCCGCCCGCGGCCGGGTATCTCTGCGAAGTCGGCGCCGACCAGGGCGTCGACGGGTCTGTCAGGTGCCACACCGGCAGCTTGCTCTCGTCGACCCGGCAAACGGCGACCCGCAGTCCGTCGGGGGCCCACCAGAAGCCGCGATGACGCCCCATCTCTTCAGCCGCGACGAACTCGGCGACACCCCAACGGACCCCTGCCTCGGCGATGACGGAGCGCGTCATCCCGGGACGCTCGTCACCTCCCGGTAGCTCCAGCACGTCGAGTCCGTCATCACGAACGTAGGCGACGCGGTCCCCCGCAGGCGACGGGCGCGGGTCGAAAACCGCGCCGGCGAGCGGATGATGCACCGGATCCGAGCGTCCGGTGCGATAGGTGTACAGCGCGCCACCGACCGTGAATGCCACCAACTCGCTGTCACTGCTCGACGCGTACGAGGTGATCCCACCCGCTTGTTCGCGCATCCGTTCCCGGTGAGCCCGTTCGGCGGCAGAGATACCCGGTGGTGCGGGAAGGCGCGCCGGGTCGATGAGACACCGTTCCTCACCAGACGCTGGGTCGTCGTGGAGGTCGAGCTCCCACAGGCACGTGACTGGATCACGCCCCGACCGGGTGCGAAGGAACCGCATGCGTCCCGATGGCGTAACGGTGAATGCACGCGGCAGACCGAGGGTGAATCGGCGAGTGGCGGCGAGTTGCTCGGGGAAGGCGTCCCACCGGCGTCGCGCAGGCGACAATGACGTCATGCCACCGTGCTGTCCGCGGCACGGCTCGTCGCAGCGGTCGCGACGAACTCCGCCACCACCGGCCGGTGACGTGCCGCACGGGTCACCGCCCCCTCGCTGGGCACCGTGCACCGCTCGACGTGGAGTCGGCCGTCGACGTAGACCGCGTCACGTCGAGCGACCGGTTCGTCGGCCGGGTAGGTGTCCCCGACGCCCCTTCCGGCCAGTGCGAACGCATCCTGGTATCGGTGCGCCAGTTCCGTCGCGACAGATCCGCTGGTCGATTCGTTGAGGCTCGCACCGATCACCACCGGGGGACGAATCCGCGAAAGCCACGCCACAAGGTCACGCAGATTCGCCGCACGATCGTGTGCCTTCCGCGCGAACTGCACGGCGACTGCTGCGAACGCGAGGCCGCCCGAACCCAGGATCGCGTAGGCGGCGTGGCGGTCCCGACCTGGGCCGTCAGCTGCGAGCGACACCTGGTCAGCGGTGCGCACGAGGACGCCTTCGCGTACCACCACCATGCTGGTGGCACCTCGACGTCCGGCACGGCAGGCGACGTCCAGCGGCGACGCGCGCAGCGCCGAGCGAAGCCGCCGCGGCGCGGCCAGGCTGTTGATGCACACGACGTCCGGCTCGATGCGTTCCAGCACCTCGCGTACGGCGCCGACGTCGACGGCGCCACCGAGGTCGTAACTGACCACCCGGATCACATCCGCTCCTCACGGGAGCCTGCGGCCTCTGCAGCCAGCAGTGCGGCTCCGACGGTACCGGCGTCGTCTGCCAACTCCGCCGGCACCACCGCAGGAAGGTCGCGCATGCCGGCAGCGAACAACTCTTCGCGCAGCACCTGAACGATCGCGGACTGCATCCACGGCAGGACCGCAGGTCCCGCGCCTCCCCCGACCACGACCACAGCGGGGTCGAGCGCGGTACACAGCATGGCGATCGCGCGACCGAGGACACGCCCGGCGTCGGCCAGGACTGCGCGGGCGAGTACATCACCGCGGGACGCCGCCTCGACGACCGCGACAGCGTTCGTCCCCGATCCGTCACCCAACACGGTGCCCGGTTCGCCGGCGGCCAACCGTTCACCAGCGGCCTGTGCGATCGCGGTCGCTGACGCATAGGCCTCGACACATCCGACGCCGCCGCAGGCGCAACGGCGCCCGGCTTCGACGACACGAAGGTGGCCGAGCTCTCCGGCGAATCCCGACCCGCCGACGACCGGATGGCCCGCAGCGACAATGCCACCGCCGACGCCGGTTCCGATCGTGAGGGCAACCACGTCCGCAGCTCCACGACCAGCGCCAAGTCGTTGCTCGGCGACGGCTGCTGCAGTTGCGTCGTTGACGATCCGGACTGGCCGGCGCAGCTTCTCGGTGAGCAGGAAGCCGAGCGGCACATCACGCGCCGCGATGTTCGGCCCGTAACGCAGTGCACCCGCGCGGTCGACCATGCCGGCGACGCCGACACCGACCGGAAGCGCACTGTCGAGGGTTTCGACGAGGTCGACGATCGTGGCGACCAACGCTTCGGCGTCGTCGGCCGGACTCGCAGCGCGTTGGCGACCGTCGATCGAGCCGTCGGCCCGCACGCGACCCGCCCGGAGATTGGTTCCGCCGATGTCTACGCCGATCGCGACTGCGGGCGGCGTCATGTGCGGCTCACCACGTCGATGGTGAGCATCGCCACCGACGCCGCGAGGAGCACGGTCACCCCGACGACCAGCCACAACAAGCCACGGTTGCCCAACGGCTCCGCACGGCGTGGACCGACCAGGCTCACGATGTCGATTTGCGTTGCGACCCACAGCAGCGCAGCGCCGGCCAACAGCACCAGTCCGGGTGGCCGGGTCGGTCCCGACCCCGACAACGTCCATCCGACCCCTCCAGCCAGCCACAGGCCGAACACCGCGATCCGTGCCAATCCTGCGCCGGTCCTGCCGGCCATGAGGTGACCGAGGCCCGGCAACAACGACGACGCGACAATCGGCGGTGCCGAAGATCCGGCGGTGGGCGATGCCGCAGCCTCCTCTCCGACCGCGCCGAAACCCACCCGCCGGGAGCCACAGATCGCGCATCGACCGTCATACAGGTCGTTCCAGGTGTCACAGACCGCGCAGTGCCATTCGACCTCCCCGTCGCGTTCCCTGACCTCGCGGCCGTGCACGCCTCCTACTGGGCCCGGGGGTCCGTCGATAGCCGGTGCATCGTGCGGGAGCGCACCAACGTGGTCATCCACCTGGGCACCGACCCCCGGACCAGGTGGGAAGTCGGCCGGCACAGCTGCGACGTCGGCAGCCGGACTCGGACCACCGGCCATCGGGGAGCCGGAGAACGCGAGGAAGCACTGCGAGCACCACGCAGCGTCGTCGGTGTTGTGCGCGTCACAGCGGGGACAACGAGCCATTACCGATCCCGTCGACGTGGGCACGCTTCGCCACCTTGGCCGGCCTCATGCGCCGGCCGCCGCGTGAGGTCCACCGCCGTCTCCTCGTCGTTGCCGCTGGCACGGTAGCGGCCGACATCGCGCCGGCGACCGAGCCCGAGCGCCGGCACGACCACATTCGGCGCCGTGCGTGCCCCGATTAGGCTCACGCGTCCGACGAGCGGAGGCACCGGTGGCGCGACCTCTCGCACGCCGGGCGGATCCGGTGTCTGCGGCAGCATTCACCACGCTGTTCACCTTTGACCTTCTCCGGGCGTTCGCCTGGACCTTGGTGTCCATCGAGCTGGATGCCGCGCCAACCGTGGTTGTCGCCGCCGGATCGGGTACGGCGGCGCTGGCGATCGCCGCACTGGCAGTCACTGCTGCCCGATCGGCGCGAACGTCCTTCGCCGTCGCGGCCGGCACGGTGGTGCTGGCTCGGCTCCTCCTCTCCGTGGCAACGACGGGATCTACACGCCTGGTGGTGGCAGGGATCGGCACCGTCGCCGGCGGTGTCGCGCTCGGCGTGCTGACGGCCAGCTCGCACTCCGGCCGTCGCATCCGTGTCGGGATGATCGTCGGAATCGCCGGCTGGATCGTCCTGGGGATCCTGCTCGGCGAGGCCGTGTCCGCTCCGGGCGGCGGCCCGACGTGGGCCGGTTTCCTCCTGGCCGGCTCGGCGGTGTTCGCGCTGAGGATCGCATGCCGGGACGACGACTGGCTCCCCCGAACAAGCCGTCCCGGAGGTGGGTGGCCGTGGTGGTCGCTCGGGCTCACGATGTACGTCGTTGCCACGGTGTTGGCGCCCTCTGGCAGGGTTGCGAGTGCGACCGGATGGGTCGATCCGTGGCCGGGTGTCGTCGTCGTGATTCTCAGCGGGCTGCTAGTGGCCGGCGCCGTCGTCGGCCACCACCTCGCGTCACGCCCGTTCGTGCTGCTGTCAGTGGGACTGGTCCTGGTCGGCACGATGGCCGCGCTACGCCCGGCCGCACTCGTCGCGGTGGCTGGTCAGGCGCTGATGGCGGCCGGCCTCGGCGTGCTCATGGGAGCAGCTGGCACGACGGCCCACGTCGGCCCGCGCAGGCGTGCAGTGGCAGGTGGTGGACTTGTCGCATGTCTGGCTGCGATGCTGGCGGAACAACTGATCCAGCTGGTCCCGGCACCCCCCTTTTCGCACGCCGTTCTCGCCGTCGCCTCGATAACGGTCGTGGTGATCACCCTGTTCGGCGTTCGCCCGACGACCACGACCGTCCTCCGCCCGCGGTCTTCGGCCCGGCCCGTTCGTTGGGTGGCGGCAGCGACGGCAGGCACCGTGCTGCTCACGATCCTGGTCATCCCGCGCGCGACACCTGCACCACCGGTGTCCGCGGAACCTGGTGCGACGCTGCGCATCGTTGCCATCGACATCTCGCGAGGCCTGGACCGACACGGACGTATCGACGTCGATGTCGTGGCGTCGGAGCTCGACGCTCTCCGGCCCGATGTCCTGGTCGTCAATGAGGTCGATCGTGGATCACATCCGGGTGGCGGTCCCGACACGTTACGCATCCTGGAGCACGAACTCGCGCTGGCCAGCGCCTTCTCGCCAGCGACCGGAGACCTCCGCGGAAACGCGATCCTCAGCCGCCTGCGCATAATCGACCACACCGGCGAACGGCTTCCCCGTGGCCGAGATGCACTCAGCCGCGCCAACATTCTCGCGGTGATCGAAGCGCACCCCCAGCGACCTGTAACGGTGATCGGCACGCAGCTGTCTCCGGGGGCGGCTCTGCAGGACACACGCATCCCACAAGCGCGCGCCACGGCAGCCACCGTCGCGCGACTGCGCGACCGTGGCCTTCCTGTGGTCATCGCTGGAACGCTCAATGCAGCACCGGGATCTGCCGAGTTCGACAGCTTCGGCGGACTGCTCGCCGTCGCAGCCAACCGCGCACCCGACCTCATCGACGGCGCAGGGGTGGCGGGTGTCGACACGGTGCTCGTATCGAGCGAACTGGCGGTGGTCGATACCAACGAGATCCGTCTCGGCGACACCGGTCGAATCGCGCTCGTCGTCGACGTCCGCCTGCGCGACGACTCCAGCTGATCACCCGCTGCACAGACGCGATCGCGGGTGGGGGTCGGCGCTTGCTGCGATCACCCGGCGGAAGCGATACCGGCGCTCATCCGGCGACGCGGGCGATCACCTGGTCGAACCGCTGGGCGACCGCCTCCCAACTCCAATGCTCCACGACCCATGCCCGACCGTCGCGCCCCGCGCGACGACAGCGATCCTCATCGACCAACCAGGCATCGAGTGCACCGACCAGGCCGGCATCGTCCCGTCCGTCGACGACAGTTCCACTCACGCCGTCGACCACTGCTTCTGGGGCACCACCAGAACGGCCGGCGACGACCGGCAACCCGCTGGACTGCGCCTCGAGATAGACGATGCCGAGCCCTTCGACGTCAAGACCACCCCATCGCGTCCGACATGGCATCGCAAAGACGTCGAACGCGGCGTAGCAGTCTGGCAGCTCGTCCCACCCTGCCCCACCCGTACACACGATCCGGTCGCCCGAGCGCTGAGAACGCCGCGCCAGCGAGCGCTCGATCGGACCGTCGCCCACGATCACCAGACGCGCCTGCGGGTGCCGTTCGAGCACCTGCGGCCAGATCCTGACCAGCCGGTCCTGGCCTTTGCGACGTACGAGGCGCGACACACAGCCCACGACGGGCGCGTCCTGCGGAATGTTCCACTGGCGCCGCCATTTGGCCCCGGCGGACGGGTCGGGCCGGTAACGCGCCGTGTCCACACCGGGCGCCAGACGCATCACGTCGGTGCCTACCAGGTAGGGATCGAGGCGGCGCTCGGTCCAGTCAGTGATCGTGGTGGCGATATCGACACCTCGTGACGCCCGACGGATCAACCATCCGAACCCGCTGGTGGCGATTCCCGCCTCGAGACCATGGGTCAGCGCGATGACGGGGAGTCCAAGCCGCGCCTTCCAACGTGATGCGAGCTCCCCCAGCGGCCACAGGGCTCCGAGCACGATCGCATCCGGACGGTGCATGCGTGCCAGTTGCTCCACCCATCTGCCCACAGCTGGCGTGGGCAGCAACGCCCCACGCCAACGGACGGTCCGGTACGGCTGTCGCGCATCCCATCCGGGCGCCTGAGGGTGGGAGGGACCAGCCACCAGTGCATGACTCGGGTGGGCTCGCTTGGCGAGCTCGCCGACGAAGCGCTCGATCCCGCCTGTTCCGGGCGGAAGATCATTGGTGACCCACAGCAGGCGAGGCTCCGGCACGGTCAGCGCACAGCCCAGACAAAGGGATCGGCGCCCAGCACGTCGGCATCGGCCGCCCGCACACGCCCGGCGAGCTCCACGTCGTCGGTCACCACGACGACCGGCTCGTCGGTCGCCTCGACCGCCAGCACGATCTCGTCGTCGGCGGTGATCCCCTCCGGCGTGAACCGCACCCGGACATTGCGCGGAGTCCGACCTGTCGCACTCTGCGCCGGCCCGTCCGCGCCATCGAACACGATCTCGAGTCTCAGGCCGCGTCGCTGGGCCGCTGTCCCGGCCAGCTGGACCAACCAGCGGCGCTGCTCGGCCAACGCCAGGTCGGCACGATGGCGCAACGTGACGTTGTATCCGTCGACCAGCACCAGGCGACCACGGTCGAGGAGCAGCTCGGCGAACTCGCGGGTGGAAGGATCGACGTCGTCGGGGAGACGGGATGGCCTTCCGGGCACCACCCCGGAACTTTCCGGCACGACCTTCGGCCCGCGGGACGGGGACTGCAGCGGTGACGCGTGGCGCGGTGCTTGCTCGGCCTGCCGGTCACGATCACGTCGACGCTCGGCATCACGTCGCAACTTCGTCAGCTGCGCCTCCAGGTCTGCAACCTGTGCTGCAGCACGTCGCCGTTCCCGTTCGACCGCTCGTTGCCGTTCGTCGGCTGCAGCGCCCAACGTCTGCTCGAGTTCGGTGATCTTGTGCTCAGCTTTGGTGCGTGCCACGGCCTGCTGGTCGCGTTCCTGTTCAAGTCTCCTGGCCCGTGCCTCTGCCCCTTCGGCCCGCCGTCGTTGTTCGTCCCGTTCGGCGCGCACCGTTCGTAGCCGTTGCCGCAGTTGCGTGAGCTTTTCGGCGGCGGCGCCCTCGCCATCGTCCGAAGTGTCGTCGGTCTTCGGTGGCTCCTCCCCCTCGTCGAGGGTCGGCAGTCCGACGGCCCGGGCGACCGACATTGGAATATCCGGGGCCGCCTCGAGACGTTGAATCAACCAGCGGCGTGCCTGGTCGTCATCGACGATGAACCGACAAAGCTCGTCACGGTCCGGCCCACCGGCAAGCCTGCCGGCGGGAAGCCCGCGCAGGCGGAGGCCGTCCGCCCCGAGCGCAGCCTCGTCCATCTCGCCGAGAACGGTACGCAGATGAACGAGCGCCCATGCCCAGTCGTCGCTGGCGAGGTCGATCAGGGCATCCGCGTCGATGTCGCCAACCGACCCCGCACGATCCCGGCCCGGTCGATCCACACGGCTCCCGTCACGTTGCTCTGCGCGACCGAAGGTAGCCTGACCGGGTGCCAGAACTGCCCGAGGTGGAGTCGGTCCGGCGCCAGCTCGAACCCGCGCTGGTCGGCCGGACCATCGCGGCCGCCTGGGCGGACGGACACCCCCGTGCCCGCCAGTTCGGGGTCGATCGTGCGGTGGGTGGGCTGGTTACCGCCGTCCGGCGTCGCGGCAAGTATCTGCTCATCGACCTCACCTTTGATGCCGGCGTTCGGCGCGAGTTGGTGCTTCATCTGGGCATGACCGGGGCCTTGCGCATCGACCCACCCGCCGGCAGTGACGCCCACGATCGGGCGAGCCTGACCCTCGATGACGGACGTGTGGTCCGGTTTCGGGATCCTCGACGATTCGGCCGGATAACCGTCGTGGATCCGGGCGAGTACGCACGACGCATCCCGACTCTGGCCAGACTGGGTCCGGAGCCGCTGTCCGATGACTTCGACGCGGCACGGTTCGCCGCGCAACTCGCCGCCTCGAGAAGTCCGGTCAAGGCGTGCCTGCTCAGCCAGAGGATCGTCGCCGGTGTCGGCAACATATATGCCGACGAGGCTCTGTGGCGCGCAGGGATCGACCCCCGCTCACGTCGCGTCGGCCGCAGCCGTGCTGAGCGGCTGCACCGCGTCCTCCGCGACGTTCTACGCGAAGCCATCGAGCGCGAGGGCACCACCTTCCGCGACTATCAGATGGTCAACGGTGCATCGGGACGGCAGGCGGCGTTCCTCGATGTCTACGGACGCGCCGGAACACCGTGTGCGCGCTGTGCCACCCCGTTGGTTCGCACGGTCGTCGCCCAGCGTGGCACCACCTACTGCCCGCACTGCCAGCGCTGGTGACCGAGCGCCGTCACCCCTGTGTGATAGAACAAGTGTTCGACATGTTCGTGTCACGGTGACGACGAGTGCCTGGCATATCCGTCGGTTGTCCAGGCGACGTCGATGACATCCGTGACGATCACGCACAAGGACGGTGATGGCTCTGGGTCCGTCCACCGGCACACCGGATCGAACGAAGCATCCTGGGCTAGACCCTCGTCCGCGGCGGCGGGACTACCACCAACCATCATTCGCCTCCCTGGGCATCCCGTTGATCGAAACGACCTTCGTCGTGCTCGACCTCGAGACCACCGGATTGCGTCCTGACACCGATGCGATCACCGAGATCGGTGCGGTCAAGGTCCGTGGCGGCGAACGACTGGGCGAGTTCGCAACGCTGGTCCGGCCACCGGTGCCGGTACCGGCATCGATCACTGCGCTCACCGGTATCTCCCAGTCGATGGTCCGCTCCGCGCCGCGCATCGAGGAACTCCTCGACATCCTGCTCGAGTTCCTGGGTGACGGCGTGTTCGTGGCACACAACGCCCGGTTCGACCTGTCGTTCCTCCGTGCGTCACTTGCACGGGCGGGCCATCCACCGTACGAACCACGGGTGGTGGACACCGCGCGATTGGCACGACGGCTGCTGCGGGACGAACTTCGGGACGTCCGGCTGGCCACACTCGCACGACACCTCGGTGCCCGGGTCCGGCCCGACCATCGCGCGCTTACCGACGCTCGGGCAACGGTCGACGTGTTGCATGCCCTGCTCGAACGCGCCGGACCACTGGGTGCGACCACCCTTGAGGACCTCGTCGCGCTGGAACATGCACGTTCGTCACGGCGGTTCCGGCGGATGCAGCTGGTGCGCCAGGCACCGGCGGCTTGCGGGATCTATCGATTCGTCGGACCCGACGGCGAGGTGCTCTACGTCGGCAAGGCCACCGACCTGCGGTCACGGCTTCGCACCTACTTCACCAGTGACCCTCGCCGACACGTCGAACAGCTGGTTCGCGATACCGAACGGGTCCACTGGACCGTGACCCCGACAGTGCTCGAAGCCGAGATCCGCGAGCTCCGTGCGATCCGTACACACCGACCCCGCTACAACCGTCGGTCGACCCATCCTGCCCCGGCGGTGTACCTCGCGCTCACCGACGAGCCCTTTCCCCGGTTGTCGGTCGTGCGTCAGCCCGGGCCCAAGCACCGTCACGTCCTCGGACCGTTCCCGTCACGGTCTCGCGCGTTGATCGTCGCCGAGGCGATGACCCGTCAGCTGGGTCTGCGCACCTGCAACGACCGCTTGCGTGCCGCGCAGGATCACGCCGCATGCATGCTGAAAGCGATCGGGCGTTGCGACGCACCGTGTGACGGGACACAGTCCCGCGCCATCTACTCCCGGTTGGTCGAGTCAGCTGCTGCGCTGATGGC
>JBJHDB010000035.1:0-13226 GCA_050486325.1 Nitriliruptoraceae bacterium | reverse complement strand
CCGGTGCGTGAGGTCGTCGAAGGGCGCCGGCTGGTCGTCGTAGACGATTCCATCGTGCGCGGCAACACCGCACGGCAGCTCGTCGAAATGCTGCGGTCCGCTGGCGCCGCCGAGGTGCATCTGCGCATCACCTCGCCGCCGATCGCCCACCCATGCTATTACGGGATCGACATGGCGACCCGCGCCGAGCTCGTCGGCGCCGACCTCGACGTGGATGCCATCCGGGACTTCATCGGCGCCGATTCGCTGCACTACATCGCGCTCGACGCGCTCATCGATGCCGTTCCGACCGCTGCCGACGCCCTGTGCACGGCATGTTTCAGCGGGGACTATCCGGTAGCCGTGCCGGGCGAGCACCAGCAGCTGGCCCAGATCAAGTTCGAGTTCGAACCGGGGACCGCCGTCACCTGACGAGTCGTGCACTTTCGGCCACGGTGCGCAACCAACCGTCGTCCGTACCGTCCTACCCGTCGTGCGGCGAATCGCGTCGCAGACTTCAGACGATCGGATCATGGTCCAGATGAGTTCCCACCGAACCCGTGTCGGCACACCCGTGCGACGCACCGCCGCGATGCTGTTGACGCTCGCGGTCCTTGCAGGCGCATGCTCGTCGACTCCCGACGAAGCGCCGCAGCCCGAACCTGTCGAAGAGGCGCCCGAACCGGCACCAGCCGAAGAACCTTCCGAGGAAGCGCCCGAACCCGACCCAGCGCCGGCCCCCGAACCGGATGCCGCCGGTGACTGCTCGGCAGCGGGTGCGGCGATCGACGCCCCCGACCTTTCCGACCTGCCCGACGAGGTCGTCGCCCTTCGCGACTTCCTGATCGATGCGGCGCTGCGCTGTGACGAACAACTGCTCCACACCGCCCTGACCGAGTCGGACATGTTCACCTACTCGTTCGGGGCCGAGGGCGACGCGATCGGCTATTGGTGGGATCTCGAGGAGGCCGGTGAGGAGCCGTTCCTGCGGCTCGCTCAGGTTCTTGCCACGACGCCGGCCGTTGCCGACGGCGGCGAGATCGTGGTGTGGCCACAGGTGACCACCGGCAACGACGAGCACACCGGTGACGACGCCTGGGCGGAGCTGACCTGGCTCACGTCCGACGAGCTCGCGGCGTACCGCGGCGAGGTCGGCTACCTCGGGTGGCGTGCCGGCATCTCGATGGACGGCGAGTGGCGGTTCTTCGTCAGCGGCGACTGACCGTGGTGGCGGTGCGGCCTGCCGGGCACGCACCGCCACCGTCGCGATGATCTTCGGCAGCAAGGACCCGCGCCTGGGCCGCGGGGCCAGTGACGCGCGGAGGTGGTCGCTGGCCGCCCATGAGCGTGAGGTCGGGTCGACCTAGCGTTCACCCCAGCGCGAACACCGGTGTTTCCACAGGTCGGAGATTGCGGTCCCGGGCCGATCGGTTCGTCGCCGTAAGGTGCTGCGACGCACGGGGCACTTGGGAATGCACGGGGCTGCCTGCGGGGCGCGGGCACGGGCGCGGGCACGGGGGAACACGGGGGCGGTATGCATTCGGATCGTCATGGCTTTCGATCACACCGGCGCACAGCGCCAGCCGCACGAACCAGGCTGACCGCGACGGCCGTCGCCCTGGGCGGTGTCACGCTTGGAGTGCCACGACTGGCGCCGCCCAATCGGGCCTTCGACGACCCCGTGACCTGGCTCGCCCTGGGTGACCCTGCATCGGTGGTCATGGCTGCCGTGTGGTCGTTGCTCGTCGCGGTGATGGTTGGCAACGTGGCCGCCTCGTGTTGGCGTGTGCGGCGCCACTGCCGTCCGGGACGGCCATGAGTGGACGGGAATCACCGGACCCGCTGGTCGAACTCCGCGACCGTGCACACGAAGAGCTGGCCGTTCTCCGTCGGACCATGCGGCACGAGCGGCACGCCCAGCAGCGTGACCTCGCGACGCTCACCGGCACGCTGCACGACGTTGCGCAACGCCAGACCCCGGTCGTACTGGTGGTCGGCGGTGGCCGCTACCACCGCGGCACCGTCGGCGCCGTTGGTGTCGATCACCTCGCGTTCGACCGTGGCGGTCACGGTCGTGTCCTCGTCTCGCTCGCATCGGTTCGTGTGGTTCGACCCGAGCCGGGGGTGCCTCGTCCCGACGCTGATGGTGACCGCGGCCCATCCGATCCGGTTCGGCTGGTCGAAGCGCTCGGTCGGTTGGCAGAGAAGCGCTCGATGGTGACGATCGCGGTCGAGGGGGCCGACGATCTGCTGCACGGCGTGCTCACGGCAGTTGGCGAAGACCTCGTCACCGTGCGGTCACGATCGACACGATCCGGTCACGAGGTCACGAGCTACGTGCCTCTCAACGCGATCTGTGAGGTCGCCGCGGAGGATGCGTCGTGACGGCCGAAGCGACCTCAGGTCTTCTCCCCGCCTCGAACGGGCTCGGTATAGAGGTGACCGAGCTGGCCAGGTTCGACTCGGGACGCGTCGACGAAGGCGTCGATATCGGTCGCCTGCAGGCGCAGCACCCGGCCGATCCGGTAGGCGGGAATGCTCCCCTCATCGATCAGTCGGTACAGCGTGCGGGTGGTGATCCCGAGCCGGCCCGCCGCTTCCTTCGTGCTCAGCCATTCGATCATTTCACGAGCCATTTCGTGACCTTTCCTTCGTTCGAACGATACCGCGGTTACTTGCGACAGGAAATGCGGTTCACGGTGGGCGGGGGATCGCCATGCGTGACGGATACCAACGACGGGGAGGCGAGTCGATGACGCCGACGGAATCGGTGGCGGCGGACCCGACGGGAGAGCCCGCGATGTCTCGTGGCGACGGTGATACGCCGCGTGGCCGCCCGCTGCGTCGCCACCATGCGTTGCCGACGGGGCGTGCCGTCGCGGGGGCGCTGCTCGTCGCTGGTGCTGCCGTCGGTGTGTTTGCGGCCTACCTCGACGCGTCTGCGACGCCGTCGACTCGATATCTCGTCGCCGCCCAACCACTCGCGCCGGGAACCATCATCGAGGACCGCGCTGCCGTGACGGCGAACTTCGCCTCGGTCGCCATGGATCTTCCCGCCGATCAGGCACGAACCGCGGTTGCGGAGGCCGAACTGGACATGCTGGTCGGCACCGTGGCGGTGGGCCCGGTAGACGACGGCGCCCTCGCGCAGCACGCGACGTTCATCGACGCGACCGAACATCCGGGTACCCACGTCGTGTCGTTCGCGATCGCGCGTCGTGACGCGCTGGGTGGCGCGCTTGCGACCGGTCGTGCGGTCGACATCGTGGCGACCTACACCCGTGGGCAGGATGCCTACACCGAGTACGTCGTTCGCGACGTCCCCGTCCTCGACGTGACCGCGCGTGACGACGGCGGCATCGGCACGACCGAACTCGTGCTCACCGTCGCGGTCGAATCGCCCGGCGATGTCATGGCGCTGGGCCATGCGGTTCGGACCGCGTCGGTCTTTCTGAGCGCACCCCCGACCGGTGGCGACGACGAGGATCCCGGCTTCTATCGGCCGGACCTGCCACCACCGCCGGTCGTGCCGATTCCCGACGAAGGGGTCCCCGACTTCGACGGGGTCCCACCGGTTGTTACCGGCACGCCGGCAGGCGGGCCGGGTGACGCCACGGGAGTGGGACCGCCCGCCGGGTCGACCCAGGCGGGGGAGAACGTCGATGGGTGAGCATTACGTGGTCCTCGGATTGGCTCCGGCCCGTTCGGGTTGGTTCGCCGCTGTCGGCCGATGGGCGTCGGCAGCGGTCGTGCCCGTGGAGTTCGTGCGGTGCGTGTCGCCCGACGAGCTCGCGGTGCGGCTGGCGACGGGACGGCCCTACTCCGCGGCGATCGTGGACGCCGGGGTGCACGGGCTCGACCGCGACCTGATCGCCCAGGTCGGTGCGGCCGACTGCACGCTGGTGGTCGTCGATGCTGCTGCGGACCGTGGCCGATGGATCGAGCTCGGCGCTGACGCTGTCGTCGCCGACAGGTTCTCCCGTGACGAGCTGCTGGCTCTGCTGGAGGCACACGCACGGCCGATCGGGGAGGTCGGGGTCCCGCAGCCGTCCTCGATCGACCGTGAGGTTGCACCGCGCCGGGGGGTGGTCGTCGCGGTCACCGGTTCGGGCGGCACCGGCGCATCGGTGTGCGCGATGGCCTTGGCCCAGGGACTGGCCACTCCCGGGCACGACCGGCGCTGGACGATCCGTCGGCGGCCACGGGACGATCGCCCGAAGCCTGCGGTGATGCTCGCCGACCTGTGCCGGTATGCCGACCAGGCGATGCTGCACGACTCGCGCGTGACGGTGCCAGGCATCCAGGAGCTCGTCGAGGCGCATCGCGTGGCCAACCCGTCCCCTGAAGACGTTGCCGCGCAGACCTTCGAGGTCGCCGACCGGGGGTACCGGCTGGTGCTGGGACTGCGTCGGCCACGGCACTGGTTGATGCTTCGGACGCACGCGGTCGCGGCGACTGTCGATGCGCTGACATCGCTGGTCGACGTGCTCGTCGTCGATGTCGAGGCGGACACCGAAGGAACCGACACCGGCTCCGACGACGTCGCCGAACGGCACGTTCTTGCACGGACCACCTTCGACCGCGCCGACCTCGTCCTTGTCGTGGGCGAGCCGTCGACCAAAGGACTCCACGCGCTGGTTCGCACGATGGGCGAGCTTGCTGACGCTGGAGTGCCGTCGGATCGGCAGGTGCCGGTTCTCAATCGTGCGCCCCGTCGCTCGCGCCGCCGACAGACCGACGTGGCACTTCGTGAACTCGTTCGTGCACGACCCGGCATCGACGGTGCGGCGGTGCCCGCCCCGGTGCACCTGCCTGATCGTGACCTCGAGCCGGCACTGCGCGACGGTCGACGCCTGCCCGGGCCATCGCCGCAGCTCCTGGCCGAGACGTGCCGTCGGGTGCTCCGTCAACGCGGTTTCCGGGTGAGCGACGAGGCGGTTGTCGCGCCAGTCCCGGTGCGTCCCGGGTCGCTCGGGATGTCACCGGACGCGGGAGATCGATGATGGCCACCGGTCGAAACAGGCGCAACGGCGAGCAGCGGGAGGGTGACCCGATGCCCGGCGGGCACACAGCAGATGCGACGTCAACCGTCGGGCGCGACGGGATCGACGGGACGGAATCCGGCTCACCACTCGCGACGATCGAACAGGCGGTGCTCCGGCGGGCCGAACGGGAACGACTTGACGCGTCCGGCCATGACGCTGCCGACCGCTTGAGGACCTTCATCGCCGAAGAGGTCGCCGCCTGGGAGGAAGACGTCCGGCACGGGCGGCGACCGTTCGGGCTCGGCGATCCGGCCCGGGTGATCGAGCGCGCCGAACGCAACCTGCTCGCCTACGGCCCCCTGCAATCGCTGCTCGCCGACGACGATGTGTGGGAGATCATGATCAACGCTCCCGACGAGATCTTCGTCAAACGTCATCAGGGGATGTCGGGATATCACCACGAGGCGTTCCACGACAACGAACACGTCGTGCGCACGCTGACCAAGATCCTCCACGACGCGTCACGGTCGCACCGCAAGCTCGACCCGGCAGAGGGCCTGCAGGACGCGCAGCTCGACGACGGTGCCCGGATGCACATCGTCCACGGCGACATCGGCCGAGGATCGAACCTGCTGGTCAACATCCGCAGGTTTACCGGGCTCGGATTTCGGGACCTCGACGAACTGGTCGCCGCCGGGATGCTCGACGACCATGCGGCGACGTTCCTGCGAGCCGCAGTCAGCGCACGAGCCAGCATGATCTTCGCTGGACGGCCAGGTGCCGGCAAGACCACGCTGCTGTCGTGCTGTGCTGCCGAGCTCGACCCGACGCTGCGCGTGGTGACCGCCGAAGAGGTGTTCGAAGTCGACGTGCCCTTGCCCAACGTCGCGTCGATGCAGACCCGGGCGGCTCGGAGCGACCGGGACGGCGTCGACCTTCGGCGACTGGTGACCGGCTTCCTCCGGATGGCACCGGACGTGGCGATCGTCGGCGAGGTGCGCGATCGAGAAGCGCTCCCCCTGTTGCTGACCCTGTCGTCTGGTGTTGCGGGGTACACGACCATTCACGCCGCCTCCGCCCGCCAGGCCCTGTCTCGACTCCGCTTCATCTGTCAGCTCGCCGACACTCGCTCGGAGCTCCCGTTGAGCGCCCTGAACGCGCTCGTCACCGAGGCCGTGGACGTCGTCGTGCACTGTGACCGGATCGATGGCGTCCCCCAGGTCCGCGAGATCATCTCGGTCGAGGATCAGCAGACCGGTCCGGACTCTGCGGCGTTCACCGTCACCGAGCTGTTCACACGGGACGGGCCTGGGGCGCCGCTGCGCTGGACCGGCATCCTGCCGGTGCGTCTGGAGTCGCGATTCGCCTCGATCGGCGAGGACCTGAGAGGCGTACTCGGCGCCGATCGGCGCCTGCCCGACCACGACCAGCGGGCGGGGCGAGGGTGAACGGTGGGCTGGTTGCATTCGGGTTGGCGGTACTCGCTGCCTACGGGGCGTTCATGCTGTACACGGCGATGGTGTTCGGCTGGGATGGCCTCGGTCCATCGCGGCGGGTACGTCGCGGCACGGTGCGGGCGAGAGCACGACGGCTGCTCGACGACGCGTCGTTGGACGGAATGCGGCTGACTGAGTTCGTCGGTGTCGAGGTCGTGGTGGCAATGGTCGCGGGACTCGTCGCCTGGGCGATCTACGGCGGCGTCGCCGTTCCAATCGTGGCGGGGCTCGTCGCGACGCCGGTGCCGATCGTTGCTGGACGGGCCCGTCGGCGGGGACGGATCGAACGTGCCCGGGACGCCTGGCCGCGGATGATCGAGGAGATCCGCATCCAGGTGACCAACCTGGGACGTTCGATCCCGCAAGCCTTGCTGGAGGTGGGGTCACGCGGGCCTGAAGAGCTGCGCCCGCCCTTCGCCGAGGCCCGGCGCGAATGGATGATGTCGACCGATTTCGACCGGACCGTTGCCGTGCTCACCTCGCGGCTGGCAGACCCGACCGCCGACACCGTGTGCGAGACCCTGCTTGTGGCCCACGAGCTGGGCGGGAGCGAGGTCGACACCAGGCTGCGGGCCCTCGTCGAGGACCGGCTCCAGGACGCCCAGGGCCGCAAGGATGCGCGTGCGAAGCAGGCGGGAGTCCGATTCGCCCGCGTGTTCGTGCTCTTGGTACCGGTGGGGATGGCCCTCGTCGGACTGTCGATCGGCGATGGTCGGGCGGCGTTCGAAGCGCCGTCGGGTCAGGTCGCCGTACTTGTCGCGTTCGTCCTGATGGGTGGTTGCTGGCTGTGGGCAAGCCAGTTGCTGCGACTGCCGACGGAGGTCCGCGTGTTCGGGAGCGACGATGCATCCGCATGATTCGGACCGCGAGCCGATGCAGGGCAGCCGGCGCACGACCAACGGTGGCGCTACCGAGCAGGTGCGGCCATGAGGGTGCTGCTGGTGCTCAGCGGTCTCGGCGGATGGGCCGGATTGACGCTCGTGTTCGGCAGCATCCGCTGGTTCCAGCGGCGCGGTATCGCCGAGCGGGTCGGGCCGTACGTACCGGCCGGCGCGCATGTGTTGCGACGCAGCGGCGTGCTGTCCGTGGCCACCTTCCGTGATGCGATCGGCCCGATCGCGCGGACCGCCGGCTCCCGCCTCGCCCGACTTCTCGGCGGTCAGGACGACCTCGACCGCAAGCTCAGGCGCATCCACGCCGAGCTCGACGCGACCGAGTTCCGCGTACGCCAGCTCGGCTGGTCGCTCGCCGGATTCGCCATCGGCGGAATGTTCGCGCTCGCGATCCGGTCACCCGCTGCTGCTGCGGCCGTGATGGCCTTCGGAGGGATGCTGCTCGCGTTCGCCTTCGTCGAGCAGCGTCTGACTGCCGCATCCGACCGCCACCGCTCGACGGTTCGCCGCCAGATGCCGGTCGTTGCGGAGCAGGTCGGCATGCTGCTGGCATCCGGATACTCGGTCACCGGCGCACTGGTGCGCATCGCAGAACGCGGCAAGGGCGCTGTCTCGCAGGACCTCGCGCGGGTCGTCGCGCGCGTTCGGCAAGGGGTGGGTGAGCAACAGGCACTGCTGGAGTGGGCGGAGTTGGCGCACGTCGACGCCGTCGAGAGGTTCGTCGGTGTGCTTTCACTCGATCGTCAGTCGAGCGACCTGGGCCGGTTGATCGCCACCGAAGCACGCAACATCCGACGTGACCTGCACCGGGATCTGCTCGCAACCATCGACAAGCGTGGACAACAGGTGTGGATTCCGGTCACGGTGGCGACGCTGCTGCCCGGTGCGATCTTCATCGGGGTGCCGTTCACGGCGGCATTGGCACGGTTCATCGGTGGATGACCAGCCACGGACGACGAGGATGTCGCCGCGACCGGCGGCGACACGAACACGAGTGAACGGGGGAAGCATGTCGAGGATTCGACGGGTCATGCAGGGGCAGGTAGGCGAAGGGGTGATCTCCGCAGCCATCGTCGTACTGATCATGGCGGTCATCGGCGCGGCGCTGTACGTCGTGTTCAGTCGCACCGTGATGGACGCTGCGGAACGTGTCGAGCACGAAGTGCAGCGGATCGGTGGATGACCATCAGGTGGGCCAGGACGGGTCTTCGCCGGTCACCGCGGTGTTCGGCCTCGTGGTCTTCCTCGCGTTCCTGATGTTGTCCAGCCAGGCACTGGTCCATCTGTATGCGACGTCGGTGGTGGCCGCAGTGGCGTTCGACACGGCCCGTGATACGGCTGCGGAGGGCCGTGGCTGCGGTGCGGCCGGGCCGGACGGTCGCCTCGAGGCTGCGGCGGTCGCGCGGGTGAGGCTCGGTCGGATCGGAGAATCGTCCGAGGTGACCGTTCGGTGCTGGGACGACGGGGATACCACCACGATCGCCCTCGCTGTGCCGTCACCGGCACGTGCGTTCGGTGGGGTGCTGTCCGGCGGCGGGCTCACGATCGAGCGCAGCGCGTCGGTGCGCACCGAACGGATCCGGTGATGCGTCCGGACGTCCGAAGTGAGGCAGGCATGATCGCCGGAGCCGAAGCGCTGCTGTTCGGGGTGCTCGTGTTCGTCTTCGGCACGATCGTCGCGATCAACGCCTGGTCGGTCGTGGACGCGCGGTTCGCCACCTCGGCGGCCGCACGTGAAGCGGTCCGGGTCGCCGTCGAAGCGCCCTACGGGGTCGACGTGCACGCTTCCGCGGTCGCCGCCGGACGCCGGGCGTTCGCCGGCCACGGACGTCAGGCCGACGCAGTCGAGCTCGAGGCCGCCACCTCGCTCGATCAGCGGCGCTGCGCCAGCATCGGCTACCGAGCGACGACCCGGGTGCAGCCGCTGGTCGTGCCGGTGTTCGGCGGACTGGCCAGCTACGAGGTGTCGTCGTCGCACACCGAGGTGATCGACCCCTACCGCTCCGGTCTCCCGTCTGGAGTCGACTGTGGGTGGTGACTCGCGCCGGTGCGTGCCAAGGCCGGGCGGACAGGACGGCAACACGCTCGTGTTGTTTCCGGCGGCACTGCTCGTCGTGCTGCTGCTGTCCTCACTCGCGCTCGATGCGGCCGTGGCCTACACAGCCCAGCGCCGGCTCGCCGACCTCGCTGCTGCGGCAGCCAACGATGCGGTAGCCGCCCTGGACGTCGAGCACTACTACCGTCAGGGCCCCATCCGGCTCGAAGCGGACCGCGGCACTGCACGCGCACGTGCGTTGCAGACGCTCGCCGGCCAGGACCGGGGACTCGAAGATATCCGGTGCGAAGTGACAACCTCTGGCCAGCACGCCACCGCGCGATGTGTCGCGACCGTCCGGCCGGTGTTCGCTCCACTGTGGTGGAACGCGAGCGACCGATTGGAACTCGAAGCGGTCGAGTCCGCCCGTGCCGCCGAGAGTTGACGGTGGCTAGCCTGCATCGCTCGTGTCCACTGGACGCTTCACGACGAGCCGAAGGCGGTTACCGACCATGGCCGACAAGCAGCTGCGGGTCTACGACCTCACCGACGGCAGCGTCGATGTGTTCATCGACGCCTGGCGTCATCAGATCGTTCCGCTGCGCCGCCAGGCCGGCTACGAGGTCGTCGGCGCCTGGGTGGACCGAGACGCGAACCGGTTCAGCTGGATCGTGGGCTGGGACGAAGGGTCGAGCTTCGACGACGTCGAGTCCGTTTACCTGCAGCTGCGTGAAGCAGCGGACCTCGACCCCGATCCGGCCCAGTTCGTGACCGCGATGCAGCTCAATCTCGTCACCGAGGTCGATGCCGACTGACCGGGCGAACCGCACGACATCGCCGGCTGGTCGCGCTGGCGGTTCCCGCGATCGGCACGCTCGTCGCCGATCCGCTCATGGGCCTGTTCGACACCGCGGTCGTGGGTCGGCTGGGCGCCGCTGAGCTGGGCGCGATGGGCCTGGCGATTGCGGTACTGACGACCGTGTCGTGGGTCTTCAACTTCCTGGTGTTCGGCACCACCTCCGCGGTGGCTCGGGCCGTCGGTGCCGGTCGGGGTGACCTGGCCGGTCAACGCGTCGCGCATGCGGTGCGGATCGCGATCGTGCTCGGCGTGGCCGTCGGCGCACTGCTGCTGATCGCCGCGCCACAGTTGCTGCGGCTCCTCGGCGCGGTCGACGAGCTGATCGAACCGGGCACCACCTACCTCAGGATTCGCGCTGTCGGTGTGCCTCTGCTGCTGCTCGCCTACGTCGGCCACGGGGCGTTCCGTGGCGTGTCCAACACGCGCACACCACTGATCGTGGTCGCCCTCGCCAACGTCGTCAACGCGGGACTGACCGTCCTCCTGGTGTTCCCGCTCGGATTCGGCCTGGCCGGCGCCGCCTGGGCGACCGTGGCTGCCGAGGCGTTGACGGTGCTCGTCTTCGCCCTGCTGCTTCCCCGGGTGCGACTGGAGATGACCGGGCACGGCTGGCCCGATCGCGCCCAGCTCAGGGCACTGGTCGTGGTCAGCCGTGACCTGTTCCTGCGGACCGGCGCGCTGCTCGCGGGCCTGCTCGCGATCACCGCCGCCGCCGCATCGATCGGGGTGGTGGACGCGGCAGGCCACCAGGTGCTGTTCCAGACGTTCCTGTTGATCTCGTTCCTGATGGACGGCTTCGCGATCGCCGGCCAGGCGATGGTCGGCACCGCGCTCGGTGCCTCAGACGTCGACGAGGCACGAGGTATCGGCAACGACCTGCTTTGGTGGGGGGTGGGCGGAGGTGTCGTCGTCGCCGTGCTGCTGCTCGCCGGCGCGGGCGTGCTCCCACGGCTGCTGACCGACGACGGACAGGTCCTGGCCGCGGTCGCGGCCGTGTGGTGGTTCGCGGCGCTCGGACACCTCGTCAACGGGCCGGTGTTCGCGCTCGATGGTGTGCTGATGGGAGCGGAGGACTTCGCCTACCTGCGCACGTGGACGATCGTGGCCGCAGCCGTCGGGGGTGTCAGCGGCCAGGTCGTCGTGGCGTTCGGCGGCGGCCTCTTCGGCTTGTGGGTGGCGGTGCAGGCGATGATGGTGGTCCGGCTGATCTCGCTCGTCGCGCGTGTTCGGGGGCAGCGTTGGGCGACCACGGGTGCGGGCCTGGTCACCGAGCGGTGATGTCCCGCCGGTTCGGCCCCGGCCGGTTCAGACCCGGCCGGTTCAGACCCGCTCGTCGGCGGGGAGTTCGTCGACGAGGTGGCGCAGACGTTCCGCGATCTGGTGGACGAAGCGGTGCGCGGTCGCGTCGGCGAGCCGGTGGAGCAGCAGACGGTCGGCCCCGGCGCCGACCGCGCCGAGCGGTGGTTCATAGCTGCCCGACAACGTCAGCTGGGTGCGCGGCGGATCGAAGGTGATCGCTGCGACCTCCAACTCGGCGGTCAGTTTCGGAAACAGCAGGCCGAACCGTGCCGCCCGCCACGAAAGGGCGACCACCGAACTGGTCAGCTCCCGCGGCTCGAACACGCCGACGTCGATGGTGACCTGCTTGGAGACGGCGAACCCGCCGACCTCGAGCTCGAGTCGTCTGGACAGTCCGCCGGCTTCGGACGCCGCGTCGTCGGTTGCCTCCTGCAGCACCGCCACGGTGTCGTCGGCGAGCAGCCGGGTGATCAGATCGAAGGGCGCGTCCACGTAGGTGTATGCGTGCAGGTCGTGTGTCACCGGCGAACCTCCTCGCCATGGATGCCCGGCCTGTCACGGTATGCGGACCGAAGCCGATGCACCGGGTGGATCGGCGGTCACCGGGTGAACGTCGCGACAACCTCGACGTGATGCGTCATCGGGAACAGGTCGAGCGGGGTGGCACCTACGAGCCGGAAGCCGCCGGCAGTGAGCAGGCGCGTGTCGCGGGCCAGTGCGGCGACGTCACATGCCACGTAGACGATCCGAGCCGGAGCCGCGGCCACGATCCGCTCGATCACCTCCGAACGCGCACCCGAGCGGGGAGGGTCGAGCACCACGATGTCCGGCGGATCGGGTGCGCTGGCCAGGAACGTTGCGACGTCGTCGGAGACCACCGTGATCTCCAGGCCGGCCGCGGTGGCGTTCTGCCGGGCCCAGTCGGCGGCGCTGTCATGCCCCTCGACAGCGGTGACCTCGGCGCCAGCGGCGGCCAGTGGGACCGACAGCAACCCGACCCCGGCGTACAGGTCCCACGTCAGGGCGCCGCTGGTCGGGCCGACCGCCTCGAGCACCGTGTCGATCAGCGCGTCGGCGGCATCCGGGCTCACCTGGAAGAACGTCGATGCGTCGAAGCGGAACGTGAACCCGCCGGCCCGTTCGGCCAGCACGCCGTCCCCCCGCATCGTCGCGGTCGAACCGTCGGGCTGCTCGAGCAGGAGAGCGAAGTCGCCGCCCGGAAGCTCGAGCGGACCGGGTCCTGGTGTGAGCACCACCGCAGCGGTGCCCGTGGACGTGTGTGCACGCACGGCGACCCGTGCAGCGCCGGTGGAATCACCTACCTCCTCACGCAGCTGCTGCGCACCGTCGGTCAGCACCTTGCAGACGTCGACTGCGACGACGTCGTGACTCGACGCACGCAGGAATCCCAGCCGGCCGTCGTCGCCGGCGTGCAACTGCGCATGGGTCCGGTAGCCGAGGTCGTCTCCGACCGCGCGGCAGTCGGCGACCGGTGCGTCAGCCACGCCGCCGATGCGGGCGAGCTGTTCGCGTACGACACGTGTCTTGAGACCTCGCTGCGCGTCGGGTGCGATGTGCTGGAGGTCGCAGCCTCCGCAGGCCGGCACGTACGGGCACGGTGGCTCGACCCGGTCCCGAGCCGCCTGGAGCACCTCGATCAGCTCCGCACGCGCCCAGTTC
>JBJHDB010000034.1:0-13368 GCA_050486325.1 Nitriliruptoraceae bacterium | reverse complement strand
ATCCGCGGCAGCAGTGTGTGGATCACCTCGGTGTAGCCGACGAGCTTGAGAAGCACGAGCTTGGTAGCGCCTTCGATGTCGTAGTCGGCGACATGGTTGTCGTCGCGTTCGACAGCGCTCAGCACCATTCCGTCGACCCGTTCGATGTCGGCCAGCGGCGCAGCCAGCGACTCCGGTCGCGTCAGGTCGATCCCGATGCCACGGACACGGTCTCCGACAGCCGCGGCCACCTGTTCGCTACGTGCCTGGTCGCGGCCGGTGATCACCACCTGTTCGCCACGCGCAGCGGCCTTCTTGGCCAGTTCGAGCCCGATGCCGCCGGTGCCTCCGACGATCACGAGAGTGCGTTCAGTCATCGGTGTTCCTTTCGTCGAGCCGTTCACGGAGGTAGTCCCAGTCGCGGACGAATCGGTACGAGTATCGGGAAGGGGGCTGGGGCGCCTGGGTTTCGAGCCACCGGACCGGCCCGTCGGGCGCCGAGAACGCATGGACGCATCCGGCACCCGCCCAGGCGACGTCACCGGGTTTAAGCACCGTCGTCACGTCGTCGAACCTCGCGTGCACGTTGCCTTCGAGGATGAGGTAGGTCTCTTCGAGCGGGTGGTCGTGCGCGCCGGCGGCTCCGCCCTGCTCGTACTGGACCATGAACATCGTCGACATGACCGCCCCCAGGTCGGCATCGACCATCATCTTCACGGTGATTCCGCTGTAGACCAGCAGCGCCGTGCGCATGCTGGCCGAGACGGCCAGAAGGTCCTGCGACTGCCGGGACGGATCCATGTGATCCTTGGAGATCGAGCCGAACGAACGGGTGCGCGGGTCGCGTGGGTCGACGGCGACCGGTGCATGCTCGGGCAGGTCGGCGACGCGGAACGTGTCCGCATCGTGGGCCGCCCTGGGCACCGGTGCCAGCATCTCCGCCCACCGTGCTGCGGCACCCGTGCCGTGCAACGAATGCGGTACCGCGATCGGGACGAGCGCGTAGTCACCGCTGCGCAGAACCACCGATGCTTCCGGCGTGCGCAGCAACACCTCGCCTTCGAGTACGTAGACGCTCTCTTCGAACGAGTGCACGTGCGCGGGGACCGTGCCGGTTGCTTCGATACGACACACCCCGAACCCGGTGTGGACCGTCGCGGTGGTGTCGTCGACGATCGACCAGCGGCCGTAACCGACGGCGTCGGGCGCGAGCGCCCCTGCCGGTTCGTAGCTCGCCTCCGATGCGCGCCTGATCAGATGTGCGGTCGCCATCCGTACGCCTCCTCGTGATGCTTGTCGCGTTGCTGCCCGTCGCCGTATCGCCGTGACGATCGGGGTCGTCGTTCGGTGGAGGTCTCGACGCGGTCGGACGATCCGGGATGGCTCAGTAGTCGGTGAGTTGGCGGGCCGCCGCGACGATCTTGTCGGCCGTCGGGAGCACGACCTCTTCGAGGGTGTCGGCGAACGGCAGGGGCACGTTCTCGGCTGCGACACGACGGATCGGTGCGTCCAGCAGGTCGAAACCCTCGTCGGCCACGATCGAGGCGACCGTGGCGCCCCACCCGCCCTGGTACGGATTCTCCTCGGCGATCAGCAGGCGCGTGGTCGACTCGACCGAGCTGAGCACGGTGGCGACATCCAGCGGGATCAGGCACCGCAGGTCGATGACCTCGGCGTCGATGCCGTCCTGAGCGAGCGTCTCGGCCGCTTCGAGGGCCATCGGCACCGTGTAGGCCAGCGCAACGATCGTGATGTCGCTGCCCGCTCGCACCGTCGATGCACTCCCGAGTTCGACGACGTGACCGTCCGGCGCCGGCTCGCCCTTGGTGGCGAACAGGCCCTTGTGCTCGAACATCAGGACCGGGTCGTCGCTGCGGATCGCCGACGCCATCAGGCCGACGACGTCGGCGGGCGTCGACGGGGCGGCGATCTTCAGGCCCGGCACGGTCAACGCCCAGTTCTCCACGGCCTGGGAGTGCTGGGCACCGAATCCGAGCCCACCACCGTTGGCGGTGCGGATCACCAGGGGAACGGTCACCTGTCCGCCGGTCATGTAGCGGACCTTGGGGATCTCGTTGGCGACGTAATCCCAGCAGCATGCGAGGAAGTCGGAGAACATTATCTCGGCCACCGGCCGCAGACCGGTCATCGCCGCGCCCATGGCCGCGCCGACGATCGCCTCCTCGGAGATCGGCGTGTCCCACACCCGCTCGGAACCGAACTCGGCGTGGACGCCAACCATGGTCTTGAACACGCCCTCGGCGGCGCCGATGTCCTCACCGAGACAGACCACGGTCGAATCGCGGCGCATCTCACGCGCGATGCCTTCGGCGACCGCCGCCCGGTAGGTGATCAGGTCCGCCACGTCGACCCTCCGTCGGCCCAGACGTCGGTGAGCGCTTCGGCCGGATCGGCCGATTCAGCCGCATCGGCTGCTGCGATCGCGTCGTCGACGAGACGTTGGGCGCGCGCAACGATCTCGTCGAGGTCGGCGGCGTCCACACCGTCGGCGGTGAGGCGTTCGCGCGCCAGGATCAACGGGTCACGCGCCATCCACGCATCGACCTCGTCCTGTGGCCGGTACTTGGCCGGGTCGGTACGGCTGTGACCGAAGTGGCGATAGGTCTCGGCCTCGATCACCGTCGGGCCATCGCCGGCACGCGCACGGGCGACCGCACGGGCCATCGCGTCGTGGACGACGACGACGTCGTTGCCGTCGATGACTTCGGCGGGGATGCCGTGCGCCGGAGCACGGTCAGCGGCGGGATGAGGCACCGAGGTGACCGACGCGATCGGGGTGTACTCCATGTAGAGGTTGTTCTCGCAGACGAATATCACCGGTAGCGACCACACCGCTGCGAGGTTGAGCGCTTCGTGGAACGCCCCGATGTTGGTCGCCCCGTCGCCGAAGAACGCCACCGACACCTGGTCGGTCCCCCGGATGCGCGCCGACCAGGCCGCACCGGCGGCCATCGGCAGGTGCGCCCCGACGATCGCGTACGAGCCGAGCATCCCCCCTTCGACGTGGGTGAGGTGCATCGAGCCGCCCTTGCCGGCGCTCAAGCCGGTGGACTTGCTCATCAGTTCGGCCAGGCACGCTTCCGGGGTCGCGCCCCGCGCGATCACATGGTGATGGCCACGGTAGGTGGCGAAGACCGTGTCGTCGTCGCGCAGCGCGGCGCTCGCACCCACCGCGACGGCCTCGTGGCCAGCCGCCAGGTGAGTGGTCCCCTTGACCTTTCCCTGCATGAACAGGTCATAGGCGGCCTGCTCGGTCGCGCGGATGACGAGCATCTGCTCGTACAGATCCCGCAGAGCGGCGGTGTCGATCTGGCGTGCCGCGGTCTCGGCCATCGTGTGCGCTCAGCCCGCGTCGCGGCCGACGGCGCGGGAGCCGGCCGGCGTGTTCAGGTGTGACTCGGATTCGCGCAACGTGTTGAGCTCCCCGCCCACCGTCCAGTACTTGCGGCCGGCGACCAACAGATCCTCAGCCGGGAACCGGGTGATCACCTCGCACCCGGTTGCGGTGACCACGACCTCTTCCTCGATGCGCGCGGCCGACCAGCCGTCCGAGGCGGGCCAGTAGGTCTCCAGGGCGAACACCATCCCCTCTTCGAGCGTTTCGGGATGGTCGAAGGAGACCAGCCGCGAGAAGATTGGTTTCTCCCAGATCGACAGGCCGACGCCGTGGCCGTACTGGAGGGCGAACGCCGCCATCTCGCTCGGGAAGCCGAACTCCTCGGCCTTGGGCCACACCTCGACGATGTCGGCGGTGGTCACCCCCGGCCGCACCAGTGCGATCGCCTGGTCCATGTACTCCCGGCACCGCACGTAGGCGTCACGCTGGGCGGGTGAGGCGCTGCCGACCGCGAAGGTGCGGTAATAGCAGGTTCGGTAGCCCATGTAGCTGTGCAGGATGTCGAAGAACGCCGGGTCGCCCGGACGCAGCACACGGTCGCTGTAGACGTGCGGATGCGGTGAGCACCGCTCACCGGAGATCGCGTTCACCCCTTCGACGTACTCGCTGCCGAGGTCGTAGAGCACCTTGCTGACCAGGCCGACGCACTCGTTCTCCCGGATGCCCGGACGCAATGCGGCGTACAGCTCTTCGTAGGCGGCGTCGACCATCGAACACGCCTGGGTCAGCAGGGAGATCTCGTCGACGGTCTTGATCCGCCGCGCCTCGAGGAAGACCTGCTGGCCGTCGACGACCTCGAGTCCTTCGGCGGCAAGAGCGGCGAGCACCGGCATCTCCACGACGTCGACCCCGACCGGTTGACCGGCCAAGCCATGCTCACGCAGCACCTCGGCGACCTTGGATGCGACATCGGCCGCGAGGTTGGCGTCCGGGTGGAACGCTCCGCGCAAGGTCGAGATCCCGGCCCGTGCCCGCTCGTCGCCGTCGAGCCACGGGTTGTAGAGCTGATGGTGCTTTGCGGCCGAACCGAAGTCCCATACCACCGGAGCGCCGCCGCGCGGCAGCAGCGCGAACCGGATCAGCTTGTCCATCGCCCACGTGCCGATGTGGGTCGAGGTCATGTAGCGGATGTTGGCGAAGTCGAACGTCAGCAGCGCACCGAGATCGGATGCTTCGAGCTGAGCTTCGAGCCGGGCAAGGCGCTCCGTGCGTAGGCGCGGGTAGTCGACCCGCTGCTCCCAGTCCACCGCGTTGGGACCGTACGTCGCGATGGCCATGGCCCCACACCTCCCGCGCTCGTCGCGCGTTCCCAAATGATCACTGTTCACGGATGTTCAGTGACGCTTACCGTACTGAAGCACCCGGCTGAACGTGCGTCAAGCAAAGATGTACAATCTTGCCTCGTGACACCGGGTTGCACCGCCCCGCGCGCTAGCCTTGAGGCAGACTTCCGGTGATCCGAGGTGACCGTGGACCAGGGATTCGTGCCACCGATCGGTGAGCACGTCCGCGCCGAACGTGTGCGCCAGGGACGGACGGTCCGCGGGCTCGCACGCGAAGTCGGTGTCTCGGCGAGCCTGATCTCGCAAATCGAGACGGGAAAGAGCCAGCCGTCGGTCAGCACCCTCTACGCGATAACCACCGCGCTGGCGATCCCGATCGAAGCGCTTTTCACCGGCGAGACCGACCCCGCGGCCAGCACGGGCAACGGTGAGCACGCACCGGAACCTGCCGCCGTCGTAGGCGGTCCGGGCACCGACGATCACCTTGCCGCACTGACCGCGGCATCAGGCAGCACACGCACCTTCGGTACGGACCGAAGCCGCTGTGTCGGCCCGATCGTCACCCCCGAAACGCGCGAGTCGCTCACGCTCGAGTCCGGTGTCACCTGGGAGCTGCTCGGCCAGGTCCCGTCGATTCCCGTCGAATTCCTCCGGGTGACCTACCCGCCCGGCAGTGCGTCATCGACGAGTGGGCAGTTGATGCGCCATCCCGGCGCCGAATACGGCTTTCTCGTCTCGGGTGAGCTCGCGCTGACGCTGGCGTTCGACGAGCATCGGATACAGGCCGGCGACTCGTTCTCGTTCGCCTCCCGTACTCCGCATCTGTACCGCAACGAGGGCGACGAGCCCGCGGTCGGCGTCTGGTTCGTCGTCGAGGACGCCTGAGGACCGCCGATCCGAAGAACGCCAGGCAAGACCACTCGTCATTTCAGATGCGCGGCACCTTGAAACCGGATCTGGCAATCACCTGATCTCGGGCCGCGTCGACGGCACGACGCACCGCCGGCCAGTCGACGTGGCACAGCTTCCCATCACGTTTGAGTATGCGCCCGTCGACGAGCACGGTGTCGACGTTGCGGGTGTCCATGCCCGTGACCACCGCTGTGGCGGGATCGTTGAGTGGCGTCACGTTGAGCAGGTCCGCACGCAGCACGATGACGTCGGCGCGCTTGCCGGGTGTGAGCGTCCCGACCCGGTCGTCGAGCCCGTTCGCCCGTGCGCCTTCGACGGTGGCCCACCGCAGGACGTCCCGGGGGCTGACCGGCTCCCGTCCGGCCTGTCGCGCGAGACCGCGCTGCAGCGCCAGCACCGAATGGAGCTGGTTGAACATGTCGGCAGGAACGTTCGTCTCGACGTCGACGCTGAGGCTCGGCGCGAGCCCACGATCGAGGAACTTCTGGATCGGCGGCATGCCGTGGCCCATCATCATCTCGACCGGGGAAGCGATCGACACCGTCCCTCCGGTGTCGACGATCATCTGGATCTCGGTGTCGTTGAGCGTGGTGCAGTGGATGTAGGTGGTGTCGGGGCCGAGCAGGCCGGCCTCACCCATCTCCTGGAGCTTGCCGTCCCTGCCGTACGAGCCCACACCGACGTGAGCGGTGATCCGGGCACCGGTCTCGCGCGCAAGCTTCCAGTGGTCCCGGGCGATCTCGAAGTCGACGAACTCCGGACCGGGTGCGGCCAGCGCCAACGTGAGGCGCTGATCACGTGAGCTGAAATGCTCGGTGGCGGCGCGGACGAACCAGCTCGGCTGGCGCTCCTCCCACTTGCCCCACCACGGGAATCCGTAGGCGAACACCGCGCGCATCCCGGAGTCGTCGAGCGCCTGGACCACGGCGTCGGTGTGGTCGGGCGAACCCTGGATGTGCGACCAGTCGAGCAGCGTCGTGATGCCCGCATCGATGGCTCCAAGCGTCGACACCAGATTCCCGACGTAGGCGTCTTCGGGACGGAACGCCGGTGCGAGCTTGTGGAGCACGAACGAGATGTAGCTGGTGCGTCCTTCGAGAGGCACGTCCGTGCCGATGTTGCGCAGCGGGCCCTCCCAGATGTGGCGGTGGGTGTCCACGAAGCCCGGCATGACGATCGCCCCCGTGGCGTCGATCACCTCGGCGTCAGCGACGTCGAGGCTCCGGCCGACCTCGACGATCCGGTCGGCTTCGATGAGCACGTCGCCTCCGTTGATGTCGCCGATCGCCTCGTCGAGGCTCAGCACGATCCCGCCGCGAATCAGGATCCGCTGCCTCGAAGCCACCGAGAAGTCGACCTCGGGCGGGTAGAACCTCGGCAGCTCGACGCCAGCGCCCATCCGGCTGCCGACGACAAGTCGTCGTGCCCGCTTGTAGTTGCGCTTGACGAGCTCCTTGAGGTCGCCGACCTGGAACAGGGCGATGCCGAGCAGGACGAGCACCCCGATGATCATCAGTCCGTGCTCGCTGCTCAACCCCAGGAACGGCAGCATGTTGATGATCAGAGCCAGCAGCACCGAGGCGACGGTCGCGCCGACGAACGTCGCCCTGCCACCGGTCAGTGCCGCACCACCGAGCACCGCGGCCGTGAAACTGTTCAACGTGTAGCTCGCACCGATCTGCGCGTTTCCCACCCCGGTGCGCGCCATGACGAAGAACGACGCGATCGTCGCCAGCAGTGCCGACAGCACGAGCGCCCGCGCGCGTACGTAGTTGGTGCGGATGCCCCCACGCTTGGCGGACCGCTCGTCGAAACCCGTGGCGCGCAGGTTCAGCCCCGACCCACTGCCGTGCAGCCAGACGTCCGCGAGCACCGCACCGACGACGACCAGGATCATCGCGATCGGGATCGGGCCGACACCTGACAGCAGCAGGCCGGTCAGCTCCCGGTCGACCGTTCCCCCGGGTGTGGGCCGCAAGCTCAGCGAGATGCCATCGAGAATGCTCAGCGTGGCCAGTGTGGCAATGATCGACGGGATCTTCGCGCCTCGAACCAGCCCGGCGTTGACCAGCCCGACGATGATCCCGATCAACAGGATCCCCAGTACGCCGAGCAGCAGCTGGCCGGTGCTGGCGCCGGCGGCGAGCAGGAAGGATGCCGACACCACGCCGAGGCTGACGACCGCACCCACCGACAGATCGAGGTAACCGACGAGCAGCGCGTTGGTCTGGGCCATCGCCACGAGCGCCAACGGGATCGCCAGCACCAGGATGCTGCGGATGGTTGCCGCGTTCAGGAACCCGGGGAACTGTGCGTTGGCATACGCGGCGACCCCGATGATCAGCACGATCTGCAGCGCTACCGGCATCCACAGCCGGACCTTGACGATCTTGCGCCACTTGTTCTTGTCCCGGGCGTTTCGCAGCCACTTGCGCACCAGGCGCCGGGCCGCGTCAAGGCGGTCGCTCACGATGCCTCCTGCGAGGTCGGCGCCTTGGGCATCGCGACGCCCAGCGGTGAACGCCCGCTCCTGGACAGTCCGGGGCCACGGACGATCGCCTCGACGATACGCAGTTCGTCGAGCTCGTCGCCTGGTATCTCCTCGACGATCTGACCGCGCGACATGACCAGCACCCGGTCGCACAACCCGCACAGTTCGAGCGGGTCACTGGACTTGACCATCAGCGCAGCGCCGTCGTCGACACGCGCTCGGAGCGCCTCGTAGATGTCGAACCGTGACCCGACGTCCACACCCTGTGTCGGCTCGTAGGCCAGGATCACGGCGGGCTCACGCAGGAACGTCCGTGAGACGGACACCTTCTGCTGGTTGCCGCCCGACAGGAACTCGACCGGCTGCTCCAACGAAGGCGTGCGCACGCGGAGACGGTCTACGAGATGGCGAACCGCACCACGTTCCGCTCGGCGTCGGATGAAGCCCAGCGGCGCGAAGCGGCTCAACGACTGGATGGTGGTGTTCACACGCACGCCGAGCACCGGCATCAGTGCCTGGCCCTTCCGGTCCCCAGGCAGGAGCACGATCCCGGCGCGCACCGCCTCGCGCGTCGACACCAGCGACAGCTCTCGGCCGTCACACACGATGCGACCCGCTTTGGGAGGAACCCGCCCCGCGAGCGTGTCGAACAGCTGCGGTTGCCCGTTGCCTTCGGCGCCAGCGATGCCCACCACCTCGCCGCGCTCGAGTGTGAAACTCACCGGGCCGAATGCCTGGCCCTGCAGCCCATCGACCTCGAGCACGTTCTGGCGTTCGGCCGGGGCGGACCGGCTCGGGAAGGCGGCATCGAACGGCCGCCCGACGATGAGCTCGACGAGCGCATCCTCGTCGGTCTCGCCGGTCTCGAAAGTCCCGCGCGCTTCACCGTCGCGCAGAACCGTGACCCGATCAGCGATCTCGAGCACCTCGGGAAGCCGGTGGCTGACGTAGACGATCCCCACCCCGCGCCGGCGCAGTGCGTCGACGGCACGATGCAGCGAATCGACCTCGTTGGGGCCGAGCGCGGTGGTCGGCTCGTCGAGCAGCAGCACCTTCGGGTCGGAGGCCAGCGCCTTGGCGACCTCGAACAGCTGGCGTTCGGCCATCGTGAGGGCGCCCGCCGGTGCGTCTGGGAACAGCTCCATGTCCAGGTCGAGTTCCGCCAGCAAGCGACGGGCCCATTTCTTGCGCCGCCAGTACGGCGGACGCTGCTCAGGTGAGGCAGTCAGGTAGAGGTTGTTCTTGACCGGCTCGGCCAGGACGAGCGAGGTGTCCTGGTAGGCGGTGGCCAGCCCGAGCCGGCGCGCCAACGCCGGTGAATCCGTGCGCAGGCGCCGACCCCCGATCAGGACCGTGCCCCGATCGGGGTCGACGAATCCGCTCGCGATCCCCAGGAGGGTCGACTTGCCCGACCCGTTCTCGCCCACGAGTGCGTGGACCTCGCCGGCACGGCAGTCGAAGCTGACGTTCGTCAGCGCACGGACCGCCCCGAACTGCCGGGAGACGCCCTGCATCTCGAGGACTAGGTCCTCGCCCGTCGAGCCTTCCTGGGGATCACGGTGTGCCATCAGCCGGCGTACATCCGGCCGAGCACCTCATCGGGCACCAGCGAGGTTCCCGACACGGTCGGCGTGACGCGGTCGGCGTCGCAGTCGGCCGCGGTGACCTGGCGCATCACGTGCGGCACCACGATCTCCGCATCGATGTCGGCTCCGGCCAGATGCATCATCCCGGCGGTGACCGCGATGCGCGACTGGAAGTTGCCGCCTGCCGAGAACCAGATCTGGTAGTTCGGGTTGTCCCGCTCCACCCAGTCGCAGAACAGCGTCTGCTCGTCGGTGCGGACCGCGATCACCAGATCATCGAGCTCGATGCCCAGCGTGTCGTAGGCGTCGAGTGCGGTGTAGAGGCCATCGGCGTACTCGTAGGTGAACCCGGCGATGTCCGGATCCGACGACAGCCACCCGAGCACGGTCTGCAGGGCGATGTCGTTGACCCAGTAGGTGTCCGCCGGCTCGGCGACCAGCTCGATCCCGTCGTTCAGCGACTCGAGGTGGCATGCCTGCCACCCGGCCGAGAGCGCGTTGCCCGGAGTGCCACCCAGGACCCCGATGGTGCCCTCACCGACCTCGCGGTTGATCACCTCGGAGAAGCTGTTGCCGAGCGCGCACAGGTCCTCGCCGATGATCGTCAGGTAGTCCTCGCCCGGGATCAACGCACCGTCCTGGCCAGGCAGACCGACCCAACCGGCCGAGTACGGGATGTAGGGGATGCCGGCCGCCTCGGCTTCGAGGATCGCGTCCGCGATGCCGATGCCGTGGTCGGGATATCCGATGATGAAGTCCACGCCACGCTGGATGAGGAACCGGATGTCGCCCGCCGGAACCGACGGGTCCTCGCTCCACTGCGCGTCACGCGAGACGATCGCGCCGATCTCGGGGTAGGTCAGCGCCTGCAGGATCGCCTCCATGTGGGTCACCTGGCGCCAGACGTTGAGTCGTCCACCGTCGGCAACACCCATGACGACGTCTCCGCCGGTACCGGTGTCACATTCGACGTTGTTCCAGCAGTCGAGTGCGATCTCGATGGTTTCTTCGTCGAGGTCCTGCACGGCTCGAGCGATCGATGCCAGCACGATGTCGGGCACGTCGTCCACGGGGCCGAGCGCGCGTTCGACGAGCGCGGGGTCGGCGTCGGTCGACTCGCCGTACTGCTCGATGCCCTCAGCCGGTGCGTCGTCAGCGTCGTCGGGAGCCTCGGCAGGCTCTTCCGCCGGCGCTTCGGGTGTGGTGTCTTCGGCAGGCGCGGGGTCTCCGTCGCCGCAGGCGGCCACGATGAGCGCAAGCGCGACCGTGAGTCCGATGATTCGTATGCGTTTCATGTCCCTCTCCCTTTGTGCGTTGTTGGCAGGTGTCCACCGTGGTCTGTTGGTCCGGACAGTGATCTCCGCCGTCGGTGACACTCCTTTCGTTCTCGTCTGCACCGAGGCTGCTTGCTCACCGGTCGGCGACCGGTGGCCGACGTGACATCCGCTGGTCAGCCTCGGAAGGTTCCGTCCTGTCGTCAGGATCCGGGCGGGTACGTCCTCCTCGCCGTTCGCGCAGCGCGTGTTCGACCGCGCGGATGATGCGGTCGCCGGACACGAGCATTCCGCCGATGATCACCGCGCCGAACACGACGAACTGCAGCGCGGTCGGCAGCCCCATGACCCGCATCATCTGATTGAGCGAGGCGAGGAAGAATGCGGCAACCCAGGTGGACAGGGGGCTGGCCAACCCGCCCGTGAGCGAGGCTCCGCCGATGACGACCGCGGCGATCGGTCCCAGCAGGTAGGGCGCCCCGAAGGTGACGCTCGGGCTGCGGAGGAACACCGCGAGCAGGATGCCGGCCACGGCGTAGAGCACTGCGGCGATGACGTACGCGCCGATCCGGTAGATGTTGACCCGAAGTCCGGCCACGTTGGCGGCGACAGGGTTTGCCCCGACCGACTGGAAGCGCCGGCCGGTGGCGGTGAACCGGAACACGAGCACCATGGTGATGGTGATCAGCGCACCGGTCCAGAAGATGGACGAGAGCCCGAACGTGCGGGTCGACGCCCACGCGTACATGGTCGGCGGAACCTGCATCTGCACCGCGGTCGCCGTGTAGTACCGGTTGGCCAGGCCTGCGGTGATCGATCCCACAGCGAGCGTGACGATCAGCGGATTGAGGTTCAGTCCGCCGATGAGCAGGCCGTTGAGCAGTCCGATGACGGCCGCTGCCGACACTGCGGTCACCACCGCGATGAAGATGCGATCGTCGTCGGTTTGTGCCACGCCGACCACGAGCAGGCCCGCGAAGGTGAAGATTCCTGGCACGCTGAGGTCGATGCCGCCGGTCATGATCACCAGCATCTGGCCGAGCGCGGCGATCGCGAGGAACGTTCCGTACGGCGCGATGGCGCCGAGTGCCGCACTCGTCAGGGTCGCTGGCGCCCAGATCCACGCAACGATGATCAGGAGCACGACAGCGAGGTAGACCGGCATATATCGCGAGGCGACGACGAACGACGTCAACGCCGACGAGGGAGGACGCGAGGCGGCGGTCATGCGCTACCTCCGATGGGTGTGGCCAACGGCGACACGGCAGACGACAGCCGATCCCTTGCGGCTCGTGCGCGACGGCGAACGTCGTCGAGGTCGGCGTCGAGCTCACCGTCACGCACCCGTGCAAGGCCGTCGACGAACACCCACCGGACATTGCTCGGGTCCATCCCCCACACGACCGCGCCGATCGGATCGTTGACGGGGCTGATGTTGACCGCGTCGGTGCTGAGGATCAGCAGATCGGCGCGCTTGCCGACCTCGAGCGACCCGGTGATGGTGTCGAGGCCGACAGCCCGAGCACCGTCGATCGTGGCGTACTTGATGACTTCACGGGTGGTCAACAGCTGTGGCAGGCCCGCTTTGCCGGCGAGCTTCAGGTCGAACACCGTGGCGTGCTGCACGGACTGGACCGTGCGCATCTGGGTGAAGATCTGGGCCGGGGACCACTGCTCGTCCCCGACGCCGATGCCCGGCCGGATCGACCGGTCCAGCAGCGCCTGGATGTCGGGGACACCACTGCCGGTGACCATCTCGGTCGCCGACGCGAGCACCAGGCCGGCCGAGGACTCGGCGATCGCGTCGAGATCACGCGCATCGAGGTGCGTCGAATGGACGATCGTCACGTCGTCGCCGAGCAGGCCAGCCGAAACGGCCGCAGCGACACCACTTGCATCACCATCCGGGCCGTTCGGACCCGAGCCTTTCGGACGGACGTGGATGCGCAGCCCAGCAGCGCGGACACGTTGCCACGTCGCCGCGATGGTCTCGGTCGCCCCAGCCAGCGGGCCGTCGTGGCCGAATGCCAGCGCGGCCATCGGGTTCGGTTCACGGTCCGCGGCCAGCCCGACGAGGGCGTCCAGACCAGCTTCACCGTCTGCCACGTGGACGAGCACCGAGCGGATACCGGCATCATGGTGCGCCTGCAGGCTGGCGTCGGTGTGCGCTGCGGTGCGGTGGGTCGGTGACCAGTCGACGAGCGTGGTGGTCCCCGTACCGATCGCGCTCAACAGGCCGAGCAACGTCGACGCGTACACGTCATCCGGGGTCATCTCCGCCAGGTATGCGGCATCGTGGGCATCATCGGACGTCGCCGACATGCGACGGTTGCGCAGCAGCGACGTCCAAGCATGGTGGTGCGCATCGACGAACCCGGGCATGACGATCGACGCACGTGCGTCGATCTCCTCGGCGTCCCGGGCG